>JAVBXO010000354.1 GCA_030824535.1 Azonexus sp. | reverse complement strand
ATTTTTTCAGTTTGGTCACGTCCTCGTCGGACAGTTCGCGCACGACCTTGCCCGGCGAGCCGACGATCAGCACCTTGTCCGGGAAGACCTTGCCTTCGGGGATCAGGGTATTGGCGCCGACGATGCAGCCCTTGCCGATCACCGCGCGGTTGAGAATGACCGAGCCGATGCCGATCAGGCTGCCGTCGCCGACCGTGCAGCCGTGCAGCATGACCAGATGGCCGACGGTGACCTCATTGCCGATGTGCATCGGCACGCCTTCGTCGGTATGCAGCACCGAGCCGTCCTGGATGTTGGTGTTGTCACCGATGTAGATGGGGTCGTTGTCGCCGCGCAGGGTGGCGTTCCACCAGATTGAACTGTTCTGGCCCAGGTGGACATCGCCAATGACTGTGGCGTTGGGGGCGATCCAGGCGTTATCGCCGAGTTGCGGGGTCTTGTCGCCGAGTTTGAAGAGGGGCATGGGGTCTCCTGTTTGGGTTGAAAATCTGCCTTTTTTGGGTGTTCACCGCAGTAGCGGCGCTCATGTTACGCTCGGCGGCGCTTGCAGGCTGCATGCGGGGCGGTCTTGAAGGAAACAGCATGAATTTTCGTCACCTCAAATCCTGGCACTGGGTACTCATCGTGCTGGCCTTGCTGGTCGCACTCGACTGGGCCATCCGCCGTCCTGATGGTCGCAGTCGCGAGCTCAACGCGATTCTGGAAACGCAGGCCAGCGCCGAGCTGAAAAATTATCCCTACCAGTTTCATGTGCTGCGCGTCGATGGCCATACGGCGGTGATGGCGACGCCGCGCAATTTCGACGTGCCGGCTTTCCGCATGCTTGGCGTGCTGTATCCGGACATCAACGTCAAGGATGCCAACAACCCGGCTTTCATCGCTGTCGAGCATTTGCTGGGAAAAATGCAGGACGAAGCGCGGGGCATCGTGCTGGCGCAGCCGGGCATCAGCGAAGTGCGCTGGGAACTTGACCGCGAATGGCTGAGGCGCCACGGTATTGCCGTGCCGGACAAATAAGCCGGATTTCAGCGCGGCGCGGCGAGCTTCTGCACGATCAGGCTGCCGACCATGTCGCCTTCGCCATTGACCCCATTTTATGCTTGGGTTGTAGGTGCGAATTCATTCGCACGGTCAAGGTATTTTCTGCGAATTCATTCGCACCTACGGGAGTAGGTGAGGTAATGAGTTGTCAAAATTTATTAAAACAGCGGCGTCCACGAGAAAGCGTTTTTTATTCTGTGCTCGATTGCAAAAACGAGGCACTTTCCGCTGCGCTTGAATTCTGTTCAAAAACGAAGCTTTCCTATTGAATCCGGGATTATTGAATCTGAGTCCTTGACATTGCTGGATATGCCCTCAAAATTCTTCGACGGTATTGCGTTTTATGCCTTCGTAAAGATGCCGAAAGGAACTTTTTTTGGGTGCTTGATAGCGATTGAGTGGTTCAAGCGGCAATTTTTTAGTCACAGGACACAAAGGGAAGCAAAATGAATATCAATGGCACGGCGGGTAATGACACCCTGACAGGCGGGCTGGGTAACGGTAACGACAGCTTGCTGGGCGGGCTGGGGAATGACCTCTATAAGCTGTTTGACGCAGGCGATGTGGTGGTTGAAGCCTTGAACGCGGGGATTGATCAGGTCAACAGCTCGCTGGCGGCTTACACGCTCCCGGTCAATGTCGAAAACGGCCGGGTGATGCTGACGACAGCAGCCAATCTCACGGGCAATGCGCTGAACAATCTGCTGATTGCCGGCGATGGCGATAATGTCCTGAATGGTCTGGCCGGGATTGATAACGTCAGCTATGGCACAGCCAAGGCGGCGGTGACGGTCAATTTGGGCATCACCGTTGCTCAGGCAACGGGAGGTTCCGGCAGCGATACCTTGCTCAATATCGAAAACCTGACGGGCGGTGTCTATAACGACAAGCTGACGGGCAATAGTCTGGCCAATATGCTCACGGGCGGTGTGGGCAACGACACGCTGCTGGGCGGTGCAGGGGACGATGTGCTGAAAGGCGGCGCGGGGAAGGATGTGCTGAACGGCGGCGCCGGGAACGACCTCTTGCTGGGCGGCTTGGGCAATGACGTGCTGACCGGCGGCTTGGGCGCTGACCGCTTCAACTTTACCGAACTGGGGGCCAATAACGGGCTTTCTGGTTACGGGGCGATCAAGACCATCACCGACTTTGCGTCAGGGACGGACCAGCTGGTTTTTGCCGCCAACAAGTTCGATAACGCTAGCCTGAGCGGCAAATATGTCGAAAATCTGACGGCGGCGGCGAGTCTGGACGCGATGAAGCTGGCGGCTGTTGCAGCACATGATCAGGGGGCTGAATACTACTTCGGGGTTTTTGGCGGCAACGGCTACCTGTTCGCTGACGACGTGGGTGATGGCTGGGGTAATGTCATCAAATTGGCGGGCAAGACCGACATGGCGGCGAGCGACATCGCTATCAGTGGTAGCCAGGCCGGCAAGGCGGTCATCGACTTGGGTGCTGACGGCAAGCTGATCGCGCCAGTGCAGGTCGAAGGCAAGTGGTATTACCACTGGGATCGCAGCGGCGATGGCACTAAAGCCAATAGCGGCAGCCTGAATAATGGGACGGACAGAGTGACGCACGATGTACTGGATGGTATCTTCACCCAGGACATCAACGGCAACGTTGGCGGGGGCGGTAACACCACCGACACCTACCGCTATGCAACGCTGGATGGTGTCAAGCTGGCCTTGCCGACGGCCAATGGCGGGATGGTCTATCCGAACGGGATCGGCGCTTACCAACCGGGTACGACGGTGCAGAACGGTGCGACGAACAACCCGCTCTACGATGACTTGTTGGCGATTTGGGATGCGCATAACGGGGCGACGACGGATACTTCCTTTACCAATGGGGCGTCTAATGTCAACGGAACGCCGTCCGGCTGGCAGTACTTCTACTACTACTGGTCGGCCACGCCTTCGGCCTCGGGACACGCCGGTGTCGGTTTCTTCGATGGCAACGTCTACGTCGGCTATGACTACTACGACGATTACGTAGCCCTTCAGGTGCTCTGACGGTTGTTGGGGCCGGAGCAGCATTTTTGGGCTTTTGACCTTTGAGTGTTTGCCGTTGAGGTGGCCTTTGGGCCACCTTCCGCCGCGTAGCGGCGGTCGAAAAATTTTTGGTTTCGGGGTGGTTTTTCAAACAGGTGGCGTTCGCTGTTGCTGGCGGGCGCTGACGTCGGAGAGTCCGCGCACGACCTTGCCCGGCGAGCCGACGATCAGCACTTTGTCCGGGAAAACCTTGCCTTCGGGGATCAGGCTGCCGTCGCCAACGATGCAGCCGTGCAGCATGATCAGGTAGCCGACGGTGAGCTCATTGCCGATGTGCATCGGCACGCCTTCGTCGGTAGGCAGCACCGAGCCGTCCTGGATGTTGCTGTTGTCACCAATGTGGATGGGATCGTTGTCGCCGCGCAGGGTGGCATTCCACCAGATCGAGCTGTTCTAGCCCGGACCGACATCGCCGCTAATCGTGGCCTTGGGGGCAATCCAGCTGTTATCGCCGAGTTTGAAGAGGGGCATGGGGTTTCCTTGAATTTTGAAAATGGCCGATTTTTGCGGGTCGACCGCAAAAATGCGTTTCAGGCCTTGCCGGCCGTCAGTTTTTGCACGATCAGGCTGCCAACCATGTCGCCTTCGACATTGACGGCAGTGCGCGTGGTGTCGAGCAGGCGGTCGATGGGCAGCAGGATGGCGATGGCTTCCGTCGGCAGGCCAACCGATTGCAACACCAGCACCATCGACAGCATGCCGACGCTGGGGATGCCGGGCGCGCCGATGGCGCCGAGCATGGCGACGAAGAAGATCACCAGCTGGCTGGCCAGGTCGAGTTCGATGCCGGCCAGGCGGGCGACGAAGAGCGCGGCGGCGGCTTCGTAAAGCGCCGTGCCGTCCATGTTGACCGTCGCGCCGAGCGGCACAACAAAATTGGCGATGTCCTTTTTGACGTGCAGATGCTGTTCGGTGCAGCGCAGTGTGACTGGCAGCGTGGCGGCGCTCGACGAGGTGATGAAGGCGGTAATCAGCGCTTCGCGTGCGCCCTTCAGGAAGCGTAGCGGCGACATGCCGGTGAAGGCCCAGAGGATGCCGGGCAGCACGACCAGGCCGTGAAACAGCGTCGTGCCGGTAACGATCAGGATGAAATGTCCCAGGCTCAGCAGCAACTGGCTGTCCTGCGTCGCCACCAGTTGCAGCAGCAGGCCGGCCAGGCCGAGCGGCGCCAGGTACATGATCCAGCCGACGATGCGCAGGCAGAGTTCCTGCAATTCCTCGATCAGCACGCGGATGTTGCGGTAACGCTCGCCGCCGGCGACCAGCGCGATGCCGAGGAAGAGGGCAATGATGACGATGGCCAGGATTTCACCCTGGGCCAGCGCCTTGAAGGGATTCTGGAACAGGCCGCGGAGGAATTGCGCGATGTAATCCGGCAGCGGCATCTGCCGCGCCTGGTAGTTGCGCGTGGCTTCGGCAAACATGTCCAGATGCAGGCCTTCGCCGGGGCGAAACAGATGCGCCGCGCCGAAACCGATGACGATGGCGATGCCCATGGTGGCAAAGAAGAAGGCCAGGGTCGTCGTCCACACCCGGTGCATTTGCGCATGCGCGCGCAGGTTGGCGACGCCGACGACAATCGACGAGAAGACCAGCGGCACGAGGATCATGCGCAGCAGGTCGAGAAACAGGTTGCCGAGCAGCTTGGCGCCGTACAAGGTGTTCTGCCCGATTGGCTCGCTTGTTTGGCCGCTTTGGCTCAGCCACAGGCCGCCGGCGACACCGAGCAGGCAGCCGATGAGGATTTGCGTATTCAGCGAAGGACGTTTCATGGCGCGCTTTGGGCAGGGGGGGCGAGGGAGAGCAGGGCATTCTAGCCGGCTTGTCCTGTGGCATCATCGCTCCCTCTTTACGAGCTGGCTGAAAATGAGCGATTTAGCGATGTTGACCGCAGCAGTGCAGGCATTCCGCGATGCCCGCGACTGGCGGCAGTTTCATACCCTGCGCAATCTGATCACCTCGCTGAATCTGGAGGCGGCTGAGTTGCTTGAGCTGACGCAATGGAAAAGCGATGCCGAAGTCGAGGCCTTGCCCTCGGACCCGGCGGCGAATGAAGCCTTGCGCGATGAATGCGCCGATATCCTGCTTTACCTGCTGTTGATCGCCGACGTCACCGGCATTGATCTGGCCGCAGCCGCGCAGGCCAAGCTGCTGAAGAATGCCGAGAAGTACCCGGTCGCCAAGGCCTGTGGCTCACGGGCCAAATATACGGAGCTGAAATGAGTTGCCGCCGCTGCTTCTGGCTGCTGTTGCTGTGGAGCGCTTGTGCTGGCGCGGCCTTGCTCGAGCAGGAAATCACCATTAGCGAGGCCGAGGTTCAGGCCGCTGTGGATCGCGCCGGCCCGCTGGAAAAACGCTATGGTGGTGTGCTCAACGTTTCGCTGCAACAGCCGCCGACGATCACCCTGGGGCAGCCCGAGGGCCGGGCGCGCGTTGCTGCTCACGTCGATTTACTCAGTCCGCTGATCAAGCAGCCCTTGCCGCTGGCGGTCGTGGCGACGGCCGGAATCCGCTACGACGACCTCAGCAAGGCTTTTTATCTCGACAATCCGGTCGCCGAGTCGGTCAGTTCGCCGCAACTGGGGCGAGATGGCGAGCCGCTGGCCCGCCAGGCCGTCACTTCCCTGCTCGGGCAGTATTTCCGCAATCGCCCGGTCTATGTGCTGCGTGAAGATGCATCCCTGCGCGAGCGGGCGGCGCGCTGGTTGTTGAAATCGGTGCGCATCGAAAGCGGCCGGATGGTCGCGACCCTGGCACCGTTTTAACTGGTCTGGCTTTCCAGCCCGTACTTGGCGCCCGGTCCCTGGGACAGCAATTCGGTAATCTTGGGCAGGGTTTCGTGCAGGGTTTTTTCCAGCGTCCACGGCGGGTTGATGACGAACATGCCGCTGCCGTGCATGCCGAAACCGTCGCGGGCCGGCGCGCGGACTTCCAGCGTGGCGTGCAGCCAGTCGCCAGCGCCGAGGCTTTTCAGGCGATTGGGCAATTTCTGGGATTCGGGCTTGCTCAGCATCGGATACCAGATCGCGTAGGTGCCGGTCGGGAAGCGCTTCAGGGCTTCCTGCAAGCCTTTGACGACATTGCTGTAGTCATCGCGGGTTTCGTAGGAAGGATCGATGAGCACCAGGGCGCGGCGCGGCGGCGGCGGCAGCAGGGCTTTCAGGCCGGCAAACCCGTCGCCGACGGTAACGGCGACCTGGCGGCCGCTGCCCTTGAAGCATTCCTGCAGGAATTTGCTGTCGGTGCTGTGCATTTCATACAAGCGCAGACGGTCGCTTTCGCGCAGCAACTGGCTGGCGATCCACGGCGAACCCGGATAGCGACGCAGCGCACCGTCAGGATTCTGCAATTTGACCATTTCCAGGTAGTCGACCGCAGCAGGCGGCAAATCCTTGCGTTCCCACAGCCGACCAATGCCGTCGCGGTATTCGCCGAGCTTTTTGGCGTGCTCGGACTCCAGCGCATAGCGGCCAGCGCCGGCGTGGGTGTCGATGATCCAGAAGGGCGCCGGCTTTTCAGCCATGTACTGGGCGATCTGAATGAGCATCAGGTGTTTGAGCACATCGGCGTGATTGCCGGCGTGAAAGGCGTGGCGGTAACTGAGCATCCGGAGGGCCTGCAGGAAAATCGGTTGCGGGAGGGCGGATTCTAGCCGATTGCTGTTGAGCAGGGTTTTTTCTCGGCATTCAGGGCAGGAAAAGGCCGGCGAGGGGTCGGTTTTTCGTATACTCCGCCGATGGATCTTTCTGAATTGCTGCTCTTGAGTCTGCTGGCGCTTGCCGTCTGGTTCTGGCTGGATAGTCTCAAAGCCCGCGAAACCGGCATCGAGGCCGCTCGCCAGGCTTGCATCGACGAGGGCGTCTTGTTCCTCGATGAAACCGTCGTCGGGCGCGCCCTGCGTTTTGCCCGCGACGACGAAGGTCACCTGCGCCTGCGCCGGGTTTATGCCTTCGAATACAGCGATACCGGTGATAACCGGCGCTCCGGCAGTGTGACGATGCTCGGCCATGAAGTCGAGTTATTGCACCTGCGCCCCAAACTTTATGTAGTCCCTTCTTCCCATGAACACACCTTGCATTGAAACCATCGAATTCCACGGCCTCGAAGCACTGCGCCTGACCGGCCCGCGCGGCGCCAGCGCCATTGTTTCCCGCCTGGGCGGACAAGTGCTGTCCTGGGTCACGGCGGATGGGCGAGAGCATCTTTTCCTGTCGGAAAAAGCCGTATTTGACGGCAGTTTGCCGATTCGTGGCGGCGTTCCGGTCTGTTTCCCGCAATTTGCCGGGCAGGGCGATCTGCCCAAGCATGGCCTGGTCCGCACCCGCCTGTGGGACGTCAGCGCCCGCCGCAGTGGCGACGACTACGCGCTGGCCACCCTGACGCTGGAAGATGATGAAGCCAGCCGCGCCTTGTGGCCGCATCCATTCAAGCTGGAACTGACGCTGATGCTTGAAGCTGATCGTCTTGATCTGGAGTTGTGCGTGATCAATACCGGTGAAGCTCCGTTCGAGTTCACCGGCGCCCTGCATACCTATCTGCGGGTCGTGCAGGTCGAGGATGTAACCATCGACGGCTTGGCTGGTTTTGAGTATCGCGATGCTGCCAATGGCAATCAGGTGCAGCGTGAAACCACTGAAGAACTGATGATCGAAGCCGAAACTGACCGGGTTTATCGCAATGTCGACCAGCCGCAGGTGTTGCGCGCCGGTAATTTGAGCCTGGGCATCCAGATCCGGGATTTTCCCGATGTCGTGGTCTGGAATCCCTGGGTGGAAAAATGCGCCAGCCTGGCCGATATGCCGGCCGATGCCTGGCGGCACATGCTCTGCGTCGAAGCAGCGGTGGCCGACAGCCGCATTGTTCTGCCGGCCGGTGAAGAGTGGTATGGCCGCCAGGCGCTGGTCCTGGCCTGATCGGCCCATTTTCGGCGAATCCTCGCCGCCGCCGGCCTTGTCACAGATTCATGCGGGGGCGGATGGTAGAATTCGCGCTGTTTTGCAGCCTGGATAGCAAGAACAATAATGAGTTATGAAACCGTTGCAGCGGTCGATCTCGGGTCGAACAGCTTTCGTTTGCAGGTAGGTCGCGTCGTCGACAA
>JAVBXO010000281.1 GCA_030824535.1 Azonexus sp. | reverse complement strand
GAACTCGACAAGGTCCGTCGCCACGGCATCGCCTACGACGACGAAGAAGCCGAACTCGGCCTCAAGTGCGTGGCAGCGCCAATCCACGACGACGAAGGCGTGATCGTTGCCGCGTTGTCGGTCTCCGCCCCGGCTGACCGCCACGATCCGGAATGGGCCAATCAAGTGCGCCAGACTGCCGATGCCGTCTCCAACGCCCTTGGCTATATCCGCCTCAAAAAATAAGCAGTGCAATTAATAAAAAAGGCCGCTGCAAGCGGCCTTTTCTCAATTCACAACCACAAACCCAACTCAAACCCGGCGGCGCTCCAGCGCCAGGCTGGCGCTTTCCATCCAGCGCTTGATGCGCATCGCGTCGCCAACCCGCGTCATCTTGCCATTCGAGTCGAGCAGCACAATGACCACCGGCTTGTCGGCCACGCGCGCCTGCATCACCAGACAACGACCGGCTTCGGAAATGTAACCGGTCTTCGACACGCCAATTTCCCAGGTATCGCTGCGCACCAGGGCGTTGGTATTGTGAAAATCGCGAATCTTGCCGTTCAGATCGACCTTGGCTTCAGCGGTTGTCGAAAAATTGCGGATTTCCGGATAACGCGCTGCCGCCGAGACCATGCGCGCCAGATCGTGCGCTGTCGACACGTTGTTGCTTGACAGTCCGGTCGGCTCCTCGAAGTGGCTGCGCGTCATGCCCAGCGCCTGCGCCTTGCGGTTCATGGCATGGACAAAGGCGTTAAGCCCACCCGGATAATGCCGACCCAGCGCGTGCGCCGCGCGGTTTTCCGACGACATCAGCGCCAGCAGCATGGCCGTATCACGGGTCATCGTCGTCCCTACCGGCAGCCGCGAACGGGTGCCTTTCAGGCTGTCGACATCGTCATCACCAATAGCAATGACTTCCTGCAAATCCTGCTTGGCATCGAGCACAACCATCGCCGTCATCAATTTCGAAATCGAGGCAATCGGCGTCACGACATCTGGCTGTTTCTCGACCAGCGCCTGACCACTGACCTGGTCGATAACCAAGGCCGACGCGGAAAAAAGCGCCAGACGGCCGGGATCATCATCCAGAACGCTCGAGACCTTGCGCACGTGTTTGGCAACAGGCTCGACAACAGCGACTTTCCTTGATTTTCCGACACCGGCGAGCTGCTTGCCCATATCCTTGGCGATCGGCGTATTCCTGGCGGCGCTTTTCAGCGACTTACTACCCTTGTCAGCCTTGGCAAGCTTTGTAGACTTGCCGGACTTGGCCTGTTCCACGGCCTTGCTCTTGCTAGCGGTGGTGGTTTTTTTGTCCGTAGCGGCATACGAGGCACTGTGCAAACCGACCCCCAAAAGACCCACGACCAACAGCGCTGCTTTTACTGCATGTTTCATTCAATGATCTCCTGCCAACTCGATCCGAATTGTACCGAGTTTAGCAGGAGATAGAGAAAATATTAATAAAAATTAGATAGATACAGCGACAACTTAAAGCACTATCTATACAGCATCAACGACCGTCAGCGCGGTCATGTTAACGATGCGCCGCACCGTCGCCGTAGGGGTCAGGATATTCACTGGCTTGGCCGCACCGAGCAGAATCGGACCAATGGTCAGATTGTCGCCGGCCGCCACTTTCAGCAGATTGAACGAGATATTCGCTGCATCCAGGGTCGGCATCACCAGCAGATTGGCCTGGCCGCGCAAACGCGAATTCGGGAAAGCCGACAGGCGAATTTTCTCGTCGAGCGCCGCATCGCCGTGCATTTCACCTTCAACCTCAAGCTCCGGTGCCCGCTCGCTCAAGCGCGCCAGCACCTCCCGCATCTTCAGCGAGGTCGGCGTGTTCTCCGTACCAAACGTCGAATGCGACAACAGAGCGACCTTGGGTGTCATGCCGAAATTGCGGATTTCCTCACTGGCCAGCAGCGTCATGTCACACAACTGCTCAGCGCTCGGGTCGTAATTCACATAAGTGTCACCAATGAAGACCGTGCGTTCCGGCAACATCAGCAGATTCATCGCGTAGTAACGATCCAGCCCCTGGCGGGTACCGATCACGTTCTGCACGTACTCGCGGTGCGTCTCGTGACGGCCGAAGGTGCCGCAAATCAGGCCATCGGCGTAACCCAGGCGAACCATCAGCGAACCGTACAGGGTATTACGCCGACGCACTTCGCGACGG
This sequence comes from Azonexus sp., assembly GCA_030824535.1. Taxonomy (GTDB): domain Bacteria; phylum Pseudomonadota; class Gammaproteobacteria; order Burkholderiales; family Rhodocyclaceae; genus Azonexus. Next base: position 6,032 of record JAVBXO010000281.1, on the reverse strand, counting down.
GCGTAATCCGGCGAGACGCCCTTGCGCTCCATGAGCTGATGATAAATCGTCCAGAATTCCTCGTAGTGCTCGTCGAAGAAAGCGCAATTTTCCGAGTGCACTACTTCAAAATCCTCACCCTCACGAATGCGCAGGCCCGCAACCTCAATCCGGCGATTGATTTCCTCGTGACGACCTATCAGGATCGGCCAGGCAATGCCTTCGTCGCGCACTACCTGCACCGCCCGCAGTACGCGCTCGTCCTCGCCCTCGGCGAAAACGATGCGTTTCGGCGCCATGCGCGCCTGCGAGAACACCGGCTTCATGATCAGGCCGGAGTGATAGACAAATTCGTTGAGACTCTGGATATAAGCATCCCAATCCTGAATCGGCCGGGTCGCCACTCCCGATTCCATGCCGGCACGGGCCACTGCCGGTGCGATCTTGACGATCAGGCGCGGGTCGAAAGGACGGGGAATCAGATATTCCGGCCCGAAGCCGGTGATTTTTTCACCGTAGGCCGAAGCCACCACTTCCGATTGTTCGGCGCGGGCCAGTTCGGCAATCGCCTTCACCGCCGCCATCTTCATTTCTTCGGTAATCGTCGTCGCGCCAACATCAAGCGCGCCACGGAAAATGAAGGGGAAGCACAGGACGTTGTTGACCTGATTCGGATAATCGGAACGGCCGGTACAGATAATGGCGTCGTCGCGCACGCTCTTGACCAGTTCCGGGCTGATTTCCGGCGTCGGATTGGCCAGCGCCATGATCAGCGGCTTCGCTGCCATCTTTGCGACCATTTCCGGCTTCAGCACACCACCGGCCGACAGGCCGAGGAAGACGTCAGCACCTTCAATGATGTCGCCCAGCGTCCGGGCAGCCGTCGGCTTGGCATAACGCGCCTTGATCTCGTCCATATCCTCGACGCGACCTTCGTAAACCACGCCCTTGATGTCGCTGACCCAGATATTTTCGACCGGGGCGCCGAGCATGACCAGCAAGTCGAGACAGGCGAGTGCGGCAGCGCCGGCGCCAGAGGTCACGATCCTGACCTTGGTCAGATCCTTGCCGATCAGGTGCAGGCCATTGAGGATCGCGGCGCCGACGACAATTGCCGTACCGTGCTGATCATCATGAAAAACGGGAATCTTCATGCGCTCGCGCAGCTTCTTCTCAATATAGAAGCATTCCGGCGCCTTGATGTCTTCAAGGTTGATGCCGCCAAAAGTCGGCTCGAGCGAGGCGATGGTGTCGATCAGTTTGTCGGGATCGCGCTCGTCAATTTCGAGGTCGAAGACGTCGATGTTGGCGAACTTCTTGAACAGCACGCCCTTGCCTTCCATGACCGGCTTGGCGGCGAGCGGGCCGATGGCCCCGAGACCCAGCACGGCGGTGCCATTGGTGATGACGCCAACGAGATTGGCGCGGGAAGTCAGCGTACTGACTTCGGCCGGATCGGCGACGATTTCCTCGCAGGCGAAGGCAACGCCAGGCGAGTAAGCCATCGACAAATCGTACTGGTTGGTCAGTTGCTTGATCGGGGTTACCGCAATCTTGCCCGGCTTGGGCTGGCGGTGATAATAGAGCGCTTCTTCGCGTAACTGCCGGGGATCCATGTCTGCCTCCGTTTTACATTGTGAAAATACGTTTCGGATGGCGGAAGATCATACCACATTCAAGCACCCCGCCAAGCCTCGGAAAACACTTAGGACAGCAAAGTCAAGTAGCAATTTCCCGAATTTTGTTGCATAATTACGGGCTTCCCAGCCGACGGCTTCGTGCCGCTCGCAGTCTTGGTGGCAGCATCCGGCGACTGGCGTGAAACCTTATTTCAGCAACTTAGAGAGAGAGACACACCGCCATGACCGCACCGCTGAATGCTCCAGATTACGTCAAACACGAAGGCCTGAAAAAATGGGTCGCCGAAATCGCCGAGCTGACCCAACCGGATCAAATTTACTGGGCCGACGGCTCGCAAGAAGAGTATGACCGCCTGTGCGGCGAAATGGTAGAAGCTGGCATTTTCGTCAAGCTCAACCAGGAAAAGCGCCCGAATTCCTACCTCGCCTGCTCTGACCCGTCCGACGTTGCCCGCGTCGAAGACCGCACCTATATCTGCTCCGCAAAAAAAGAAGGCGCCGGCCCGACCAATAACTGGGAAGACCCCGCCAAGATGCGTGAGACCCTGAACGGCGTGTTCAAGGGCTGCATGAAGGGTCGTACCATGTACGTCATCCCGTTCAGCATGGGCCCGCTCGGTTCGCCGATCGCCCACATCGGTTTCGAAATCACCGACTCCGCCTACGTCGTCACCAACATGCGCACGATGACCCGCATGGGCAAAGCCGTCTTTGACGTGCTCGGCAGCGATGGCGAATTCGTGCCTTGCATCCACTCCGTCGGCGCCCCGCTCGAACCGGGCCAGGAAGACAGCAAGTGGCCGTGCAATCCGACCGTCAAGTACATCGTGCATTACCCGGAAACCCGCGAAATCTGGTCCTACGGTTCCGGTTACGGCGGCAACGCCCTGCTCGGCAAGAAGTGCTTCGCCCTGCGTATCGCTTCCAACATGGCGCGCGATCAGGGTTGGCTGGCCGAACACATGCTCATCCTCGGCGTTGAATCCCCCGAAGGTGAAAAGTCCTACGTCGCTGCCGCCTTCCCGTCGGCCTGTGGCAAGACCAACTTCGCCATGCTGATCCCGCCGAAGACCCTCGACGGCTGGAAGATCACCACCATCGGCGACGACATCGCCTGGATCAAGCCGCGCGTCGACAAGGATGGCGTTACCCGTTTCTACGCCATCAACCCGGAAGCCGGCTTCTTCGGCGTTGCTCCGGGCACCAGCGAAAAAACCAACTTCAACGCCCTGGCTACGCTCAAGGAAAACATCATCTTCACCAACGTCGCGCTGACCGACGATGGCGACATCTGGTGGGAAGGCCTGACCAAGGAAGCTCCGGCTCACCTGATCGACTGGCAGGGCAAGGACTGGACGCCGGAAGATGGCAAGGCTGGCAAGAAGGCCGCCCACGCCAATTCCCGCTTCACCGCTCCGGCCAGCCAGTGCCCGTCGGTCGATGCCGCCTGGGAAGATCCCGCTGGTGTGCCGATTTCCGCTTTCATCTTCGGCGGCCGTCGCGCTACCACCGTGCCGCTGGTTTACCAGGCTTTCAACTGGAACTACGGCGTCTATATGGCTGCCACCCTCGGTTCCGAAACCACTGCTGCCGCTTTCGGTCAGCAAGGTGTGGTCCGTCGCGACCCGTTCGCCATGCTGCCGTTCTGCGGCTACCACATGGGCGACTACTTCAACCATTGGCTGAAGATGGGCAAGACTGTCGATGCCACGCCGAAAATCTTCTGCGTAAACTGGTTCCGCATGAACGAGAAGGGCGAATTCATGTGGCCGGGTTTCGGCGACAACATGCGCGTCCTGAAGTGGGTCGTCCAGCGTTGCAAGGGCACCGTTGGCGCCAAGGAAACCACGCTGGGCTGGATGCCGAAGTTCGAGGACATCGACTGGACCGGTCTGGACGTCAATCGCGAAGACTTCGAAGCCCTCAGCCAGATCGATCCGGACGCCTGGAAGGCCGAACTGGCCGGCCACAAGGAATGGTTCGACAAGATGGGCGAAAAGATGCCGCGCGAACTCGTGCTCAAGCGCGAACTGTTCGAAATGGGCATCTTCAAGGACGCCGCATAATCGACCCGCTTGGGCGATAATCGAACGGCCACCTGCGGGTGGCCGTTTTTTTTGGAGAGTGCCATGCCCCGTTCCGCCCGTCGTCTCGACGACATTGCCCCCTTCCACGTCGTCGAACTGCTGACCCGCGCCCGCCTGCTTGAAAGCGAAGGCCGCGACATCATTCACATGGAAGTCGGCGAACCGGATTTCCCGACGCCGGCACCGATTGTCGCTGCTGCGGTCGACGCCATCAAACAGGGCAAAACGCTGTACACCCCGGCGCTCGGCTTGCCGGAATTGCGCGCGGCGATTGCCGGTTTTTATCAGCAGCGTTACGGCATTGATGTGCCAGCCAGCCGCATCGTCGTCACCAACGGTGCTTCCGGCGCGCTGAACCTGGCCTTTGCCTGTCTCGCCGATCCCGGCAGCGAATGGCTGCTCGCCGACCCCGGCTATCCCTGCAACCGCCACATCCTGCGCACCTATGAAGGCTGCCCGGTCGCCATCCCGGTCGGCCCGGAGAGCAACTTCCAGCCGACGCCAGCGCAAGTTGCCACCGCCTGGAACAAGCGGACCAGCGGACTACTCGTCGCCTCGCCCGCCAACCCCACCGGCACGCTGCTGACCCTGGCGGAAATCGCGGCACTGGCCAAGACCGTGCGCGCCCATGACGGGCATTTCCTCGTCGATGAGATTTATCACGGCCTGACTTACGAAATCGATGCTCCAACGGCCTGCGCGGCTGGCGACGATATCTGGGTCATCAACAGCTTTTCGAAATACTTCCAGATGACTGGCTGGCGCCTCGGCTGGATGGTCGTCCCCGAGGCTTACGTGCGCGACGTCGAGAAACTCGCCCAGAACCTCGTGCTCTGCCCGTCGACGCCAGCACAATACGCCGCCCTCGCCGCCTTCGAACCGGCCACCATCGCCCTGCTCGAAGAACGCCGCAGCGAATTTCGCCGCCGTCGGGATTTCCTGGCACCAGCACTGGAAAGCCTGGGCCTGCGCATTACTGCCCGCCCCGAAGGCGCTTTCTATCTCTATTGCGATTGCTCGGCCCTGGCCGCCGACAGCTACACGCTGGCGCGCGACCTGCTCGAAAAAGTCGGCGTAGCCGCGACGCCCGGCATTGATTTCGGCGCCAACGCCCCGGAACGCCACATCCGTTTTGCCTACACCACCACGGTCGAACGCCTGGCCGAAGCCGTCGAACGCTTACGCACCTACTTCGCCAGGCAGGCGTAAACCGGGCAATTCGCGGTGCACGGCCGCCCAGTCGAAAAACGCGCCGGGGTCGGTCTTGCGTCCCGGCGCGACATCGCTGTGGCCGGCAATATCAGTCATCGGATAGTGCCGGCACAAGGCCTTGAGCAAGGGCCACAAGGCGTCGTACTGGGCGGCAGTGAAGGCCTGCGTGTCACAACCCTCAAGTTCAACCCCGACCGACCAGTCGTTGCAATTCTCCCGTCCCCGCCAGGTGGACTGCCCAGCATGCCAGGCGCGCTTGTCACAACCGACAAACTGGATCACCCGACCATCGCGGCGGATGTAGAAATGCGCCGACACCTCAACACCGGAAATCGTCGAAAAATAGGGGTGGACCGCAGCATCGAGCTGATTGAGGAAAAAATCCTCGACCCAGGCACCGGTAAACTCCTCAGGCGGCAGGCTGATGTTGTGGATAAGCACCAGCGATACCGCCGTATCGACCGGCCGCTCACCAAAGTTCGGCGACGGCAGGTGCTCAACACCCGCCAGCCAGCCATCAGGTAACCAGCGGCTCATTCGATCCCCAGACGCTCAAGGCGGTAACGCATCGAACGGAAAGTCACCCCCAGCAAACGCGCTGCCGCCGTCCGGTTACCCTCAGTCTTTTGCAGCGCTTCGAGAATGGCCAGACGCTCCAGACGATTCAGGTAGTCATCCAGACTTTCACTCCCGCGCCCTTCGGCCTCCTCGCCGACCGCCTCGTGACCAGGCTCGAGAAACAGGTCTTCCTGGGAAACCATATCGGCCGCGCACAAGGCGGTGGCACGCTCAAGGATGTTTTCCAGTTCGCGCACGTTGCCCGGAAAGGAATACTGCTGCAAAGCCTTCAAGGCCTCCGGCGTCAGCTTGGGATGAAACTCCCCGACCAGCCGCAATAGAACCATCTCGACCAGTTCGGGAATATCCTCCGGACGTTCACGCAGCGGCGGCATGCGCAATTCGATGACATTCAGGCGATAGTACAAGTCCTGGCGGAAAGCGCCCTTCGCGACGCAGTCGCGCAAATTGCGATGCGTCGCGCAGATGATACGCACATCGACCGGCTCTTCAACGACATGGCCGACCTTGCGCACCTTTTTTTCCTGAATCGCCC
>JAVBXO010000375.1 GCA_030824535.1 Azonexus sp. | reverse complement strand
CTCGGTCAAGGGCGTGGCGACCGGCGATCTCGGCATAGGCAAGGATGGCCAGCCCGGCCACAACTTCCAGCCGGGCATGGAGCTGCATGCCCGCCAGACGATTTTTGCCGAAGGCTGCCGTGGTTCGCTGACCAAGCAGTTGTTCAGCCAATTCAATCTGCGCGACGGCATTGATCCGCAAACCTACGGCATCGGCATCAAGGAATTGTGGGAAATCGACCCGGCCAAGCATCAGCCCGGCCTGATCGTGCATACCGTGGGTTGGCCGGTGACTTCGGACACCTACGGCGGCTCCTTCCTTTATCACCTGGAAAACAATCTGCTAGCCGTGGGCTATGTGGTCGGTCTCGATTACAAGAATCCCTGGTTGTCACCGTATGAGGAATTCCAGCGTTACAAGACGCATCCGGCGATTCGTGGCTTCTTTGAAGGCGGTCGCCGTATTTCGTATGGCGCACGCGCGCTGTCCGAAGGTGGCTACCAGTCGGTGCCCAAGCTGACTTTCCCCGGTGGCTTGCTGGTCGGCGATACCGCCGGCTTCCTGAATGTGCCCAAGATCAAGGGCACGCACATGGCGATGAAGTCCGGGATGATCGCTGCCGAAGCCGTGGTCGAGCATCTGGGCAAGGAAAACGCCGGTGCCGAAGCGACGGAATACGCCGAGCAGATCAAGAAAAGCTGGCTGTGGGAAGAGCTCTACAAGGTGCGCAACATTCGCCCGGCCTTCAAGTGGGGCCTCTTGGGCGGTTTGGCCTACGGGGCCATCGACACCTTTCTGTTTGGCGGCAAGGCGCCGTGGACGCTGCGTCATCACGACGACCACACGCAACTCGGCGACAAGAACAGCTACGCCAAGATTGCCTACCCGAAGCCGGATGGCCAGCTGACTTTCGACCGCTTGTCCTCGGTTTTCCTCTCGGCAACCAACCACGAGGAAAACCAGCAGTGCCACCTGCGCCTCAAGGATGAAAGCGTGGCCATCAACGTCAATTACGCCAAGTACGGTGCGCCGGAAACGCGCTATTGCCCGGCGGGCGTGTACGAAATCCTCGGCGAGGACGAAGGCAAGCCGCGTTTGCAGATCAACGGCCAGAACTGCCTGCATTGCAAAACCTGCGACATCAAGGATCCGACCCAGAACATCAACTGGACGGTACCGGAAGGTGGCGGTGGGCCGAACTATCCAAATATGTAATTGCGCCCGGCCTCAGACCCGCGCAGACGGGCCTGAATCAGGCGTCAGCAGTACCCAGGCAGGGCGAAGGTGATTTCTGCGGTCGACCTGCCAAAAAACACAAAAACCAAGAGAACAGCAAAAGCATTTCCATTCCATCGGGGTCTTAAGGAGGATTTATGTCTAAACCCACTATGCAGGTGAAAATTCGGAGCAATCCGAAATTTGCCGAACTCGTTGGCAAGCGCACGCGCTTCGCCATCATTCTGTCGCTCGTCGTGCTGGTGCCTTACTACAGCTTCATGATGGTCACCGCCTTCAATCCTGGTCTGCTGGCAACGCCGATCTCCGAAGGCGGCATCATCACCTGGGGCTGGCCCATCGCTGCGGCGATGATCTTTGGCGCCTGGTTGACCACCGGTATTTACATCAACCGCGCCAACGGCGAATTCGATGCGCTCAATGAGCAGATCCTGAAAGAGGCCAGCAAATGAAGCGTTCCCTTCTCGCCCTGTGTGCCGGCCTGCTGATCGCCGGTCTGGCCATCGCCGCACCCGGCACCATCGAAGGCGTGCAAAAGCAGCCGGTCAACGTCAGCGCCATCGCCATGTTCATGGTCTTCGTGCTGGCCACGCTCGGTATCACCTACTGGGCCTCGGCCCGCACCAAGTCGACCGCTGACTTCTACACCGCCGGCGGCGGTATCACCGGCTTCCAGAATGGCCTGGCCATTGCCGGCGACTACATGTCGGCAGCGACCCTGCTCGGCCTGACCTCGCTGGTTTACGCCAAGGGCTTTGACGGCTTCATCTACACGGTGAGCTTCTTCATCGGCTGGCCGATCATCCTGTTCCTGATGGCCGAACGTCTGCGCAATCTCGGTAAATTCACCTTTGCCGACATCGCTTCCTACCGCCTCGACCAGAACCGCATCCGTACCTTTGCCGCCTGCGGTTCGCTGACCGTCGTCTGCTTCTACCTGATCGTGCAGATGGTTGGTGCCGGCCAGTTGATCCAGCTGCTGTTCGGCCTGGAATACAACACCGCCGTAATCTGCGTCGGCCTGCTGATGATGGTCTATGTGACCTTCGGTGGCATGGTCGCGACGACCTGGGTGCAAATCATCAAGGCCTGCCTGCTGCTCGGTGGCGGCACGACCCTGATGCTGCTGGCTTTCAGCAAGTTCGGTTTCTCTTTTGACAATCTGTTTACCCAGGCGGTTGCCGCCCACAAGTCCGGCATCAAGATCATGGCGCCGGGTTCGCTGATGGCCGATCCGGTTTCCGCCGTGTCGCTGTCCTTCGCGCTGCTCTTCGGCACCGCTGGCCTGCCGCACATCATGATGCGTTTCTTCACCGTGCCGAACGCCAAGGAAGCCCGCAAGTCGGTGTTCTACGCGACCGGCTTCATCGGTTTCTTCTTCCTCGTCGTGATCATTCTCGGCATGTCGGCCATCGTCATCGTCGGCCAGGACCCTGCTTACTTTGAAGGCGGCGTCGTTGGCGGCAAGCTGATCGGCGGTTCCAACATGCCGGTCATGCACCTGGCCAAGTCGGTTGGCGGCGACATCTTCCTCGGCTTCCTGTCGGCGGTGGCCTTCGCGACGATTCTGGCCGTGGTTTCCGGTCTGGCCCTGGCTGGCGCTTCGGCCATCGCCCATGACCTCTACGCTCGCGTGATCAAGAAGGGCAATGTCTCGAGCGCCCAGGAAATGAAGATGACCAAGATCGCCTCCGTCGGCATCGGCATCACCGCCATCCTGCTCGGCATCCTGTTCAAGGACCAGAACATCGCCTTCCTGGTCGCCCTGACCTTCGGCGTGGCGGCTTCGGTCAACTTCCCGGTGCTGATCCTGTCGATGTACTGGAAGGGGCTGACCACCCGTGGCGCACTGTGGGGCGGCATTGCCGGCCTGGCTTCCGCCGTTGGTCTGGTCATCCTGTCGCCGGCCGTGTGGGTCAAAGTGCTGGGCAATGCCCAGGCCATCTTCCCCTACGACCACCCGGCGATCATCTCGATGACTCTGGCCTTCTTCGTCACCTGGCTGGGTTCGGTCACCGACAAGAGCGCCCGCGCCGAGAAGGAAGCCGAGGCTTATGAAGAGCAGTACATCCGCGCCCAGACTGGTCTCGGCGCCGCGGCTGCCTCGAACCACTAATCACTATTGATCACTCTGCGGGAGAGGCAACGGAGAACAGCAAACCGTCGTCTCATTCGTTTCGGGAGCCTTCGGGCTCCCTTTTTTTTGGAAGAAAGCGATGGAAAACGCATACGCCATTCCCTTTCGCGGCATCGTCGAGCAGTCGCTGGCCGGGATGTACGTGATCCAGGACGAGGTCTTCCAGTACGTCAACGCCACCTTCGCCGGCATGCTCGGTTACACGGCCGAAGAAATGACCGGCATGCACCTGCGCCAGGCGGTCTATCCCGAGATGCAGGAAGCGACAATTGCCAACTTTCATCGGCGGATCAGCGGCGAGGTGCCAAGCATCCGCTACACGACCATGGGCTGGCACCGCAACCGTGAGCCGGTGTACCTCGACGTGCATGGCTCCAGCGTGATCTATCGTGGCCGGCCGGCGGTGGTTGGCGTCGGTGTCAATATCACCGAACAGCTGCAACAGCAGGAAGCCCTGCGCTTGTCACGCGAACGCCTGCGCGAACTGGCGGCCTACATCAACACCGTGCGCGAAGAGCAGCGCGCACGCATCGCCCGCGAACTGCACGACGTCGTCGGCGGCATGCTGACCTCGATGAAACTGGATATCCAGCGCGTGCAACGGCGCACCGAAGACCCAGAGCTGAAGCTGATCGTCAGCGACTTGCTGCTGTTGGCGCAGGAAAGCATCGACAGCGTGCGCACCATTTCCGAAGACCTGCGCCCCGGCGCGCTGGATCACCTCGGTCTGCATGCCGCCTTGCAGGCAGTGTTGCGGCAGTTTTCCGAGCGCATCGAAGTCGCCTGCGAACTGCACGCCGAGGACTTTGACGCCCAACTCTCGCAGCCGCGCGCGACGGCGGTCTACCGAATTTGCCAGGAAGCGCTGACCAACATCGCCCGCCACGCCGGGGCAACGCAGGTGCATTTGCGCCTGGCGGGCGTCGACGGCTGGCTGCAGGTCGAAATCGAAGACAACGGCCGTGGCCTGGCCAGCCTGACGCCGACCGGCAAAAGCATCGGCCTGGTCAGCATGGCCGAACGGGCGCGCGAATTCGGCGGCAGCCTGAATTCACGACCAGGCGCAGCCGGCGGCACCTGCCTGATCCTGCGCCTGCCGCTGGAGGATGCCCCATGATCGAAATCCTCATGGCCGACGACCACGCCATCTTCCGCAGCGGCGTGCGCCGCCTGCTGTCCGACGAAAGCGACATGCGGGTGGTTGCTGAAGCCGGCAATGGTCGCGAAACCATCGAACATCTGCGCCGCCGGCCCTTCGGTGTGGTCCTGCTTGACGTCAACATGAGCGGCGGCAGCGGCCTCGACACCCTGCGCCGCATCCACGCCGAATGGCCTTCGCAGCCGGTGATCATGCTGTCGATGTACCCCGAAGAGCAGTACGCCCCCATCGCCCTCGAAGCCGGCGCCAACGGCTACCTCTCCAAGGACCGCGACGCCGTGCAACTGCTCGCCGCCATCCGCATCGCCGCCAGCGGCGGCTACTACCTGCCACCCGGCCAGCGCCCCGGCCACCGACCATCCGCCGAAACCCCGCTGCACACCAGCCTGACCGAACGCGAATGGCAAATCCTCCGCCTCATCGTGGCCGGCATCTCCCTCACCGAAATCGGCACCCGCCTATGCCTCAGCGTCAAAACCATCAGCACCTACCGCACCCGGCTACTGGCCAAACTCGGGCTGACAAGCAACGCCGAGTTGGTGCGATATTGTCTGGAGCATGGGGTGGTGGATTGAAGCGATGTCAAAATAGTCCTGTGGCATATAATCTTTCGTCGTTTTATTCGTGTGATGGAGGAATTATTTTCTACCTCCACCCCAAGAGCAGTTAAACCACGATAGCTTGTGGTTCCATTAATGGCACCGTAAAATCACCATGACGATCCGGAAAACACTTGAGCAGATGCGCCGAGAACCGGCCAATGTCCGCTTCTCAGAACTGAAAAAGGTTTGCGAAACGTATTTCGGAGAGGCGCGTCAATCAGGAAGCAGTCATACGATATTCAAAACCCCGTGGATCGGCGACCCACGCATCAACATTCAGGACGACAAGGGCAAAGCCAAGGCATATCAGGTAAAACAGGTTTTGCTGGCCATCGCCAAGCTTGAGGAAAGCAGACGTGAGCATTGATCATTACACCTACCGCGTTACCTGGTCGCAGGAAGACGGCGAACACGTCGGCCTCTGCACCGAATTCCCGTCACTTTCCTGGCTGGCGCCAAGCCCGGAAGAAGCGCTGTCCGGCATCCGCCAGTTGGTCATCGATGTGGTCGCCGACATGCGGGCAAGCGGCGAGAAAATCCCGGAAGCCCTGGCTGAAAAACACTACAGCGGAGAATTCCGCGTCCGCATTCCCCCCGAATTACATCGCGCCCTGGCCATGCATGCCGCAGAACAAGGGGTAAGTCTGAATCGCCTGGTGAGCGCCAAACTGGCAGGCTGATTGGCGGGATTCTGGTTTTCTCGGGACATCTCACCCCTCATGGGGCGAGCGCTGTCCAGCAACTCACCAAATTGTTTATCCCGCCAGAGCGGCTTGCCTGATGGCTTCCGTTGTCCACTGGTTCAGGCTCTGGCCGTGGGCGGCGGCGGCGGCGATGGTGGCGGCTTCGTGGGTGGCGGGGTCAAGCCTGAGGGAGAACTTTCCCGAGAACTGTTTGCGCGGCTCGATGCCACGGCGTTCGCAGGCTTCCGGGAAAACGCGCAGGGAGGTTTCGCCTTCTTCCTTCAGTCCGGCGACGTCGCTTGCGTAGAAATCAGCGCCGCCATTCAGGCCCACGAATTCACCCCGGAACATTTGCATGTCCGGGTCAAAGGCGATGACCGCCTGATAGCCGTTGATGGTCATGGTGTTCATGGTTTCACTCCGTTTTCTTCCAGCCACTTGCGAATTGCTGCGACGGCGCCTTTGTCGGTGTCCGGCGACGGATGCGGGCGGTGAAAAACGCGCACCTGACCGAACAGAAACACCTCGACGCGGGAACCCTCGCGCTCTGAAATCTCGGCACCCAGCTCCCCGAATAGCGCTTCGACGTCCGCCCAACGAACATTGGCCGAGACCGGCCGGGCGAAGATCAATTCGAGAGGCACTGGTGCTTTCGTTTCATATGAGAATGCTGGCAGAAGACGGTATCAAATTACAGAGGGGAGGGAGGCTAGTGCCTGCTCTGCCGCTGACTATTTGAAAATACCCCAGAATCTGCGGTCCACCGCAAAATCAGCCCAAAAACCAAAACACCGCGCCCATCCACTCGGATAGGAAAGAAAACGGGGCCAATAAAGAAAACGGAGTCAGAGTGCGAATGGCACTTACTTAAGTCAAAAACTTGCATGTAGGTGCGAATTTATTCGCACCTACGCATCATCGTCTTCCTCTAAAAACGGGGTCACAACATCGAGTTCTATAATGCCATTGAGTTAAGCAGGTGCCATTCGAGTCAGGGTCGATTAATTGCAATTGAATAATCGAGTCCGACCCCATTTCCCGCGCACGCCGGCGCTGCAGCAAGCGTTGAACAATGACTGGCTCAAGGCCCTGGGGCTGCCGAGCATCAAGGAATTGTGGTGCAAGGCACAGGGCTATTGATTTCCGTTGAGCGCGCCAACTCGTTGAAGCGCCCACTGCGGACCCGCACGGTGGGTGGTGTGGGGCCGGGAGCTAGAAACTCCTGGCTACCCGATTGTGCATCGGCCAGAAACTATTGAAGGAGCCCCTTGAACTCCGGCGATTTGACGATCTTGCCAATAAGATTTTGGACCGTGGGCATGTACGCTTCGGCAGTCTGTTTGCAAGCCGTATCAGCAACAAAGCCGCTCTCGAACTCGTAGTGTTCCGCCGCAGCCATAGTCTTTCCATTTGACGAATTGAGCGTCACGTCTATGTCCCACGAACCGCCAGTGAGGCCACGAGAAGACGAAAACGCGAGGCGATTGACAGTGCCGGTGAGGATTGTTTTTGGGGATGACGTAGCGTGAGCACCAGCAACCTTCAACTCATCCTCAAGCGCTTTCTTGAAATAGGCAGTATGCGACATGCCATCTGGTGGCGCGAGTGGGCCAGCTGCACGGCAACTACTATCGAAGGCTCCTGGTCCGGAAAAAGATCCGACGGCAACATTCGATGCCCCAATAGCCTTTAGCGTAACATTTGTATCTGCGTTGATTGCGTACCGAGGTGTTGTGTAGGTAGAGCAGGCAGGCAGTAGAACAGCAAGAACCAGTGGAACAAACAACTTCTTCGACATATATACTCCCAAAATGCTGATGGTTACTGAAACGGATTTGTTAGCACTGACGAAGCCCAACGTGAATTGGCTATCATTTTTTGCAGGATTCTCGGATTCATCACTTAATACTTAACGACTTTGATTGGCGTATCCAATTGTTTTTTTGACTCACATTTGAACTGCATACTTTACTAAGCAGTTCCTAAACCCTCTACGCCAAAAATTGTGCCAATGGCATTGTATGACAGTTTTGGTGTGATTCCACCTCTGGCCGCTCTTGGTTGGTTGCAGACCGCGAAAGTAACGCCTGGAATGTCGGTTTTGGCCGAGTAATTGCCAGATGCCGGTGACAACACACTATATCGTGCCGAGCCCTGCACGTCCGAGCGAATGCAGTTATCCGCAACTGCGACTGCCCAAATTTTCTGTTCCTCTCGCTGTCAGTCGCTAAAATCCTTTAATAGCTACTTTCTTGACAAATAACGAAATTACGTTTAACAAGCGGAAAACGGGGTCAGGAAAACGGGGTCACAGGAAAACGGGGTCTACCATCAAAATTATCGCGAATGAGAGGTGCGTGTGGAAGCCGCACGGAGCGTAGCGAAGTGCGGCTTCCACACGCGGCATCGGCGGAGTAGGATTGGCATCGACGGGGGTGTGGCTCATGGGGTCCGTCGG
>JAVBXO010000445.1 GCA_030824535.1 Azonexus sp. | reverse complement strand
AGGGTCAGCACGAAAGGCCCGGATTCCGATTCGAACACGCACACCACGCGCTCGTTGCGGGCGAACAGGCCGGGAACGCCACGGGCGGTCGCCGGATTGACCGAAAACAGCGCGCCGGGGATGTAGGTCATGCGTGTCAGCTTGCCGTCGCAGGGCATGTGGATACGGTGGTAGTCGCGCGGGCTGAGGTAGAGCGTGGCAAAGCTGCCGTTCTCGAAGCGTTTGGCCAGCTCGCGGTCGCCGCCGAGCAGCGAGATCGTCGAATAGTGGTGGCCCTTGGCCTGAAAAAGCTGCCCGCGCTCAATCGGGCCGAACTGGCTGATCGCCCCATCGACCGGGCAGACGAAGGCGGTGTCGGCTTGCGGCCGGGCGCCGTCCTTGAGTGCTCGGGTAAAGAATTCGTTGAAGCTCTTGTAGCTGGCGATATCCGGATTGGCGGCTTCGGCCATGTTGACCTTGTAGCGGCCAACGAACCAGCGGATGACGCGGGTCGTCAGGCTGCCGGCCTGGGCGCTGGCGAGCTTGCCGGCCAGGGCGGTGAGCGCCTGTTTGGGAATCAGGTATTGCAGCAGAACGGCGAGGTGATCGGACACGTTGGCGGGCTCGGACATGGCGGACCCGCGATTATACGGATTCACCGGGAAGCAGCCTATTGCCTGGATTATTGCTGATCAATAATCCGCCAGTTCCTTGCGCGGCGGCAGTTTGACTTGCGGGATCGGGCCGCGTTCGATGCTGATGACCTTGTCGAGCACGGTGTACAGCTCGTTGATCAGTTCAGCGCCGAAAGCCTGCTCGATGATCTTGTACTGTTCGACGATCAGCGGGCCGAGTTCGGCGACCAGCTTTTCCGACTTCGGCGTCATGCGCACGAGGACGCGGCGCTGGTCTTCGGCCATGCGTGTGCGGGTGATCAGGCCGACATCTTCCATGCGCGACAGCACGCCGGTCAGGCTGGGGCTGAGAATCTGGCAGATTTCGCAGATTTCGCGTGGTTCAAGCTGTTCGGTTTCGGCAATCGCGCGCAGGATGCGCCATTGCTGCTCGGTCAGGCCAAAATGCGTGATGATCGGCCGGAAATGGCTGAGGAGCTCTTCGCGGGCCCGGAGAAATAGTTGCGGGAGATTGCGGTAAGCGAGCTTGCGCGGCATGGCGGTAATTGTCGGAATGAAGGATGCAGGGTGTAATGATAGCAGTTGACTATCTAATATGTTAATGATTCCATGATGGATGGCCTCAGCGGGGTGGAAAAAGAGATAAAACAAGGAGACAAGCATGACGATCCCGACGGTGCCGGCGATTCCTGATATTCATATTGGCCGGGTCTATGACCAGCGCGACCCGGAATGTGAAATCCACTACGAGACTTTCGGTCGTCTGGCCGATTTTTTCGGCCGCAACACACCGCCGCATCGCCATTACTGCTTTTTCCAGGTGCATCTGCTGCAACGCGGCAGCATCCGTCTCAATCTTGATGGTCAGGTTTATGGCGGCAAGGCACCGCTGCTGATTTTTACGCCGCCGACCATTCCGCATTCCTTCTATTCCGAAGAGGACACCGACGGCCATGTGCTGACGGTGCGCCAGGAGGTCGTGCGCGACTGGTATCGCGCCATGCCCGGACAATGGCCGGACAGCCTGCTGCGCGACGCGGCCTTTTTCGAGCTGGCGAGCCTGCCGGCCAGCAGTGCCGCTGACTTTGCCGCGCTGGAACGCTGCGTCGAGCTGCTGCAGGGCGAGTTCGAGCGCGATGCCAGTGGTCATGGCGCCTTGTTGCTGGCGCTCGGCGAATGTTTTTTCATTCACTTGAGCCGCCTGCTGCTCGCCCGCGAACCCAGCAGCTGCCAGCGCCACGAGCGTAGCGAAGACCTGCGGCTCTTCCTCAGTTTTTGCGACCTGGTTGAAAGCCATTTCCGCGACCACCTGACGCTCAGCGAATACGCCAGCCGCCTGGCGATCACCGAAGCGCGGCTCAATGACATCTGCCGGCGCATGGCCGAACGGCCGTCCAAGGAAGTCGTGCACGAACGCCTGTTGCAGGAAGCCCGCCGCCTGCTGCGCTACTCGGCGGTGCCGGTCAGCGAAATCAGCTATCAGCTCGGTTTCGCCGATCCGGCCTATTTCTCGCGCTTCTTTACCAAGCGCACGGGCATGCCGCCGAGCCAGTTCCGTCTGGCGGGGTAGGGCGGGCTCAGGTGTTTTCCGGCGCCGGATGCCGGGCGTGATACCAGTCGACGAAGTCGGCGACGGCCAGCGGCGGTGAATAGACATAACCCTGGCCGCAGTGGCAATCAAGTTCGCGCAGCAGTTGGGCGATGGCCTGGTTTTCCACGCCTTCGGCAACCACCGTCAGATTCAGACGGCGGGCCAGGCGAATGATCGACTTGACGATTTCCTGCGCCCGTTCGGACTGGATCAGCTGGCGGACGAAAATCTGGTCGATCTTTACTTCATGCACCGGCAGGCGCTGCAAATAGCTCATCCCGGCGTAGCCCGTGCCGAAATCGTCAATCGACATGTGCAGCCCCATTTCACGCAGGCGGTGCAGGACCTTATTCACCACCGCGCTTTCTTCGACCATCATCGTTTCGGTGATTTCGAGCAGGATGCAGTCGGTGGGAAGTTCCCAGGTGGCCAGGGTTTGCAGGATCAGGTCGGGGAGTTCGACATCGAGCAGGTCGTTGGCTGACAGATTGATCGACAGCACGACGTCGATGCCGATGGCGCGCAAATGGCGCTGGGTTTGTATCCCTTGGCGAATCAGCCAGGGGGTGAACGTTGTTCGCTTGCCGATCTGCTCGATGCTCTTGATGATCTGCGGCGGCGGCACCTGGACGCCATTCTTCCGCCGCCAACGTAGCAGGCATTCGACACCGATGCAGCGACCGCTGGCCAACTCGACTTGTGGCTGCAGGTAGAGTTCGAGCCCCTGGTCGTTGGCGATGACTTGCCGTAGCTCCTCGAGCAGTTCACGGTCATCATCCGAGCCCTGGTCCAGCGCCGCTTCGTAGGTTTGCAGGTCGGCGCCGTTACGCTCGGCCGCGAGACTGGCGATGCTCGCGGATTGCAGCAGGAACAGCGCGTTGCCGCCATCGTCCGGCCACAGCGCAGTGCCGAGCGCCGGTCGTGGCACGTAGCTGAGCAAGCCGCGGCCGGGCAGAGTGGAAAACTGCTTGAGCAGGCGGAAGGCCGCCAGCTGCACGGCGGCGACGCTGAGCAGATTCGGCAGCACGATCAGCCATTCCAGCGCGGCGATCCGGTACAGCCGGTCGCTGGGGCGCAAGACCTGCGCAATTTCCTGACCAACGACAAAACAGACGCGGCGCAAGTCTTCGCCGGACATGCGCAGCAGCACCGGGTTATTGCACAGGCGTAGCGAGATCACGCCGATGTGGCCGGACATTTCGCCGGCTTCGGCGTTTCGCATCAGCTCGCCGACGGCCGAGGCGATGCCCGGCAAGGCGCTGATCTGCTCGAAAAGCTCGAGCCCGTAGGTATTTTCGTCAGTCTGGGTCATTGATCAGGCGAGATAGAATTCCTTGGGGTCGATGCCGTAGGCGTCGCTCGGCAAAGCCTGCTTGATACTGTAAGGGGCGCCCGTCGGGGTGGTGGGGTTCATCATCAGATCAATGGTGATTGGATAACGTTCAACCGACTTGTCGGCGGCCAGCAGGATCATCAAGCGGGGTTTCAGGCGCCGGACCTTGTTCTGCTGGATGACCACGGCGACCTCGCCGGTATTGAGTTCGACGAGACTGCCAACCGGGTACAGCCCCATGAACTGCATGAACTGATCGACGACCAGTTCGCGAAAACGCGTGCCGCGCATGCGCATCAACTGTTCCAGCGCTTTGTGCGAGGACTGCGCCTTGTGGTAGACGCGGTTGCGGATCATCGCGCAGTAGGAATCGACGATGCCGGACAATTCGGCCTTGAAGGGAATCTTTTCGCCCTTCAACTGGCGCGGATAGCCGCCGCCATCGAGGCGTTCATGGTGACTGGCGACAATTTCCAGCAGTTTGTTTGACAAGGTCCGGCGTCCTGCCAGGATTTCCAGCGAACTGGCGACATGCGACTGAATCAGGCGGTATTCCTCGTCGTTCAATTCACCCAGCTTGTTCAGTACCTCCACAGGAATGTCCACTTTGCCCACATCCTGCAGCAAGCCGACCATGCCCAATTCCTCGACTTCCGCTGCCGGCATGCCGAGATGGTGGGCAAAAGCCATCAGATGGATGGAGACATCGAGGGCATGGTCGTAGGAGTATTCATCGGTCGAGCGCAGGCGGCAAAGCCACAGCGCAGCGTCGGAATTACGTTCGATCGATTCAGCGAGCTCGGAAATCCGGTCGGTAACGATCTCGAAAGAAAACTCCGAATTCGTGGACAGCGAATTCTGCAGGCTCTGCAAGCTGTTCTGGATGTCGTCGACCAGCGGCGCCGTGTACAACAGCTCGGCTTCAAGGCGGCTGCTCTTGTCTTCCTCATCGACGATAGGCGGCTGCTGATAGCGCCGAATGCCGCCCTCGCTGCTCAGGGTCTGGCAAACCTTCAGGAAATCATCGGGACTGGCGTCGTTGACCGTGCGAAAGAACGCCGGCGCGCCGCTCGGTGGCGTATTCACGGCACTTTCCAGAAAGCGGCTGCCATCGAACAAACCGGCGGCTGAACGCTGGCAATCGACTGTTACCCACTTGCAGAGCTGGCGCAGTATCGTGATCTGTTCGTCTTCATCGAGCAGAAAGCCCTGCAACAGGAAAGGCGTGTCGGTCCACGGACGATCAATGTCGCTGACAAACATGCCGATACGCAACTGGCTCACACCGAGCCTCACTGAACTTTGAGCCATACCTTTACGCGCTGCCATCCACATTAAAAAACTTCAACAGGCCAACAGGTAAGCCTCAGGGGGAAAACGCCGCTTATCCGTCGCAAAGCGCCTGGCGAATTCTTGCGCTCGCCGGCCTGGTCAGGCAATCCGCCGTATTGCGCCGAGTGCCCATCGCCGAAGGCCAAGTCCAGTTAATACCACCAGAATCCTGCCAAAACAATGTCAGCAGAGAAATTGAAACTTTCGGGGGCGGGTCAGGTCTGGGGTCCTGTCTGTGCGCCTGAAGCATTTGCCGGGCTCGGACAAAATAAGCTTTTACCTTCTTGCCACATTGTCGGTCTCATTGATCAATAATCTCTCAACTTCTCTCTTTGTCTGGCGCCGTCTTGCTGCGCCGTTGCCTTCCGGAAAGTATTGTCAATGCTGACTTCCTGGCGCTCCTTGCGCGTGCAATTAACTTTTTGGGTTGCTGCGCTGTTGATGGCTTCCTGTGCCGTGCTGATTCCCTTGGTCATCGGCCTGCTCGAAAAGGATTTCACGGAGAAAATTCGTCAGGAGCAAACAAGCAATCTTGGCTTCGTCAAATCCTGGCTGGCTGAGGAAGTGCAGGAGCGCATCCTGGCCTTGCAGAACCTAGCGAGCAGTTTGCCGGCCGAGGCATGGCGAGACCCCCAGCGGGTGCAGGCCTACCTGGCCGACAAGTCGCTGGCGACGGTATTGTTTTCCCGGGATATCTATGTGATCTCGGCGCTGGGCCTGCGGGTGGCCGAGTTTCCGGCGCGGGGCAATTTGGCTTCGAACTATCTTGATGCCGCGTATTTTCAACGGGTCGTCGCGACAGGAAAACCGGTTGTCATGCCATTGCTCGGGCGTTTTTCCGGCAAGCCCAACCTCATTTTTGCGGTACCAGTGTTTGATGAGCAGCAAAATCTGCTGGCGGTTCTTTGTGGTTCCGAAGCGCTGGCGCCGGGCAGCCACTTTTTTCTTGCCGATTTTGCACCGTCCGGCAGGCAGGGGGGCTACCACGTTGTTGCCCTGGCCGAAAAAGTATTCCTGGCCAGCAGCGATGAGTCGCTGCTGCTCAAACCGCTTCCGACGCCGGAAGACGATGCCCTGTTCGGCAAGCGCGTCAAGGAGGGCTACGACGATTTGGCGCGGGCGGTCGATTTCCGGGGCCAGGAGATATTCTCCATTGCCGAGAGAATCGATGGCCTCGACTGGCTGGTGGTGGCCTATGTCTCGGCCAGTGAAAGTCTGCAACCGCTCAATCACCTGAAAAATCTGATCTGGGACGGCGCACTGCTATTAATGCTGATTGTCTGTTTCCTGGTCTGGTGGCTGCTGGGTTACCAGCTCAAACCGCTGGAGAATGCCGCCAGGGCAATCGAACAGCTGGGGCCAGGTGCTGAGCTGCCGCGTTTGCCGAACGTTGGCGCCAGTGAAATCCAGGTGTTGTTCCGCCAGTTCAATCGCATGCGCCAGCTGATCAGCGATCAATATGCCGCGCTGCTTGAAGAAAGGGACCACCTGGAAGAGAAGGTCGTCGAAAGAACCCGTGATCTGGCGGAAAGCGAGCGTTTCATTCGTACCGTTACCGATGCCTTGCCCAGTCTGATCGGCTACTGGGACACCGGACTACGCAACCGTTTTGCCAACAAGGCCTACAAGGGATGGTTTGGCAAGGCATCAGAAAACATTTTTGGCGCGAGGATGGAGGAATTGCTGGGGCAGGCGCTCTACGCCAGCAATCGGCCACGGATAGAGGCGGTCCTGGCTGGCGAGTCGCAGTGTTTCGAGCGCCGCTTGAGAAGATACGATGGCGAGGAGATTTTTGCGCTGGTCTACTACATTCCGGATGTGCTTGATGGGAAGGTCAACGGCTTTTTCGTTTTGGTGTCCGATGTCACCGAACACAAACTGGCCGAGCAGAAAATCCAGCGCCAGGCCGATGAACTCGATGATCTCTATAACCGGGCGCCCTGCGGCTATCACTCGCTGTCGCCGCAAGGTCTGATCGTCCGGATGAATGATACGGAACTGCACTGGCTGGGCTATTCACGGGAGGAAATGGTCGGCCGGATGAACATCTCGGCACTTTTGAGTCCGGCTTCTCGCGAGCGTTTCCGGAAAAATTTTCCGGTGATGCTGGAAACAGGAAGCGTCAAGGAACTCGAGATGGATTTCGTCGCCAAGGATGGGCAGCTGCTGTCAATGCTGGTGTCTGCATCGGTGATTTATGACCCGCAGGGAAGGCCGTTGATGATGCGTTCGGTCATCGTCGATCATTCACGTATCCGCGAGCAACGGGAAACACTGCATCGTGTTCTGACGGCGTCGCCCATGGCTGTCCGGATTGCAGCGCTGCGCGACAATCGCGTGCTTTTTTCCAACAAGGCCTTTCAGGATCTGGTGCATTGCGAGGAAAGCAAGGTGGAGAGGCTCGATATTCCTGCGCATTATGTCGATGCCTCGGCTTTTGACAGCATTCGCCAGGAACTTGCCGGCGGCCATATCGTGATGAACCGCCTCCTGGAGCTGCAGTTGCCGGATCAGCCGGAAGCGCCGCATGTCTGGGCCATGGCTTCCTACATGCCCATTGACTATGAAGGGCAAGCAGCGGTGCTGGCCTGGCTGTTCGATGTGACCGAATTGCATCAGGCGCGTTCATCGGCCGAATTGGCAACACTGGCGAAAAGTTCCTTCCTGGCCAGCATGAGCCACGAAATCCGCACGCCGCTCAACGGCATCATCGGTTTGACGCATCTGCTGCAAAGAGAATCGAGCAACGACTTGCTGAGTGCGCGGCTGGCAAAAATCGCTGCCGCCAGCCAGCACCTGCTGGCAATCATCAATGACATTCTCGATCTATCGCGCATCGAGGCCGGCAAGTTCGAGCTCGAAATCGGCGATTTCCGGCTTGAGGAGGTGTTCGACAACGTTCGCGAGATGCTGGCTGAAACGGCCAGGGCCAAGAGCTTGTCAGTGCTGCTGGACTACGCCGATGTACCGCTGGCGCTGCAGGGGGATGTCACCCGTTTGCGCCAGGCCCTGCTCAACTTTGCCGGAAATGCCGTCAAGTTTAGTGAACAGGGGCAAGTGGTGCTGCGTGCCCGGCTGATCGAGGAAACCGGGGAAGACTTGCTGCTGCGTTTTGAGGTTGAGGACAGCGGTATCGGCATTGCCCCGGCGCAACTGGAGAAATTGTTTGCCGACTTTCAGCAGGCTGATGCCAGCATGGTGCGGCGCTTTGGCGGGACGGGGCTGGGCCTGGCCATTACCCGGCGTCTTGCTACCCTGATGGGCGGTACGGTTGGCGCCGAAAGCACGCTGGGGCAAGGCAGTCGCTTCTGGTTCACGGCCCGCCTGAAGCGCGCCGGCGCAATGAGTCCGGCGCTGCCAGCCGAACTGGCCGGCACCTTGCCGGCGGCAGCGGCAGATGCTTGCATCCTGCTCGCCGAAG
>JAVBXO010000001.1 GCA_030824535.1 Azonexus sp. | reverse complement strand
GCCCGCCTGGCTGCCACCGAACGCCCGGTGATGCTCGATTTCTACGCCGACTGGTGTGTCTCGTGCAAGGAAATGGAGAAACTCACCTTCGCCGACGCCGCCGTGCAGGCCCGGCTCGCCGGCTTCACGCTGCTGCAGGCGGATGTCACGGCCAACAGCGCCGACGACAAGGCCTTGCTCGCTCGCTTCGGCCTGTTCGGCCCGCCGGGCATCATGTTCTTTGGCCAGGACGGCAAGGAAACTGCCGGTTTGCGCATCGTCGGCTTCCAGGACGCCGAAAAATTCCTCGCGACGCTCAAGCGCCTCGATTGATCCTGATTTACCAAAAATTCATGCACCGTCTGCTGCTCATCGCGCTGTTGCTTGGCCTGGCGGGCTGCGCGACGCAATCCCTGCCGCCCTCACCATCGGGCCCGCTGCCGCCTGAGCAGCCCCGCCCTCCGACCAGCCGCCCGGTGCCGCCGCCGGGCAACGGGCAACCGGGCACGCTGCAATCGCCCGCAGTTTCCCCGAGCACGCCAGCGCCACCCGCCGAACGTGAAGTCCGCGTCCTGATCAACCGCCTGCTGCCCGACACCGTCAAGGATCGCAGCGGCTGGAGCGGCGACCTCTACAGCGCCTTCGCCAAGCTCGGCCTGCCGCACGCCGCGCCGGTCTATTGCGCGGCGATTGCCGTCATCGAGCAGGAATCGAGCTTCCAGAGCGACCCGGTCGTTCCCGGCCTGCCGGCGATGGTCAGAAAGGAGCTTGAAGCGCGTGGCAGTCGCTACGGCATCCCGAAACTGGTGATTTCCACGGCCCTGCTCAAGAGTGGCCCCGACGGCCGCAGCTACAGCCAGCGCATCGACAGCCTGAAAACCGAAAAGCAGCTCAACAGCCTGTTCGACGACATGATTGCCGAACTGCCTTTCGGCAAGCGCCTGTTCGCCGATTACAACCCGGTGCGCACCGGCGGGCCGATGCAGGTCAGCGTTGCCTTCGCCGAAACGCACGCCCGCGAACGCGCCTATCCCTATCCGCTGAGCGGCAGCATCCGCAACGAAGTCTTCAGCCGGCGCGGCGGCCTGTATTTCGGCAGCGCCATCCTGCTCGACTACCCGGCCCCCTACGACGAGGTCGTCTATCGTTTCGCCGATTTCAACGCCGGCCGCTACAGCAGCCGCAACGCCGCCTTCCAGTCAGCCTTGGGCAAACTCAGCGGCCAGGCGCTGACGCTCGACGGCGACCTGCTGCGCTACAGCAAGGGCCAGCCCAGCGCCGAGATCAGCAGCGTCGAAGCCGCGCTACGCCAGCAGGCCACCCGCCTGCGCCTGAGCCACGCCGACATCCGCCGCGACCTGCTGCTCGAAAAAACCGCCGCCTTCGGCCAGAGCCCGAGCTTCATCCGCACCTTCGCCGCCGCCGAACAAAGCGCCGGCCGCCCGCTGCCGCGCCAGGCCATGCCGCAAATCGACCTGCACAGCCCGAAAATCACCCGCCAGCTAACCACCGAATGGTTCGCCCGCCGCGTCGAAGAACGCTTCCGCCGCTGCCTGGGGCGCAGTGCCCCCCCTGCGTCAGGATAGTTGTCCCCCTTGCCTGATTTAAAGTTCAGGCGTGATAAGCAGTGGGCTAAGACTTCTTAGGTAGTCTCTTCTTGACCTTTAGTTCATCAACGAACCTATCAAAATCTGAGCGAAACTCCTTTTCGTGGATGCTCATGTATTTTTCGTATTCAGATAGTGCGTGTTTTTTTGCATCGTCGCCGCGAACTTTGCCAAACCCATCAAGAACATCGTATGCATTGAATCTGAAGAACTCATCAAGCTTTTGAACCCAGTCCTTCATGGTCATCAGAATTTTTCTTTTTGCAAATAGCTCTGCTGATCCAAGGTAGTTTTCTACCAAACGTTCAAGCTCTTCGAGCTCTTCTGGTGTTAGATAGTTTTTTCCTACCGAAACATCGGATTTCAGTATCACTCCATCTTTGTGCATGTTGGCATAGTGCGTCAGGCCCATGTTTGGCTTAGAAGCATCTGCACGGATCTTTATGATTTCTGCTGCTGTGTGGTGATGGATGGCGTAGTGGAACTTGTTCTGTACGTTGGCAAAGAACTGCTGAGTAATCGGCGATGTCTTGTCGTAATCAGAGCTGCATTGGCTGTATAAATCTGTCACCTTCTGCCAGAACATGCGTTCTGAAGTGCGGATTTTCCGAATCCGCTCAAGCAGTTCATCAAAGTAGTCTTGACCGAACAGTTGATTGCCTTGTTTCAATCTTTCGTCGTCAAGGGCATAGCCTTTGATCATGAATTCTTTGAGAATTGATGTTGCCCAACGCCTGAACTGCGTCGCTTTCGATGAGTTAACTCTGTAACCCACTGAAATTATTGCATCTAGGTTGTAAAAATTAGTGTCGTAATTTTTCCCATCAACAGCAGTTGTCCGGAATTTCCGGATAACTGAATACTCATCAAGTTCCCCGCTGCTAAAGATGTTTACCAGGTGCTCACTAATGGTTCTGACGTCAACATCAAAAATTTCACTCATGCCTTTCTGCGAGGACCATACGGTCTCATCTCCCAGCATGACCTGAACTTTGATCGCACCATCTTTCGCCGCGTAGAACATGAACTGAGATGTCGTGGACGGAATATCAACCAAAGATGGGGAATCAATTGGCTGTTCTGAATGTACGTCATCGGAATAATTCTGGATCATATTTGATCCATCAATCTCAGTGCTAGTCTTGTCTAAATTTGTTGATACCTCCACGTCTTTGCTATCAACGAGATCAGTGGCTGCAAGATCGATTCCGAGGCCGTTGGCAATCTCTATCAAGCGCGAATGCCACTTTGCCGGAACTGTGCCTTTTTTAACCCAATAGGCAACGGCGCTCTGATTAATCCCGATCAGCTTGGACAAAGCAGTCTGCCCGCCGAACTTTTCAACAACTGACTTCGCACTCATGTCGCACCTCAAGCATTTTGATGTTTGAAATATACTATCAAATAATTTGATGATGCAATATTCAACATCAACTAGATTATTGATGGGTTGCAATGAACGTTGTTCCGATTGAAAAGCGCGCACAAATCCAGCACCTTCTCCCGACGACATCCGCACCTTCGCCGCCGCCGAACAAAGCGCCGGCCGCCCGCTACCGCGCCAGGCCATGCCACAAATCGACCTGCACAGCCCGAAAATCACCCGCCAGCTAACCACCGAATGGTTCGCCCGCCGCGTCGAAGAACGCTTCCGCCGCTGTCTGGGGCGCAGTGGCAGCAGCACTTGATTCAACAGCACATTTTTGCGGTCAACGTGTGAAAAACGCCAATTTCCATATATAATTCGCGCCCTCTCATTGCTGCGCAGCACAGCGCGCCGGCAAAAGCTCTGGTGGTGAAATTGGTAGACACGCTATCTTGAGGGGGTAGTGCCGCAAGGTGTGCGAGTTCGAGTCTCGCCCAGAGCACCAAGAACAAGTTTTAAGCAGTCTGATAAAGGCCGGAAACCCCAGTAAATACAAGGGTTCTGGCCTTTTTTTCGTCCAATGCTATCCGGTATGGCTTATTGCAATCCGGGGGTAGGTGGGGGTATAAAACGGGGGTACATGGCGATACCCCCAAGGGAGATACCCCCAATGCCGCTTTCAGACACAGCCATACGCAACATCAAGCCAGCGGAAAAACCCTACAAGCTTACCGATGAAAAAGGCTTGTTTCTGCTCATCACCCCCAACGGCTCAAAATACTGGCGGCATAAGTACCGCTTCGACGGCAAGGAAAAGCTGCTGGCCTTTGGCACCTATCCGGAAGTCGGATTAAAGGACGCCCGAACCAAGCGCGACGAAGCCCGCAAGCTAATCGCCGCCGGCACTGACCCTGCTGCACACAAGAAGGCAAGCAAGGCTGCGAAAACTGAACGGGCAGCCAATTCCTTTGAGGTGATCTGCCGTGAATGGCTGGAAAACAAACGCAGCACGGTCGCACCAGCGCAGCACACCAAGGCACTCGCACGGCTTGAAAAGGATGTTTTCCCGTGGATTGGTGGAAAGCCGATTGCGGAACTTTCCGCCCCCGAAATTCTCACCGTACTACGCCGGATTGATTCCCGTGGCGCACGCTACACCGCCCACAAGGCCAAGAGCGAAATCAGCCAGTGTTTCCGCTTCGCCATTGCTACCGGCAGAGCAGAGCGCGATCCTTGCCCCGATCTGCGCGGCGCTATTCCACCAGCGCAGGGCGAGAACTTTCCATCAATCACCAATCCCAAGGAAGTAGCCGAGCTATTACGTGCGCTGGATGGCTTTAAAGGCACGTTCGTTGTCCGCTGCGCCCTGCTCCTTGCCCCGCTGCTATTCGTGCGTCCTGGCGAGCTACGCAAGGCGGCATGGGCAGGCTTTGATCTTGAGAAAGCCGAATGGCGCTATCTGGTAACCAAGACCAAGACAGAACACCTTGTGCCCCTGTCCTCGCAAGCCGTGGCGATCCTGGGAGAACTACAAGAACTCACCGGGCATGGCGCTTACGTCTTTCCCGGACGCGATCCGCAGAAGCCCATGAGCGAAGCTGCCGTAAATGCAGCACTCCGCCGCATGGGGTACGACACCAAGACCGAAATAACCGGGCATGGCTTCAGGGCAATGGCCCGGACTATCCTGCATGAAGAACTGCACCAGAAGCCGGAAGTAATCGAGCACCAACTGGCGCACAAGGTGCCGGACAGCTTGGGAAGTGCCTACAACCGCACCAAGTTCCTCAAGGAACGCAAAGCGATGATGCAGCTATGGGCGGACTATCTGGACAGGCTGAAGGCGGGGGCGGAAGTCATACCGCTGCACGGGAACGCTGCATAAGGAATTTGCCGCGCCTACTCCGAAGGGAGGAACACCGGGTGCTCTTACCCAGCTGGCGCGGCTTCTGATTAAGGGCAGAGAGTTAGAAGGCGTGCTATGGAGAAAAAAGAAAATGGTGCTGATTACGATCAGCGGTTGAAAGACAGAATACTGAAATTAGAAGCCGCTGACTTAACGCGGGATGAATTGTTGCGCAGAGTAGCGGCGGCGGAAATGTGGGCGGCTTTCATTGAAGAGGCATACGAATCTTCGAGAAAGGCAAACATAGATCACGAGGCCATCTTAGCCAACCTAAATATGGGGTTGCGGGATCACGCATGCAGAGAAAAAAACGCAATGCAAAGTGTTTTGATTGCGGCAAAAGAAGGAATGGAAGAGGCTATGCTGGCCGGCTCGTCACTTCAAAAGAAGAGCCAAGCACGAAGCGGCGCAAAGGCAAAACTTGCTAAAGACCCAAAGCAGGCCGCTAAATCCCTTGTCAAAGAATGCTGGGACAAATGGCAGCAAAAGCCAATTAGCTACAAAGGGAAATCCGCATTTGCCAAAGACATGATGACCAAGTATGAAGTGCTTGATAGCCAGGTCGTTATTACTCGTTGGTGTAGCGAATGGGAAAGGAAATGATGAAATAGCACTCAGCTAGCTCAGTGCTAACGCTGCTTGCAGGGTGCTCAGCTTGCCAGTTCGGTTATCTATCAATCACTTATCGGGCTGAGTAGGATTGGTTCATACAACATCGTATGGAGCCAATCCCAAATGTCACAACTTCCCGAAACCGGTTTTCTTCGCCAGAAGCAAATTCTTGGCGATCCCAATTCCACTCCGCCAACGCCCCCGATAATTCCTGTCAGCAAGTCGACTTGGTGGGCTGGCGTTAAGTCGGGCAAATTCCCCAAGCCCGTAAAACTTGGCCCGCGCACAACCGCATGGCGCGTGTCAGACATTCGCGCTCTGATTGCAGCATAAGGGGGCGATATGTCAAAGAAAAAGAGCCACCCGAAGGCAGCCCCAAAGCACAAAGCCTATTTTGCCGATCTGTCAGCCGCCGCACAACGTTCCCGCCTGCTGGATGCCCTTCGCTGTGGGCCGGTGACGACAATCGAGGCGCGACGCAATCTGGATATTCTGATGCCGGCGGCCCGTGTCCATGAGCTAATTCACAAGCACGGGCAGAAGATTCAGAGCCTCAGAATCAAGCAGGAAACGGACAGCGGCAAGCTGCACAGCATTGCCCAGTACGTTCTCCACGTCGAGGGCTGAACGATGGCGAGTGATGACTGGCTGCAACGCCTTTATGCACTCGCCTGCCGCGCTCAAGGACTTGGGGTGGTGCCAGACCTGGCGCTGCTCTCAGTCGTTGAAGCGTGGGGCGTTTATTGCTATCTGCGTCGAATCTTGGGGGAATAAATGGCTCAGAACAGACCGCCGCCGGCCTTTCAGGAATACGCGGCAAACATGATTGCCTCTGTCCAGTATCGAACGCTCAGTTTGCCCGAGCGTGGCTTGCTGTACTCCATGCGCCTTGAATGCTGGGTAAATCAAGCCCTGCCGGAAAAAGTCGAGTTACTCGCCAAGGTGCTGGGTTATAGCTGCGAAGAGGTCCGGCAGGCCTTGCCGGCAATCATGCCTTTCTTCGCGGTAAGGGGCGCTGTGATCGTCAGCCCTGAACTTGAGGATTATCGCGCCCACTTGGCGGGCATTCGGGATAAGCAATCGAGTGGTGGCAAACGCGGTGCTGCAAAGACTAATGAAAAGCGCAAGGGGGCGGATGATTCACCCGCAATGCCGAACGCTGACAAGCACGCGGGTGACTCGCAGCTTACCCGCGCCTCTACCCGCGAGTCCTTAGCAAAGCCTAGTTCAGATCAACCCAGTAAAGCCCAGCCAGTAAAAGAAGGGGGTATTCATGATGATTGGCTAGGTGATTACGATGCTGCCAGCAATGGGCGCTGATCGAATGATTCGACATGGAGTGAAGCAATGAACAATCGCAATCCGCAACAAAAAAGTGTTGCGAAAAAACGAGGACCGCAGCATTCGGCAACCGTGGCAGATGCAGCCCACAATGAAGCCATGGCACAGGCCCGGCAGATAACCTCGCCAACCATACGCGGCGCTGTGACCGTGCAAGGCTTCTGTAAGGCCTATGGCGAGCTTGATCTGGCCGCCCTGATCGAAGTCTTGACGATTCAGAACGAGCAGGTACAAAGCGGCGACCTAGCGCACGCTGACAAACTGTTGATGACACAGGCCAATACCCTGGACGTGATCTTCAATGAACTGGCCCGGCATGCGGCCTGCAACATGGGCCAACACCTGAGCATTGCCGAGCGTTACCTGCGCTTGGCGCTGAAGGCGCAGAGTCAGTGCCGGGCTACGCTGGAAACGCTGGCCGCCATCAAGAACCCGCCGGTGATCTATGCCAAGCAAGCCAACATCGCCCATGGTCCGCAGCAGGTGAATAACGGCAGCCTTCCCGCTACCGCCCCCGCACACGGCAAAACGGTAACCGAGCAAAACGAACTATTGGAGGTGCGAAATGGCGAACGGCTGGACATTGGAACGACGAGCAAGACAACGAGCCTTAATCCAGCAATGGCAACCATGGAAGAAATCCACAGGCCCGCGAACAGATGACGGTAAAGCAGCATCGTCACAGAATGCTATCTGCCACGGCCGGTGCTCTGTGCAGGAAAGGGCGTGTATCAAACAACTGAATACGCTCATTCGTGACATGCATGAACAGTTGAAAAAGTATCGCTAGTGAAACCCCGCTTCGGCGGGTTTTTCTTTGATGGCTTAATTTCTGGCAGCGATTAATAGGAGGACAGCACCAGCCTAGTGGGGGTACTTATGGGGGTATGTCAAAATTTTAGATAACGCTGTTCGTTGCTACACAATGGTTTCATCGATTAGTTTCATTCTCGCCCAGGCACCAAACAGGATTCAACAAAAAACCCGCTTTTTAGCGGGTTTTTTGTTTTCTGCCGGCGGATTTTCAGCTGCGCCGCTTATAGACTGCCTCCTTCCCGCCGGCCTTATACCGGCCGATCAATCAGGAGCGCACGATGTCCAACTACACCCCCACTTTTGCGGTCAACGCCCCTGACAGGGCAGAAATCAACGCCTTGCCGGGGCTGGTGCTGCTGGAATTTGGCGTCGACTGGTGCCCGCATTGCCAGGGCGCGCAGACGGCGATTGCTGCATGGCTGGCAAGTTATCCACAGCTGACCCACCTGAAAATCGAAGACGGCCCTGGCCGCCGCCTGGGCCGCGAGTTTCGCGTCAAATTATGGCCAACGCTGATCCTGCTGCGCCAGGGCGTGGAACTGGGGCGGGTGGTCAGGCCTTTGGCTATCCTGATTAGCAACAAAGCTCAGCTAAGTAGGGCAGGAAGCGGTTTTTGGGTCTAGATTGAAATGGTGTTCGGTGCTTTTCTGAGGATGAAGCCATGTCGATGAACAAGATCCAATTT
>JAVBXO010000078.1 GCA_030824535.1 Azonexus sp. | reverse complement strand
CCCCCTTGAAGGGGGAGGGGATTTCTCCGTACCGCTAGCGATTCCAAACAAAGGAAACCATATGCAACTCAATCAACAAACCATCGCCCAGCTTGCCGAGCTGCTGGAAAACGCCGAGCTGCAGGCTTACGACGTCGTCAAGATTACTGATGCTCATCCGGAAATGGATTGGGACGATGCCTACGCCATTCAGGCCGAGATCCTGCGCCGCAAGCTGGCGCGCGGTAACAAGGTCGTCGGCCTGAAGTGCGGCCTGACCTCGCGTGCCAAGATGAAGCAAATGGGCGTCGAAACCCCGTGCTTCGGCTTCCTCGTCGATTACTTCACCGTGCCGGATGGCGGCGAAGTGAAGATCAATGAACTGATTCACCCCAAGGTCGAGCCGGAAATCGCTTTCGTGCTCAAGAAAGCGCTCAAGGGGCCGGGCTGCCATGTTGGCTCAGTGTTGGCCGCGACTGATTTCGTGATGCCCGGCATCGAAGTCATCGATTCGCGCTATCGCGACTTCAAGTTCGATCTGAAGAGCGTCATTGCCGACAACTGCTCGTCGTCGCGCTATGTGCTCGGTGGCATGGCCGTGCCGGTTGCCGGTCTCGATCTGCGCACCCTGGGTGTGGTCATGGAGAAGAACGGTGAAGCGGTGGCCATCGGTGCCGGCGCTGCCGTGCTCGGCCATCCGGCTGCCGCCATCGCCATGCTCGCCAATCACCTCGGCGCGCGTGGTGAAGAAATTCCGGCCGGCACGATGATCCTTTCCGGCGGCGTGACCGAGGCTATTGCGGTCAACGCCGGTGACCACGTCAATTTGCGCATCCAGTCGCTGGGTAGCGTCAGCGTCAATTTCCGTTAAGCGACCGGGGGAGACAAACATGCCATTCGCTCAGATTTACCTGATTGAAGGTCGTACCGATGAGCAGAAGAAGGTGCTGATCGAAAAGGTCAGCGCGGCCATGGCCGAAGCCCTGGGGGCACCGCTCGAGAACACGCGGGTGTGGGTCCAGGACGTCCCGAAAGGGCAGTGGGGGATCGGCGGCAAGACCGCCAAGGATCTCGGGCGCTGAGTGTTTCCTGTCGCCGGGCAGGGCTTTCCTGCCCGGATTACCTGACTGAATAAAAGCTTGCAGGACGAAGACGAACTGTTGCTTTTGGCGTGTGTTGCTTAATACCTAATAAGTATCGCATTGGTGAATGAATGGTATTGGACGGTATTGACCAGGGCAAAGCATAGTTCGATCTGAAAACAATAACCGGTTTTGGACCATGGCTCCGACCAGCGTCGGGGACGGGCTGAAACCGAATCAGTGCCTGCAAGACGGTACAAGCCTAAGGAGGAAGTTTTATGGGGTGCTTAACTGGTTTCAAACAGTTGACACTGAGTGTCGTACTGACGACCGGACTGCTGACCGCCTGCTCGCAAGGGCCGGACATGTCGGGCATCGCTGCCGAGCGCAAGCGGCCGGTACAGCGTTACGACATCAGCCAGGCGATTGCCGCCAATGCTCAGGTCGTCGTGGTCGGTACCCAGACCGGTGCCGTGCTGCTGTCGACCGATCAGGGGATTACCTGGAAGCGGCAACAGATTGGTCAGACGTCGCTGGTCGATATCGCTGTCTGCGGCGACAAGAGCTTTGTCGCCATCGATCACTATCGCAAGGTCTGGTTTGCCGGTGCCGATGGCGCCAACTGGCAGTCGGTCCAGCTTGAGAAGCCGCGTACGCCGCTGGCCGTGACCTGCGACAAGCAGGGTGGCTGGTGGGTCGTCGGCGTCAATTCGGTGATCGCTGGTTCGCACGATCAAGGCAAGACCTGGCAGGTCACGGATCTTGGTGAGGATACCCAGATCACGACCATCCAGTTTCTTGACGACAAGCGCGGCATCGCCCTCGGCGAATTCGGCCTCAGTGTCATGACTGACGATGGCGGTGCGACCTGGAAAAAAGGCCCGGCGCTGCCCGGCGAGTTCTATCCCTACGCTGCCCTGTTCCGCGACAGCCGCGAAGGTTGGGTCAGTGGTATTGCTGGCCAGATGCTGCATACCAAAGATGGTGGTCAGAGCTGGCAGAAGCAGGTCAATACCACGGCCGCCTCGCTGAACCGCCTGTTCATGCATGACGGCGTGCCCTTCGGCGTCGGTAATGGCGGCGTGATTGCCCATCTCGATGGTGATAGCTGGCGGACGCTGCCGTATCCCGATCCCTTGCCGATGTTCCTCGGTGGCGGCGCTTCGCTGCCCGGCCAGAAGGCCATCGTCATTGGCGGCCCCGGCGGCTTGTTGCGCGCCGTCGGCACCGCCCAGAACAACAAATAAGACCAGGGAGCAAGCAAGACCATGGTGACCAAATTCCGTCATTCCATTACCCACAAGCTGCACGCGGGCGAGGAGTGGATTTTCCGCAATCCGAAAATCGTCCTCTCGCTGGTGCTGGCGGTGACGCTGCTGTTCGGACTGGCGCTGCCCCGGCTGCGCATTTTTACTGACTTTTCTGATCTGTTGCCGCAGAACCACCCCTATATCAAGGTCTATAACCACCTGAAGGAAAACTTCGGTGGTGCCAACATGATCGTGATGTCGGTCGAGGTCGAGAAGGGCACGATCTTCAACGATGAAACCCTGAAGCTGATTCACGAAGCCACCCAAGGCGTTGACAACGTTCCCGGCGTCAATCACAACCTCGTTTCCAGCCTGACCCACCGCACCGCGCGCAAGGTCTTCCTCGACGACCAGGGCGGTTTTGCTTCCGAGTCCTATTACGACCCGCTGAAGCCGACGCGCACGGTGGCCGAACTCGAGCAGTTGAAGAAGGACGTGATCGCCAATCCGACGATTTACGGCCTGCTGGTGTCGCCCGACATGAAGGCGGCGCTGATCAAGGCCCAGCTCAATGAAGGCGACATCGACTATCCGACGACCTTTGCCGCCTTGCAGGAAGTGCGCAAGACCCTGAGCAAACCCGGCCACCATCTCTACATCACCGGCAATCCGGTACTGACCGGCTGGGTTTATACCTATCTGAACCAGATCGTCGAGATCATGGCCTGGACGCTGCTGCTGCTGGCGACCCTGCTGATCGTCTATTTCCGCCGCTTCTACGGTATTGCCCTGCCGCTGCTCGGCATCGCGCTGTCGTCGATCTGGGGCCTGGGCTTCATGGCGATGATGGGCATCAATCTTGAGCCGCTGTCGCTGCCGATTCCCTTCCTGATCGCTGCTCGCGCCACTTCGCACGGCGTGCAGCTGGTGGTTCGCTATTACGAGGAACTGGCGGTCGTGCATAACGGCCCGAAGGCGGCCCGCAACGCACTCGATGCGCTGTTCCGTCCCGGTTCGCTGGCGATCATTGTCGACGCCGTCGGGATTGCCGTGCTCATGCTTGGCGCCGCACCGTTCAACCACAAGCTGGGTCTGGCGGCCGGTTTCTGGGGCTTCTCGGTGATCTTCACGGTGCACTTCATGGTGCCGCTGGCGCTGACCATCCTGCCGGCGCCGAAGAACCATGCCAACGGTAACGAAGGCATCCGCGAGTTCCTCGGCAAGGCCATGGCCCTGACCGGTGGTACCGATGGCGGTGCGCGTTCGATCCTGATCCTGAGCCTGATCGGCGCCATCGGTGGTGCCTATCTGGTGGGCAAGGTGCAGCTCGGCGAGTCCGAGCCGGGTTCGCCGCTGCTGCATCGCGACCACGATTACAACATCTCGACCAAGGCCATCAACACCCGCTTCCCCGGTTCCGAAGAGCTGCATGTCGTTGCCCGCACCGACGAGAAGGGCGGCATCAAGCGTCCGGAAGTCATGGCGGCCATTGAGCGCTTCCAGGCGCACATGCTGGCCGACCCGACGCTGGGCGGCACCAAGGCCATGCCCGGCGTCATCCGCGTGGTCAACAAGCTGACGCACAACGACGATCCGCGCTGGATGCAGTTGCCGGACAACAAGGATGAAATTGGCGGCCTGATGTTTGCCTACATGGCTTCCAGCCCGATTCCCGGCGCTTTGAAGGAATTCGTCACGCCCGACGAGGACGAAGCCGACATGGTGTTCTATTACAAGGACCACCAGGCCGACACCATCAAGCGCATCGTGGCTTTGGCCGAAGAAGGCATCAAGCTGATCGAGAAGGATGTGCCGGGGCTGCATATCGAGCTCGGCGGCGGCATCATCGGCGTCACGGCGGCGGGCAACCAGGCGCTGCATACCGACCACATGATCATCATTCCGGCGGTCATGGCCCTGGCCTTCCTCATCGTCATGATCTACTACAGCTCGCTGCACGCCGGCTGGTTGATGATCCTGCCGATGCTCTTCTCGACCTTGATGACCTATGCCTACATGGGGGCGCTGAACATCGGCATCAACGTCAATACCGTGCCGGTCATTGCGGTCGGCGTCGGTGTCGGCATCGACTACGCGGTGTATTTCATGGACCGCATCCGCGAAGAGTTCGCCAAGTTGCGCGACATCAAGAAGGCGGTGATCGAAGCCGTCGCCACGACCGGCTCGGCCGTCAGCTTCACGGCGGTCACGCTGATCGCCGGGGTCGTGATGTGGATCTTCATGTCCGACCTGCGCTTCCAGTCCGACGCGGCGATCCTGCTGTCCTTCATGTTGATCGTCAATGCGATTGCCGCGGTGCTGATCGTGCCGTCGTGGTGTGTGGTGTTCAAGCCGAAGTTCGTCACGGCCATCCATTACGACGAAGACGGTGTGCTCGAAAACGATTGACCAAAATTTACCAATAACTCCGGAAAGACCGGGGAGAACAGCAAACCTTGTTTCAACTAACAACCATTGGGGGATATATCCATGGAGACAAACCGCAATAAGGGAAGGCGACTGACGCTGATCGCGGCCGCGTTGTCAGCCACGTTCGCAGGTCAGGTTGGCGCTGCCGATCTGCCGGCGATGGGGGAAGATGCAGCACCGTGGCAAGTTGATGTGACCTACGAAAACCATAGCGTGCGCCGTGAAAGCGCCGGTCTGGCCAAGTTCCGCAACACCTTGCAGGCCGAGTTCGACAAGCGTGGTGGTGATGGCTGGGGCATCCACGGCATCATGCGCGGCAGCTGGGACGGCGTTTATCGCATGAACAGCAGCGAATACGGCAACAAGGCCGGTGGGCCGATCACGCTGGAGAACATCGGGGGCGGCGCAGCGATGGCCGCCAAGGTCGGCCCCTTGGCGCCAGTGGCTGGTACGCCGAGCAGCCCGGTGTTTGGTGAGCCGCCTGACTATTTCGCCTACATCAACAAGAACAATCCGGGCAATGCTGCAGTCAATAGCAATGCCGTGGCGCATGGTGCCGGCGTTGGCTCGAAGCTTTACGCCACTTATCCGGTGAATGCGGGTGGGACCAACAACGGTTACCTGAATTTCGGTTTCGACCCCAAGGCCAATCCCAATAGCGGCCTGCGCGTGCTCGGCGACCGCTGGCATGCCACCGAAGGCGGCGTGGCCTTCGGCGTGCCGGTGCGTCCCTGCGATACCGACAATCGCGGTTGCCGCGATTTCGGTGGCTACGGCAAGCAGAAACTGTCCGAGCTCGAGATGCCGGAATTCAACAAGCGTCTCGACTTCGTCCGCGAGCTGTACACCAAGAAGAGCTTCGGCCTGGAAGACGGCAAGGAATTGTTCGTCAAGATCGGCAAGCAGCAGGTGGTCTGGGGGCGTACTGACCTGTTCCGCGTGCTCGACGTGATCAATCCGGTCGACTACTCGCGCAACAATATTTACGACGAACTGTCCGACATCCGTATCCCGATGTGGATCGCCCAGGCCGAATACCGCATGGGTGCGTCCGACACGATGCAGGACCGCAATCTGCAAGTGGTCTGGAACTTTGATCAGTTCCGCGCCAACAACCTCGGCCAGTGCGGTACGGCGAATGTCATTCTCGACGCCGGCTGCTTCTTCCGCGGCATGGCCAACCTGTGGGACAACGGCGGTACGGTTGCCAACTTTGCCAATGGCGTTTTTGCCACCGACTTTGGTGCGCATCAAATCGGTATCCGCAACGTTTATCTGCCGGAGTGGTCGCTGTCCAACACCCAGCTCGGTGTCAAGTACGAAGGCGTGACCGCTGGTGGCCTGTCCTTCTCGCTGAATGCCTTGACCTATCGTTCGCAACTGCCGTCGCTGCACTCGATCAATGGTCGCGGCACGCAGAACCCCTTCTTCCCGGCCGGTGGTAACAACGGTAACTCGGGTGTCGGCGGTGCTGGCGTTCCGGTCAGCGGCCTGATCGCATTTGACATGCACTTCCCGCGTGTCAACCTGCTCGGCGGCTCGATGGACCTGCAGCTGCCGTCGCTGGCTGCCGCCATGCGCGTTGAAGGTGCTTATACCCGCGGCGAAGAGTTTGCCAATACCGCACGTCCGGACCTGTTCTCGGCCAACGACGTGTTCCGCGCCGTGGTCGGCATCGACCGTCCGACCTTCATCCCGTTCATCAGCGAAACTTCCGCGACGCTGATTTCCGGCCAGGTCTTCTATCAGCATATCTTCAATCACGAGTACCACGACGGCCCGCTCGGCCCGGTGGGCATGCCTGACTGGAAGGACAACTTCATCGCCACCCTGCTGATCAAGGGGTTCATGAAGAACGGTTCAGTCAGCCCGCAGATCATCTTCGCCCACGACTTCTCGGCCAACGCCACGGCCGTCGCTCCGCAGGTCGAGTGGAATCTGAGCAACGAGCTGAAGATCACCATCGGCGCCAACTACAAGCTGGCGGATGGCCGGACCAACTGGAAGTTTGACGATTGCCGCTCCTGCAACCCCTACGCGCCCTTCACCAGCTACGGCAACACCCAGGGTGTCGGCCAGTCCTATGGTCTGGGTGGCATGGAACCGCTCGGCCGCTTCCGCGCGGGTCCGATTGGCGCTGCGTTCAAGGAAAACGACCTGTTCATCAAGGTCAACTACAAGTTCTGATCTGTCAGAGGAGACGATTCATGAAGAAACAACTTATCGCATTGCTCATCGCCGGTTTGGCCGGCGGCGCATTCGCCGCGACCGAAGCCGATGTCGAGAATAGCTTCAACCCCTACAAAGCCGGCATGCCGAGCTTTCCGGGCTTGAGCGCCGGCACCGTGATCAGCAAGGCCAACGTCGAGCAGTTCAAGGATGTGCTCGGCGCCGGTGTCTACAAGCTGATCAAGGACGGCCTGTTCGAAATGAAGGTCGGTGCAACGACC
The DNA here is from genome assembly GCA_030824535.1 of Azonexus sp. Taxonomy (GTDB): domain Bacteria; phylum Pseudomonadota; class Gammaproteobacteria; order Burkholderiales; family Rhodocyclaceae; genus Azonexus. The sequence goes on along the minus strand of JAVBXO010000078.1, from coordinate 1,148 downwards.
CAGTTCAGCATCAACAAAGCCTATGTTGACGCCACCAAGGCCAACCTGAACAAGGCCAAGCTGGGCGCCAAGACCGGCGAACTGACGGGTTACGTCGCTGGCCGTCCCTTCCCGGAAGAGCCGGATACCAAGGATCCGCAAGCTGGCGACAAGCTGGCCTGGAACTACAAGTACGGCGTGAACTGGGGCGATGGCGCGATCATCTCGCCGTTCTACTGGAAGTACCGCAACATGCAGACCGGTCAGGTCGAGAAGACCCTGAAGTGGGACTTCCACTTCCTGAACTTCATGCACCGCACCAAGGATGCCCCGGCGCCGGAAATCACCCCGAATCCGTCTGGCATTTTCCGCGCGATCTACACCAAGGCGCATGAACCGGCTGACCTGAAGAACACCCAGCTGCTGATCCAGCGCTTCGAGGACGACAGCAAGCTCGACGACGCCTACCTCTACCTCGGCTTCCAGCGTCGCGTGCGTCGTCTGGCCCAAGGGCAAGCGACGGATGCCTTCCTCGGTTCCGATCTGATGATCGAAGACTTTGAGGGTTACAACGGCCGCGTCTCGGACATGAAGTGGACCTTCAAGGGCACCAAGAACGTCATGTTGCCGATGTGGAACCACAACGAGCTGAAGCTGGCGACCGACATGCCGGCTGAAGCCGATGGCTACAAGTACGTCAACTTCGCTGGTCAGGGCGGTTGCTTCCACGAAGGCTCCTGGCAGCTGCGTAAGGTCTATGTGCTCGAAGCCGCGCCGGTTAACCCGAATCACCCGGTCAGCAAGCGCGTCTTCTACATGGACGTGCAGCTGGGCAACCTGAACGGCGCCAACGAAATCTACGACCGCAAGGGCGAGCTGTGGAAGGTCTTCATGGTCGGCAAGTCGCACGCCGATCAGCATCTGCCGGTCAACAAGGGCGCTGGCATCGGTATCGATGATGCCTTCGCGATGGTCGACCTGCAGTCCAAGCATTGCACGACGGGTCAATTCAAGGGTCAGGTCGACCCGAAGAAGAACCCGGCGAACCTTTTCCAGGTGCAAAACCTGCGCGGCGGCGACTAAGTCTTTCTCTCCTGCACCCAATGGTGGGTGTCTCTGCGGTCGGAGCCTATACCGCGTTAGGCTCTCTACCACCTTTCGGGGGGGCT
>JAVBXO010000296.1 GCA_030824535.1 Azonexus sp. | reverse complement strand
GCGCGGGGTCTTGCCGGGCAGGCCGGTGCGCTTGGCGTAGTCGCGAACTTTCTGCGGACCGTCGGCGGCGAGGAAAAGCTTGCCGAGCGAGGTCAGGTGCAGCGGCGCGCGACCACCGACGAGATAGACGACACGCACCAGCGAACGCCCGGACGAAGTACGTTCGAGATAGACGATTTCGTCATCGTGACGAGTGCCGAGGTTGATTGCTTCGCCAATTTTTTCGTGCAGTTCCTGCATGAAGGGCAGGGCGACTTCGCGCAGGTTGATGCGGGATTTGACGATGCCGCCGAGTTCGAGCAGGCGGATGCCGAGACGGTAGGTGCCGGCGTCTTGACGTTCAACAAAGCGCGCCGCGTTCATTGCCGCGAGAATGCGGTGGGCGGTCGACGGATGCAACTCGGTGATCTGGGACAACTGTTTCAGGCTGGCCGGTTCGGGCGACTTGGCCAAGGCGTCGAGTAGCGACATCATGCGCTCGATAACCTGGATAGAACCGGGTGTTTTGGCGGAACCGCCTGCAGCTTCGGACAACTGGATTCCTTTATTGGCTTTGTTTAAGTAGCATTCACTACCTTGTTTTTCTTGTGCGCCGCAATATTAGCATGCGCTTAGCCCTCTACGTTACCTGTCTGGTAGACCTCATGCGGCCTTCAATCGGCTTCGCATCCTTGCGTCTACTCGAAGCCCTCGGGGCAGAAGTGGTCGTGCCGGAAGGCCAGACCTGTTGCGGTCAACCGGCCTGGAGTGCCGGAAATCGGGCCTTGGCGAGTGATCTGGCGAAGCAGGCCATCGCCGAGCTGGAAGGCTTTGATCATGTGGTGATTCCCTCGGGTTCCTGCACCGATCAGATCCGCCATGTCTATCCGCAACTCTTTGCCGATGATCCCTTGTGGCTGCCACGGGCCCAGGCGTTGGCGGCGCGCACGCATGAACTGGCGAGTTTTCTGGCGGATATAGGCAAGCTGGCGCAGCCGTTGGTCGAATTTTCCGGCAATGTGACTTATCACGACTCCTGCAAGGGCTTGCGGCAACTGGGTATCAAGCGGCAGCCGCGCGAGTTGCTGCTCAAGGTGCAGGGACTGACGCTGAAGGAAATGCCGGATTGCGAGGAGTGTTGCGGCTTTGGCGGGGCGTTTTCGGTGCAGTTCGGCGATATTTCGGCGCGCATCGTTGATCGCAAGTGCGAGGCAATTGCCGCCACCGGCGCCGATGCCGTGGTTGGTGGCGATCTCGGTTGCCTGCTCAATATTGAAGGGCGCTTGCGCCGGCGTGGCGATGAGAAAACGCGGGTGCTGCACATTGCTGAAGTGCTTGCTGGAGGCGCCGCGGAATGAATGCTGCAGCGAAGCATTCGCAGGCCATGCACTTCCACGCGCGGGCTGGCGAGAAGGTACGCAACCCGGCCTTGCAGCGGGCTTTGCAGAAAGCCCGGCCGCTATTTGTTGGTAAACGGCAGAAAGGCCTGGCTTCCTTGGCCGAAGATGGGCTGGATTTTACAAATCTGCGGTCGACGGCTGAAAACATCCGAAATCGGGTTCTCGCCGATCTCGACGTCTGGCTGGAATTGTTTGAAGAGCGGGCCACGGCCAGCGGCGCCGAGGTGATGTGGGCGCGCGATGGTGATGAAGTGGCACGGCTGGTGGTCGAGATTGCCCAGAAACATGGCGTGCGCAAGGTCACTAAATCGAAATCGATGCTCTCCGAAGAGGCGCGGCTCAACGAAGCCTTGAGCGCTGCCGGCATCCGGCCGGTGGAAACTGATCTGGGCGAGTACATCGTGCAACTGGCGGGTGAGCCGCCGTCGCACATCATCGCGCCGGCAGTGCATAAAAGTATCGGCGAAGTTGAGGCCTTGTTTGCGGAAGAACACGGACGGCCGCAGCAGGCGCGGACGTCGGCGGATATTCCGGCGATGGCCCGCGAAGCGCGGGAAGTCCTGCGCCAGCATTTCCTGAGCGCCGATATGGGCATTTCCGGCGCCAATTTCCTGATTGCCGAAACCGGCTCGGCGGCGCTGGTGACCAATGAAGGCAATGGCCGCATGGTGACGACCCTGCCGCGCGTGCATGTCGTGGTCACCGGGATCGAGAAACTGCTGCCGACGCTCGAAGATTTTGCGACGCTGATGCGCCTGCTGCCGCGCTCGGCGACCGGGCAGAGTATTTCCAATTACGTGTCGCTGCTGACCGGCACGCGGGCGCGGGATGTGGGAGCCCTCACCCCCGGCCCCTCTCCCGCGGGGAGAGGGGAGATGGGTGCGCCGTTACACGACGGGCAGGTGCCGGAAGGGCCGGAAAAGACGGTTTTCATCCTCGTCGACAATGGCCGCGCCAATCTGCTCGGCTCAGCCTATCAGGACATGTTGCGCTGCATCCGCTGCGGCGCCTGCATGAATCATTGCCCGGTGTATTTTTCGCTCGGCGGTCACGCCTATGGCTGGGTCTATCCGGGGCCGATGGGCTCGGTGCTGACGCCGCTGTATACCGGCATCGAGAACGCGCTGGATTTGCCGCATGCCTCGACCGGCTGCGGTCATTGCGCCGATGTCTGTCCGGTCGGCATTCCGTTGCCGAGCCTGATGCATCGCCTTAAGGAAGAACAGCTGGCGCGCGGTTTGCGGCCGTGGTCCGAGCGTCTGGCCTTGCGCGTCTGGGCCTGGGTCGCCGGACGGCCGAGGCTGTATCGCTGGCTGACTCGCCGGGTTGCGCGTTATCTCGACTGGCTGGCCGATGGGACTGGCCGGATCCGCATTTTTGGCCTGGCGCCGGCGTGGACCGCAGAACGCGATCTGCCGGTGGCGGCGGGCAAGACTTTTCACGAACTTTACGCAGCACAAAAACGAAAGTAGAAGGAATCAAACATGGAATTCATGCCTGAAGGCCCGATGGCCATTCCCCTGTGGATCAACGGCCACGCCTTCCTGACCGCCAGCCAGGATTTTCTCGATGTCGTCAATCCGCTGACCGGTGAAGCCCTGCGCCGCGTGCCGCTGTGCGGTGCTGCGGAAGCGGCCGAAACGGTGGCGGCGGCGCGCACGGCGCAAGCGGACTGGGCAGCGCTGGATGGGGCGGCGCGGCAGCAGTGCCTGGCGCGCTTGGCTGATGCGCTCGACAGCTATACCGGGCATTTCGCCAAGTTGCTGAGCCAGGAGTGCGGTTTCGACAGCGAGCGCGCGACGCAGGAAGTGGGCGAGGCCGTCGCCGTCCTGCGTTCAGCCCAAGCCGGTGCGAGCGGCGTGTTTGCCGTGGTGCTTGATGCCAGCCGTCCGCTCGCTGCTTTCGCTGAAACCCTGACGCCCTTGTTGCTGGCAGGTGCGACCTTGGTCGTCAAACCCAGCCCGAAGGCACCGTCGGCGGTATTTGCGTTGTGCGAACTGGCGACACGTGCTGAATTCCCCGGCGGCGTGCTCAATCTGCTGCAGGGCGATACGGCGGCCGTCGAAGGGCTGTGCGCTTCAGCTATTGATGGCCTGATTTATGTTGGCAATGCGGCGCTCGGCGAACAGGTAGCCAAAATCGCCGCAGCGGCTGGCGTCGCCTGCGAGTGCCGGAGCGTTTGATGCGCATCGTCCAGCTCGAAGGCGAATCGCTGATCGCCGAGGTGCGTCGCCCGGCCTTTGCTCACGAATGGATCGAATATGCCGCGACGACGCCGGACCAGGTCGTCGAGCGCCTGGCTGGGGCGAGTATCGCCATCACCAACAAGGCGCCGATTGACGCTGCTGCGGTCAACGCCCTGCCGGAGCTGAAAATGATCGCAGTCTCGGCGACCGGCACCAACAACATCGATCTGGCGGCCTGCCAGGCACGCGGCATTGTCGTGTCGAATATTCGCGGTTATGCCAGCGCTACTGTGCCCGAACATGTGCTGGCGCTGATGCTGGCCTTGTCGCGCAACCTGATGGCCTGGCGCGAGACGATCCAGGCTGGCGGCTGGCAGAAATCGGCACAGTTTTGCCTGTTCGATCACCCGATTCGCGATTTGCACGGCGCGACGCTGGGCTTGATCGGTGGTCGCGGCGTGCTCGGGCAAGGCGTCGAAAAACTGGCGCTGGCTTTCGGCATGCACGTTCTGCATGCCGAGCACAAAAACGCCACGACGCTGCGCCCCGGCAACACGCCGTTTGATCAAGTGCTCGCCGAGGCCGACGTGATCAGCCTGCATTGCCCCTTGAATGACGCGACGCGCGGCCTGATCGGCGTGCCTGAATTGCAGGCGATGAAGCGCTCGGCGCTGCTGATCAACACCGCGCGCGGCGGCATCGTCGATGAGCTGGCACTGGTCGAGGCACTCAACACTGGCGAGATTGCCGGCGCCGGTTTTGATGTGCTGAGCGCCGAACCGCCGGGCGACAGCCATCCGCTACTGGCGCCCGAACTGCTGGCGCTGCCCAACTTTTTGCTGACGCCACACGTTGCCTGGTCGAGTCGCCCGGCGATGCAGACGCTGGCCGATCAGTTGATCGACAATATCGAAGCTTTCGCCGCCGGCGCGCCACGGAACCGGGTGGCATGAGCGCGCGTGAGGAAATTCTTGCGCGCGTGCGGGCCGGGGTTGGCAAAGAGGATGCCGCTGGTCGTCGCATTACCGCCGAATCCTGGCTGGCGGCGCGCCACTGCGGGCCGCAGCCGGTCATCGGCAGCAGTCTCGTTGAGCGTTTTCGCAGCAAGGCCGAGAGCCTGGCCAGTACCGTCGCGACGGTGGTCGATCTGGCGGCTGTGCCGGCGGCGGTGGCGGAATTCCTGGCGCTCAATCAACTCGGTACGACGGCCGTACTGACGCCGGAATGTGCTGCTGGCGACTGGGCGGCGGCGGGTTTGACGGTGAGCGCCAGATCTGCGGTCGACGCCGATTTGGTAGGCATTTCTGGCTGCTTCTGCGCGATTGCCGAAACTGGCACGCTGCTGCTGCTTTCCGGGGAAAACTCGCCAGCCAGCGTCAGCTTGCTGCCGGAAACCCATATTGCGCTGGTGCCGGTCGGGCGCATTGTCGCGACCATGGAAGCGGCCTTTGCCTTGCTGCGCGCCGAACGTGGTACTTTGCCGCGAGCCGTCAATTTCGTTTCCGGGCCATCGCGCACCGGCGACATCGAACAAACCATCGTCCTCGGCGCCCACGGGCCTTGCCGGGTACATCTGATCCTGATCGGAGATATTGCATGACCATCCAGTTTGCCGTCCATGGCGACTACATCCAGCTCGACCAACTGCTCAAGGCCACCGGCCTGTGCGAATCGGGTGGCGCCGCGCATGCAGCCATCGCGGAAGGGCGGGTCAAGGTCGATGCTGCGGTCGACACACGTAAACGGGCCAAATTGCGCCCCGGCCAGTCGGTGGATTTTGCCGGCGAAACAGTCGAACTGATTCCTGAAGCCTGAACCAAAGCGGCGCTGAAGCCGCTCGCGCTCACGGGTTTTCGCTCAAGCGGCGGGAATCAGAGCGTTTGCGGCAACAGGCTGCCAGTCCAGGATGATTCGGAGAAGTAGCGATCCCACTCCTCTTCGCTGAGCACCTGCTCCTGGACTTCGGGAATACGCCGCTCGGCACTCGTGCGCCGTTCTTCCATGCCTGGAGGTGGCCCGAGATCGGTCTTCCGGCGATCGTTGCCTTTCCGTCGCTCAAAATTGTTCATGATCGTTCTCCGCTGAATTTGCCAAAACACATTAGAGTCAGATTTTGGTCAGGTTTCTCAGCAAATCTTAACAACAATATCGTGCAAGGTGTTGGCGCAGTTCGCCATGCGGTCGGCGGCGTTCGACAGATGGCGATAGATTTCGCGGCGTTTGAACATGTGGATGTAGTCATCGCCGACAAACAGCTCGGCAATGGCCCGGCGGTAGATTTTTTCAACCTGGCGTTCGGCCTTGCGCGCGCTATCGGCATCGACGGCGGCCAGACTGGCTTCCTTGCTTAAGCGTGCATAGCCCTGGGCCAGGGCATCGGTGCCGAGTTTGATATGCATGGCCATTTCCAGGCAATGCTTGTCGGGGACGAGCGCCAGCACTTCCATTTCGCTGACTGTGGTCTTGCAGTAATTGACGATTTCGTCGAGATCCATGATCGCGCGGTACAGATCCTCGCGGTCGATGGGCGTGGCAAAGGCTTCGTTCAGCGTGTGCAGATTGCGTACCTTGACGCGGTCGGCGGCGTGCTCTTCCTGGCGGATCAGTTTGCCGGTGATTGGATCACCAGTTTCCATGAATTGCACCAGCAGGCCGGTTGAGTGGGTGACCTGCTGGCATTGCTCGGTCAGCAGCGCGAAAAAATCCGGCATTTTCGGGAATACGCGCTCGAACAGGCGCTGGAAAATCGAGCCTTGCGGCCGGATATCACTCATGGCTGGCCTCCAATGAACAGGTTGAGCAGGGCATAGGCCTGGATGGCGACGATGGCGGCGCCGGGAATGGTGATGATCCAGGTCATGGCGATTTCGCGGGCCTTGTTCCAGCGCACTGCCCGTGGGCGTTCTGCGGCGCCGATGCCCATGATCGACGTGGCGACGACGTGGGTTGTCGATACCGGTGCGCCGGCGGCGGAGGCGGCAAGGATCAGTGCTGCCGAGGTCAGTTGCGAGCCGAGGGCGTGCAGCGGACGAATGCGGTAAATGGCAAAGCCCAGCGTCCGGACAATGCGCCAGCCGCCGGACAATATGCCCAGGGTAATCGAACTGGCGCAGGCAATAATGACCCACAGCGGCACTTCAAAGCGGGGAATGAAACCGCCGAGCAGTAAGACTAGCGTCAGGATGCCCATGCTTTTCTGCGCGTCATTGGCGCCGTGCGAAAAGGCCAGGCCGGCCGCGGTAATGAACTGTAGCAGGCGCAGATGGCCATTGGCAGAAGGTTTGGCGGCGCGCAGCAGATTGCGCAGCAGGCGATAAATGATGAAGCTGGCCCAGAAACCGAGCAGCGGCGACAGCAGCAGGGCGGCGAGTACCTTGGTGACGCCAGTCAGATGACCGCTGAACAATTCGCTGATGCCCCAGACGACATGCTGGCTGCCCACCGATACTGTAACCGCGCCGACCAGGCCGCCGACCAGCGCGTGCGACGACGATGAGGGAATGCCGAAATACCAGGTGCCGAGATTCCACACGATGGCACCGATCAGGCCGCAGAGCAGCACGGATAGCGCCAGCACCGGCTCGATGCCATCGAGGGCGACAAAGGAGCCGATGGTGTTGGCCACAGCGGTGCCGCCAAGCAGCGGGCCGAGGAACTCGAAAAAACCGACGACAACCACGGCCTGCACCGGCGTCATGGCGCGCGAGGCGATGACCGTCGCGACGATATTGGCGGCGTCGTGAAAGCCGTTGGTGTAGTCAAAAACCAGTACGATCACGACCGTGATCACGGCCAGCAGGAGCAATGTCTCCATCGATTCCGGCGCGCTGCGCCCCCTCGAATGTTATAGATAGTTTCCAGTCAGTATAGTCTGATCGGGATGGCGGTTGGCGCCTCCATCTCTTAAAATAAGAATTTGCTTATATATAGGTGGAGCAAGCATGTCCTACCCCCGATTTACCGAGATTGCCCGCAGTTTTGCCCCCGGCTGGTTTGCTGCCGTGATGGGTACCGGCGTGCTGGCGCTGAGTACCCGCAACCTGGCCGGACATTGGCCACTGCTGGCCGGGCCGGCGGAAGTGCTGCACTGGTTCAACAGCCTGTTATTCCTGGTGCTGGCCATCCCCTGGCTGACGCGCTGGCTGCGCTTTCCGGCAGCGGCGATGCAGACCTTGCGGCATCCGGTGCAGGCCAATTTTTACCCGACTTTTTCCATTGCCTTGCTGGTGCTGGCGGCGCAATGGCTGGCCTTTACCAATAATGTCGAGGTGGCCCTGACGTTGTGGTGGCTGGGCGTTGTGCTGCATTTCATTTTCAGCTTTGCCGTGCTCTATTTCATGTTCAGCGGCGAGCATGTTGCGGTCGAGCACATTACGCCGGCCAATTTCATCCCGGCGGTCGGGCTGGTGGTCATGCCGCTGGCCGGTGGTGCTTTACTCGGTCAGGTGGACGGTCTGTGGCGCGAGTGGATGCTGACGATCAACGCCATTGGTCTGGGCGCGGGATCGATGATGTATCTCGGGCTGCTGGGTCTGACCTTGCAGCGCAAATACCTGCACAAGCCGGCGCAGGGCATCCTGACACCGACGGTGTGGATACATCTGGCGCCGATTGGTGTCATTCCGGTCAGCCTGATGAACCTGCTCGAACAACTGCCGTTTCCGGCGGCGCGCGAAGTGGCGGCGGTGCTGATGTTGCTGGTCTGGGGATTCGGCGTCTGGTGGCTGGTCATGGCCTCGCTGCTGACGCTGGCGGCACGGGCGGCGGGGCAATTACCGTTTGCGCTGTCCTGGTGGGGCTTCACCTTTCCGCTGGGGGCTTTTGTCGGC
>JAVBXO010000363.1 GCA_030824535.1 Azonexus sp. | reverse complement strand
CTATGCGACGGTGATCGAAAATGCCGTCGGCAGCGGCGCCAATGACCTGATTACCGGCAATGCCGTGGCCAACTCGCTGAGCGGTGGCCGGGGCGCGGACACCCTGAATGGCGGCGCCGGCAACGATATCCTGCACGGCGATACGGCAGGCAGCAGCGCTGGGGGCAGAAAAATTCCTGCCGTGGTTTTGAATAATGCTGGCGCCAGCGGGCAGAAAATCGCCTCGGGTACTTTGCAGAATCTGCCGACGCAGACACTGACGATGGAATGCGTGCTGCAGTTCAACAGCGTGGCGGGCAATGACTGGCAAACCTTGTTGCAGGTCGGTGATGTGTCGCTGGAAACCCTGGGCAGCAACACGATATGGGCGATTTTTCCGGGCTCGCAGTGGTATGTGTCTACCGGCCTGAACGCTGCAACGGACTTTGCCGATCATGCGCCGCATCGCCTGTCGGTGAGCTGGGATAGCGCCAGCGGGGTTTTTTGCAGCTATCTCGATGGCAGTCTGGTGCGCACGCAGGGCGCTTTCAATACCGGTATGAGCTTGTCGGGCAGCGGCACGGTGATGAGCACGCTCAAAAACGGCAGCATCGGCGATATCCGGGTGTTCAACGCCGTGCTCGGCGAACAGCCGATTTATGATGCGGCGGTTGCCCCGTTGGCGCAGCCGGCGACGACCAGTGGCCTGGTCGCCAACTGGCAGATCGCCAGCAATGGCAGCAGCCTGAGCGCGCTGGATGCGTTGGGCGGCGCGGCCTTGTCAATTAGCGGTGCGACTATCCGGCGCCAGCTTGACTTCAAGGCCTACGACGACGTACTCGACGGCGGCGGCGGCAACGACAGCCTGTCCGGCGATCTCGGCCGCGACGCGCTGGTGGGCGGCCTCGGCAATGATCTGCTCGATGGCGGTGCAGGCGTGGATACGCTCGATGGCGGCAATGGCAACGATGTCTATTACGTGGATAACAGCGGCGATGTGCTGATCGAAAGCAATGCCGATAGCCTGTCAGGCGGTGTTGATCTGGTGCATAGCAGCCTTGCGAGCTATGTGCTGGCCGACAATATTGAAAACGGCGACATGCTTCTGGCCGGCGGTGCGGCGCTGACGGGCAATGGCCTGGCCAACAAGCTCAGTGGCAACAGCGGCAATGATCTGCTGAGTGGTGCATTGGGTAGCGACACGCTGCTTGGCGCCGCGGGCAATGACACTTTGAATGGTGGCGTTGGTGCCGACCTGTTGAGCGCTGGCGCGGGCAGCGACCGCTTTGTCCAGGCGCGCGGCGATAGCCTGGTGCCCAGCGTGAGCGTGCCGGATACTGCTATCGTCAGTGGCAGCAGCCTGGTTTACGGCAAGGGGCTCGACGTCATCAGCGATTTCCAGGCCGGTGTTGGCGGCGATGTGCTCGATCTGGTCGTTGCCAGCGCGGCGGTCAGCGCGCTCGGCCGGGTTAGTACGGCGCTGGTGACTGGCAAGAATTATTTCCTGTCCGGCGCCTGGGATGCCGTGAGTCACCGCTTTGTCGTCAGCGCCAACGGCATTGGCGGTGACACGTTGATTGTGCAGAGCTATGGTGGTCTGGGTGTGGATATTGAAACCAACACCTCGGCAGTGCTGCTGATCGGTGTTGATGCCGACAATCTCGTTGCCGGCAATTTCGCCTGAGGCTGGGCGAAATCTGCGGTCGACGCTGAAAAACAGGTGATTTTCAGTGTCGACCGCAAGAGCGGCTTAGTGCCGGCTCTGGATTTCTTCGATGTAACCGAGCATGCCGGTCTGGATGTTGCCGGCATTGCCTTCGTCGGTGTCGATGTGCATGGCCAGGCGGAAAGCCGGATTTACCCGCACGACGACGTCGCCGAAGATCAGCTCGCGTTCGCCCTCGATGCGCACGCGGACGACGTAATTGTCGCGAACGCGGAAACGGATCGCGTCTTCCGGTGACATGTGGATGTGGCGCTGGGCGCAGATCACGCCACGCTCGATGAGCGTGCTGCCGTAGGGGCCTTCGAGGGTGATTCCCGGCGTGCCGGCGAGGTCGCCCGACTGGCGGATCGGCGGCTGCACGCCGAGCTTGAACTGCTCGGTCATGGCGATTTCGACCTGGGTTTCCTTACGCGTCGGGCCGAGCACGCGGACATTGGCGATGCGTCCCTTGGGGCCGACCAGATGCACTTTCTCTTCGCAGGCGTACTGGCCGGGCTGCGACAGTTCGTGCATCGGCGTCAGCTGATGGCCGGGGCCGAACAGGGCTTCGACGTCGGCTTGCGCCAGGTGCAGGTGATGCGCCGAAATTTCGACGGGAATCGCCGGCGGTTCATCGGCCCGCGCTTCGAGCAGCAACTGGTTGCGTTCGATGGCGCGCAGGGTTTCCCAGGCGACCAGGCGTTCGTCGTCATTGGCGACGACGAGGACGGTGACCGGTGAATCGGCAGCGGAAATGAGCGCATGGCCGTCGAAATAATCGAGATTGCGGTTCTTTTCCTCGTCAAGCTTGATGCCCATGAATTCGAGGCCCTGGCAGGCCAGGCTGCGCACCGTGGCGCTGGTTTCACCGACATCGCCGGTAAAGGCCAGGACGTCAATGCCGCCCATCGCCGCGACGTAGGCGCCGATGTTCTTGCGCACCTGGTAGCAGAAAGCCTTGTGCGCCAGCAGCGCGCGGTGATGGCCTTCGGCAGCCGCCGCTTCGATTTCGTGAATGTCGCTGGACAGGCCGGAAATGCCCTTCAAGCCGCTGTCGCTGTTGATCAGCGTCGATAGCTGCTCCGGCGACAGATGATGCTGTTCCATCAAATGAATCATCACTGCCGGATCAACGCTGCCCGAACGGCTGGGCATGATCAGGCCATCGGAAGGCGTCATGCCCATCGTCGTATCGACCGAGCGGCCGTGATCGATGGCGCACAGCGAAGCGCCGATGCCGAGGTGGCAGGAGACGATTTCTAGCTCGCCGAGCGGGCGATTCAAGACTTCGGCCGACTTCAGCGAAACATAGCGGTGCGAGGTGCCGTGGAAGCCATAGCGGCGGATGCCGTGCTGCTTGTACAGCTCGTAGGGCAGGCCGTAGAGATAAGCGTAAGGCGCCAGGGTCTGGTGGAAGGCGGTGTCGAAAACGGCGACATGCGGCACGTTGGGGAAATTCTTCTGCGCGACGCGAATGCCGGCGACGTTGGCCGGGTTGTGCAGCGGCGCGAAGATGGCCAGATCCTCGATGTCGGTAATCACCGTCGGGGTGATGACGACGGCGCTGGCGAACTTGTTGCCGCCATGCACGACGCGGTGGCCGACGGCCGAGACGTCTTCGGGGTGGAAGGCAAAGGCCGGACCGAGCAGCGCAGTGGCTTCGCCGATGACCTTGAACAGGTCGGAAATCTTGAACGGCGCGTGCTCGATGGTCTGGCGGCGGGTGCCGACGGTGACGGTGATGTGGGCGCTCTGCTTGTCGGCGTTGTCGATGATGCCGTGGATGTCGGCGCCGCTTTCCTCGGTATCGTAAATGCCGAAATGAATCTGGCTGATGCCGACATTGAGCACGACGACCTTGCCCGGCTGGTTATTGGTCAGCGATAGCGCGTAGGGGTCATCGGACTTGTTGCCGCTGGCCGGGCTGTCGGCGCTCATCGAGCGCGCCCGGTCGGCGAGCAGGCGGGAGAGGTAGGCGACCGCCTTGGGATTGCTCAGGATGAACTGATTGAAGACTTCCTGCGGAATCATCAGCACGAAACAGCGATTGCCGGCGATCACGTCGGCAACGATGCGATCGCCGGTCAAGGCCGACATCACGCCGAAAACATCGCCGGGGTTGAGCTGCGAAATCACCGTGCGCGTGCCGGTATTGTCGCTGGTCGAAATCTCGGCGTGGCCGCTGATCATCACGCCAATCTGGTGGCCTTCATCGCCGGTCTCGAGGATGGCTTCATTGCCTTCGTAAGTCGCCAGCCGTGACTGGATGACGATTTCCTCGATACGGTCGGCCGGGAAGTTCTCGAACAGGCGTACCTGTTCCAGGAAAAAACGTTTCAAATCAATTTCACTCATGCTGTTTTCCCGCGTGAATCATGTGGTTATTGTCAGGCGAAAGACTAACACTTTGCTGCGCTGCAGCAAAGTCATGCTGATGAAACTTTTGCGACAATTCAGGCCGCTGGGCGTCGGGCGGATCCAAGCTATTACTGCGGAATTTTAGCGAATTCAGGCAGCATGGGCTAAGCTGAAGCGTGTGGAATTTTCCGGACGGTTTTTTCGGGCTGATGCTGCAGTTGCGAAAGCCTGCCCAGGCGCAGGCTGTGATCTCCGCCACCGATTCCTGAGAGGGGGCTGGCATGGAACAAATCGACAGGCAGCGTCGGCGTTTGGGGCTCTCCCTGCTCATCGCTGCCGGCGCTACTGCCTGCAAGCGCCAGGCCGGCGCGGTCTATCAGCCCAGCTACGCCGACCGGCCGGCGCTGGCGGCTTCCCGTAAATACATCTTTGGCATCCTGCCGCAACACAATCCCGCTCGTCTGTTCGCTTTCTACGGTCCCTTGCTTGATTACCTGAATGCTGGTCTGGCCGGCGTCAGTCTGCTGCTTGAAGCCGCCCGCAATTACGGGGAGTTCGAGGAAAGGATCGCGGCCCGGCATTTTGACCTGATCCTGCCCAATCCCTACCAGACGCTACTGGCCCTGGCAGCGGATTACCGGGTGTTCGGCAAGATGGGCGATGACCAGAACTTTCACGGTCTGATTATTGCCCGCAACGATAGCGGTATTCACGAGGTGGCCGACCTGGCCGGCAAGGCCATCAGTTTTCCGGCGCCGACGGCGCTGGCGGCGAGCATGTTGCCGCAACGTTACCTGCACGATCATGGTTTGCCGATCAGTCGCTACGAGCAGCGTTATGTCGGATCGCAGGAGTCGTCGATCATGAATGCCTATCTGGGCAATACCGCTGCCTGCGCCACCTGGCCGCCGCCCTGGCAGGCCTTCGCGCGCGAATCGCCGACCTTGGCCCGGCAAATGCAGGTGTTGTGGACGACCGACTCGCTGCCCAACAACAGTCTGATGGCGCGCGCGGATTTTCCGGCAGAGTTGTTGGCGCTGCTGGGCGAAATGCTCTTTTCCCTGCACTTGAACGCCGCCGGCAAGAAGATTCTCGAGCGCATTTCGCTCAGCCGTTTCGAGCCGGCGAACGCGGCGGTTTACCAACCGGTCCGCCGCTTTGTCGAGCAATTTGCACGCGACGTGCGGCCTTTGGCGGAGCGAGCATCATGAGCCGGCCGTGCTTTACTCGTCTGCGCGAATGGTCGATCCTCAGCCAGCTGATGCTGGGCATCGTCCCCGCTCAGGTGCTGATGATGGGCCTGCTGTCGCTGTTCCTGCTCGGCAGCCAGCATCATTTCCTGCTGGCCAGCAGCCGGCACGAGGCTTCGGGCCTGGCGCGAACCTTGGCGGTGACCTCGACTTCCTGGGTGATGGCCAGCGATTTTGTCGGTTTGCAGGAAGTCATTACGTCGGTCTCCAGCGATCCGGAGGTCGCCTACGCCATGGTGCTGGCACCTGATGGCAAGGTCCTGGCGCATTCCCGTGCGGCACTCGTCGGTCACTACATCAGTGATCCTCAAAGCCTGGTGCTGGTCGGCGGGGCATTGAGCGGCACCGAGGTCCATGTCAGCGATGAACTGAGCGATCTGGCCGAACCGATTGTTCATCATGGTCGTCATCTCGGCTGGGCGAGGGTGGCGCTGCGCAACAGCACGCTGCTCTCGGGGATGAGCGCCAGTCTGCGGACGGTCACGGTTTTCATGGGCCTGGCGGTGATTTTCGGGGTGCTGGTCAGTTTTGCCGTGGTGCGCGGCTTTTCCGGACAATTGCAGCGGCTGTTGCGGGCGCTGGCCCGTTTGCGGGCCGGCGAGCGCGGCTTCCGGCTGGAGGAGTCGGGCGGCAACGAGATCAGCCGCCTGGGACGCGACTTCAACGCGATGCTGCTGGCTCTGGAGCGTCAGGAGAATGAAAATCAGCGGCATATTGCCGAACTGAGCGTCGAGCGTTCGCGGCTGACCAACATCATCGACGCTACGCAGATCGGTACCTGGGAATGGCAGATCGGTAGCGGAAAAACCGTATTCAACGAGCGCTGGGCAGAGATGTTGGGCTATTCCCTGGCGGAACTTCAGCCGCAGGGCATCGAGTTGTGGCAGCGTCTGGCTCACCCCGATGATCTGAATGAGAGCGCCAGCCGCCTGGCGCAGCATTTTCGCGGTGAAAGCGAGGTCTATGAGTGCGAGGTTCGCATGCGCCACAAGGATGGTCACTGGGTCTGGATTCTCGACCGGGGGCGGGTGGTGGAAAGGGATGGCGACGCTTCGCCGCTGCTGATGGCCGGGACGCACCTCGATATTTCCCGCCGCAAGCAGGACGAGATGGAGCTTGAGCAGTATCGTCATCATTTGGAGGAAATGCTGGACGAACGTGCCGCCAGTCTGCTGGCGGCCAATGCCGAGTTGCTTCGCCTGAAGGAAATGGCTGATGCGGCCAACTTGGCCAAGAGTGCTTTTTTGGCCAATATGAGCCATGAAATCCGGACGCCGCTCAACGCCATCATCGGCATGGTTTATCTGGTCCGTCGCGGCGGTTTGAGCGCCGTACAGGAGATCCAGATGGATAAATTGGTGCAGGCCGGCGAGCATTTGCTCGGGATCATCAATGCGATCCTCGACCTCTCCAAGATCGAAGCCGGAAAATTCACCCTTGATCAGACATCGGTGCGGATCGAAAGTGTGCTGGAAAACGTCATGTCGATCCTGCGCGACAAGGCTCAAGCCAAAAATTTGCTGCTGCGCAGCGAAATAGGCAATCTGCCGGATGGACTTGTTGGTGACCCGCTGCGTCTGCAGCAGGCTTTGCTGAACTACGCCGGCAATGCGGTTAAATTCGCTGATCATGGGGAAGTGCTATTGCAGGTTTCGGTGATTGATGAACGCGAAGATGAGATCACGCTACGTTTTGCGGTGACCGATAATGGCATTGGCATTGCCCCCGAGGTGCTCTCCGGTCTGTTCTCGGCGTTCGAACAGGCCGACGGTTCGATCACCCGCCATTACGGGGGGACTGGCCTGGGCTTGGCGATCACCCGAAAACTGGCTGGCATGATGGGCGGCGAGGCGGGGGCAAACAGTACGCCAGGGCTGGGCAGCACCTTCTGGTTTACGGCCCGGCTGGGCAAACATCGGGCTGGGCGCCTAAGTACAGGTTTGCCGGAAGCAGGCGAGGCCGAGTTCGTACTTGCGGATTGCCGTGGCTACCGGGTGTTGCTGGTCGAGGATGAGCCGATCAACCAGGAAATAGCCGTCATGATGCTCGAGGAGATCGGCCTCCGGGTCGATGTCGCCAATGATGGCGCCGAAGCCTTGCGCTTGCTTGGTGTCGCGGATTACGCCCTGATCCTGATGGACATGCAGATGCCGGTGATGGATGGTCTTGAGGCCACGCGGCAGATTCGTCGATTGCCGCAGGGCGAGTTTTTGCCGATCATTGCGATGACTGCCAATGCCTTCGCCGAGGACCGCGAGCGTTGTTTTTCTGCCGGGATGAACGATTTCATCGCCAAACCTTTCCGTCCCGAACAACTCTATCAGGCCTTGTGCCGTGCTTTGGCGCGGCAGGCACGGGCGCTTGAAACGCCAGCCTGAATGTTGCCAGGCTCGCGGCAACGGCCGTGGCTGGCGAGAAATCCGTTAACTCCCTGCTAATTTTTGCTCACTAGACTGCGCCCATCCGATTATTCGCATGGGGTGGGCGATGGAAGTTCTGAGTGAGCAGTTTGTGGTCATTGGGCCGGAGCACGCCGAGCGTGCCGCCGTCGAGGCATTCATCCGGCAGGTCTTCGAAAAAACCTATGGCGCACAGGTCGAATACTTTGCCCGGGTGTTGCTCGGGATTCGTGACGAGCATGGCCGCTGGGTCGCCGCCCTCGGTTATACGCCGGCTGCCGGCAACGAACTGCTGGTCGAACGCTACGGGAATGGCAGCGTGCAAGGGCAGATTTCCCGTCGTCTTGAGACGCCGGTCATGCGCGCTCAGATCGTCGAAGTCGGCAATCTCGCCGCGTGCACTGCTGGTGCTGCCCGCCAGTTGATTATCAGCGCGACCCGGTTTTTGTACGAAGCCGGTTTTTCCTGGGTGGTGTTCACGGCCACGCGTCTGTTGCTTAACTCCTTTGCCCGGATGAAGCTGCGCCCGATCATTTTGGCCGAGGCCCGGGGTGAGCGTCTGCCGGACCAGGGGCGAAGCTGGGGGCGTTATTACGAGATGCAGCCGCAGATCGTTACCGGCAGCCTGTTGCTGGGTTACCTGTGCATGAAAAAGTCATCCGCGATGGCGAGCGCCGCATGAAGCTGCCAACGATGATTGCCGGGCAC
>JAVBXO010000181.1 GCA_030824535.1 Azonexus sp. | reverse complement strand
CCCGAGTTGGTTGCGGAATTGATTGCGGCATCCGTAATTGATTTGTCTGTGCTGCCTGTTATCGAGCCAGTGGCAGAGGTGAGCCCCATCTCGGCGGGGGACTCTACTGCAGATCTTGGACCAGTGGCTGGTGAAGGGTTTGAGTTCTCTGTCGGTATCGATTTGCTGCCTCTGGATGTTCCGGAGAGTGGTGATTCTTCAGAAATTCCTGTTCTATTTGATGAGCTTGTAGAGGATCAGCTTGTTTCGCCTTCGCAAGATCAAGTGCAAGAAAGTGGCTTTGCCACAGAGTCGCCGCTGCTTTTCACCGATACGGAATTCGGCACTGAGTTGAATTATCTGAAGGTTTCCGATTCAGCTATTTCGTCGATACATCTGTCCGAACCTGAGGAAAACGAGGCGAATGCTCTCGAGGTGGCATTGGCTGCAACAGGTAGTGCTCAGTCTTTCATTATTGAAGATGCTTCTCCGATGGAGTTGGCTGCTCTTGAGGAGTTGCAGGCGCACGATGATGAGGTGTTTTCAGCGATTCCGGAAGCCATTACCGAAAGCACGGCTTCGGAGTCCGTCGAATACGATTTGCTCAGTTTGCCAGGGGGTGAGGAAGATAGTTCTCCGGAGAGCTATCTTGTAAGTGATGCGCCGTTGATCGAGCCGGTGCCGCTAACGGTCGCGCAGGCTGCTCCTGCGGTGACCCTGTATGACATCTTCAGGGAAGAGGCCAAGGGCTATCTTAAAACCCTGTTGGAAAGTGATGTCACCCTTTCCGAAAATCCTGCTGCGCCGACTACTTTTGAAATAACGCGGGCAGCGCATACGCTCGGCGGTATTTCTGCGACGGTTGGCCTATTGCCTTTGAGCCGTCTGGCAGTAGCGTTGGAACATGCACTGCTGCGCCGTCAGGCATCAGCAAACCCCGAAAGTATTGAAGGCTTGGTGACGATTCACCAGGCGATCATCACCTTGGGACAGATGTTCGCGACCCTTTCCGAGCAGCGTACGCCGGAAGAGCAGCCGCAGTTGGTTGAAGCCTTGGAGGATATCTTCCTGGTTTCGCAACAGAGCGTTGTTGATGCTGAGCCGGAGTCGGTTGTTGCTGAATTGCCGGTCGTTGAACAAATTGCCCTGGAGGCCGTCGGCGCTGTTGAACCGTCAGAAGAGCCTGTCGCCGAGGAAGTTCTGGCGCAACGGCCGAAACTGACACTGACAGACGAATTCGATGATCAGTTGTTACCGATTTTCCTTGAGGAAGCGGCTGATTTGTTGCGGGATCTGACGGCTCAGTTGCGCGCCTGGCGTGGCGATCCGACGGAAAAGTCGGTAGCCCATGGCATCGGACGTATTTTGCATACCTTCAAAGGTAGTGCGCGTATGGCTGGTGCAATGAATCTTGGCGAATTGACGCATTTGCTCGAAACGCGTGTCGAAGAAGCCATGCGTGCAGGATCGGCCAACGGTGCTTTCGTCGATGAGATCGAGAATGGTTGCGATATTCTCGTTCAAAGCGTTGATCGCCTGCGCGATGGTGATCTGACACCGGTTGTGCCAAATCTGCCGGTGGCGACGTCGTCAGCCGAAGCGCCGACGCCGAGTATTGCCCGTGTGGTCGATACTCAGACGCAACACGCCGATGTCGACCACGAACACGAGGCGACATCACAGCGGGCAACGCTGCGCGTTCGCGCTGACCTGATTGACCGTCTGGTTAATGAAGCGGGTGAATTGTCGATTGCGCGTGCGCGTATCGAAGGCGAAATGCGCGGTTTGAAGAATTCGCTGCTGTTCCTGACTGAAAACGTCATTCGTTTGCGCAACCAGTTGCGGGAAGTGGAAATTCAGGCTGAATCGCAGATTCAGACTCGCGTTGCCCAAGCGACTGACGCAGAAGGCAAGTTTGATCCGCTGGAGCTTGATCGCTTTACCCGCTTCCAGGAGTTGACCCGTTTCATGGCCGAGTCGGTCAATGACGTGGCGACCGTTCAGCAGAATCTGTTGAAGAACCTTGACGATGCCAATGCGGCAATTCTTGCCCAGGCGCGCTTGAACCGCAGCTTGCAGCAAGAGCTGATGAGCGTGCGCATGGTGCCATTCTCCAGCCAGACTGAACGTCTCTACCGGATCGTCCGGCAGACGGCGAAGGAAGTCGGCAAGCGCGCGACGCTGGATATCATTGGGGGTCAGGTCGATATTGACCGTTCGGTGCTGGACAAGATGCTGGCGCCGATCGAACACATGTTGCGTAATGCGATTACCCACGGTGTCGAGTCGCGGGAGGATCGGATTGCAGCCGGCAAGTCGGAAGTGGGTGAAATTACGGTCAAGCTGGCCCAGGAAGGCAACGAATTCATTCTCTCGATGAGTGATGATGGTCGTGGCCTGGCGGCCGACAGGATCAGGGCTCGTGCCGAGGCGATGGCCCTACTCCAGCCCGGTATCGAGGTTGATCAGAACACCTTGTTTGGCTTCATCTTCTATCCGGGTTTCTCCACCGCGACCGAGTTGACGCAGGTTTCGGGGCGCGGTATAGGCATGGATGTGGTCAAGACCGAAGTTACTGCCTTGGGTGGCCGTATTGAAATACTTTCGGAGCTTGGCAAAGGAACGACTTTCCGCCTTTATCTGCCGCTGACGCTGGCAGTTACCCAGACCCTGCTGGTCCGCACTGGGCTCAATCACTATGCCCTGCCGTCGACGATGATCGAACAGGTGCTTGAAATGAAGGAGGGCCCGCTAGCCTTGGTCCGCGAGCGGGGGCAAGTGGAGTGGAAGGGAACCTCGTACCCCTTCTATTTCCTGCCGCATCTGTTGGGTGATACTCACGCCGCGCCCGAGGCCCATCGCCAGTACTGGATTCTGTTGCTCCGTTCCGGTTCGCAGCGGGTCGCGGTTCTGGTCGATGAACTCAAGGGTAACCAGGAAGTCGTCGTCAAGAATATTGGCGCGCAGTTGGCGCGGGTGCTCGGGATTGCCGGCGCTACCGTGCTGGGTGATGGTGGCGTGGTGTTGATCCTGAATCCGGTGGCGTTGGCCAGCAGGGTTCAACTCGTGAATCTGGACTCCCTGGCACCGGTGCCGGTTGCGCCGGTGGAGGTGCTGGAAGCGCATCAGCCGACAGTCATGGTGGTCGATGATTCGCTGACTGTGCGTAAGATCACCAGCCGCTTGCTGACGCGTGAAGGCTACGCGGTGGTGCTGGCCAAGGATGGTGCTGATGGCCTGGAGCAATTGATTGACGCAAGACCTGACGTCATCCTGTCCGACATCGAAATGCCGCGTATGGACGGTTTCGACTTTGTGCGTAATCTCCGTGCTGATGAGCGTTGGCGGTCTATCCCGGTGATCATGATTACCTCGCGTACCGCTGACAAGCATCGCAATTACGCGATTGAAATCGGCGCCAATCATTACCTCGGCAAGCCTTACGACGAAGAAGAGTTGCTGAGGCTGATTGGTGCTTATTGCAAAAAGACCTCCTGAAATCGGTTGACCGCAGCAGTTCAGGGCGGTCGCCGGTTCAGGCAGTTTTTTTGACGACTGCGTAGCGGGCCAGGGTTTCAGCTCTGGCTTGCCGATGGTCGATAATTGGGGCAGGGTAGTTCCGGCCTATGATGACACCACATGTTTCCTGTTCCTGCCGGCTCATTTCCCATGGGGCGTGCAGGAATTTGTCGGGTACTCCGGCAAGTTCGGGAACATAGCGGCGGATGAAACGGCCTTCGGGGTCGAATTTTTCCGATTGCGCGACCGGATTGAAAATCCGGAAATAGGGTTGGGCGTCGCAGCCGCTTGAGGCTGACCATTGCCAGCCGCCATTATTGGCCGATAAATCAAAATCAATCAGTTGTTTGGCGAAATACGCTTCGCCTTGGCGCCAGTCGATGCCCAGATCCTTGCACAGGAAAGAGGCGGCGATCATGCGCAAACGGTTATGCATCCAGCCACTGAAATTGAGCTGGCGCATCGCAGCATCGACCAATGGATAGCCGGTTTGTCCCTTACACCAGGCGGCAAACACATCGCCGTCTTGTACCCAGTGGATTTGATCGTACTCAGTTTTGAAGGCATGGCCGACAACCTGCGGGAACTGGTCGAGGATCATGAAATAGAAATCCCGCCAGATCAGTTCATTGAGCCAGGCGTCGGCTTTGGCGGCGAGGGCGTTGCTGACCAGTTCGCGGATCGATAGCGTGCCGAAGCGCAGATGTACTGAGAGATAGGACACTCCGCGTATGGCCGGGTAGTCACGCAAGCTCGCATAGCGTTCGAGACTGTGGGCGGCAAATGCTTGCCAGCGGGCGCGGGCGCCGCTCATGCCGGGCAGGATGCCTAATTCTCCAATGTTACTTGGGGCAAAGCCGAGATCCTCCAGGCTGGGGATTCCCTTGGCAAAGTCTGCTGCGAGCTGACCAGCGGCACAGGGATAGGCGCTGTAATCAAGTGTGCTCAGGCGTTTCAGCCAGGCATTTTTGTAAGGGGTGAAGACGGTATAGGGTTTGCCGGTCTGGGTCAGCAGCTCCCGCCCCTCAAAAACTGCCTGGTCCTTGAATTGCAGGAAGTCGATTCCCCGAGCGCCGAGCTGCGTCGCAACACCCGCATCGCGGGTTTTTGCTGCCGGCTCGTAATCGCGATTGGCAAATACCGCCTGGACGCCCAGGGACAGGGCGAGTTGTGGGATTTCTTCAGTGGCCTTGCCATGGCGAACGATCAAGCCGCCGCCACGGGCACGCAGGGCAGCATCGAGTTCGACCAGCGATTCCCGGATGAAGTGTATGCGTCTGTCGCTACGTTCAGAGAGTGCATCAAGAATTTCGGTGTCAAAAAGAAAGAGACAATGGACTGTTTTTGCTTGCGTCAGCGCCGCGCTCAAGGCGGCGTGATCGTGGTCGCGCAGGTCACGACGAAACCAGACCAGCGCTTTTTCAAGATTCATGTTTGTTTGTGTCCTGTCGGGGATTAAAATTCGCGCCATGGATAACGTCAACCTGACCGATAACTTCCTGATCGCCATGCCGACGCTGGAAGACCCTTACTTTTCCAACGCCCTCGTTTATATCTGTGAGCATAACGAGAATGGCGCCTTGGGGATTATCGTCAACCGTCCTATCGACATGAATCTGGCCGGTTTGTTCGAAAAAATAGACATCAAGCTCGAACATGCCGAACTGGCTGACTTGCCGGTCTATTTTGGCGGTCCCGTGCAGCTCGATCGTGGCTTTGTCTTGCACCGCCCACTCGGTCAATGGCAATCGACGCTGGCGATCAACGGCGTGGTCGGCCTGACCAGCTCGCGCGATGTGCTGGCCGCCGTCGGTCACGAGGGTGCGCCGGCAGAGATTATTGTCACTCTCGGCTACGCCGGTTGGGATGCCGGTCAGCTGGAAGACGAGCTGGCGCAGAATTCCTGGCTGTCGGTGTCGGCCGAGCCCGGCATTCTCTTTGAGCTGCCACCGGAAGAGCGCTTGCCGGCCGCGATGCAGACGCTGGGGATCAGCTTTACCCAACTTTCCGATATCGCCGGACACGCCTGAGTGGGTACGGTCCTGGCGTTTGATTTCGGGGAAAAGCGGATTGGCGTGGCGACCGGCGAAACCCTGCTGTCCAGCGCCCACCCCCTGACGGTGATTCATGCCGAATCCAATGATGAGCGTTTTGCCGCCATCAGCAAGCTGGTCGCCGAATGGCAGCCGGAACAACTGGTCGTTGGCCTGCCGACACATGCCGATGGTACGCCGCACGAAATGACGCGTCTGGCGACCAAGTTCGCCGAACGTCTGAAAAGGCGTTTCAACTTGCCCGTTTCTTTTGCCGACGAGCGTCTGACTTCCGTCGATGCCGAAGCACGCCTGCGTGAAACCGGCCGTAACAGCCGGAGCGCCAAGCCGCTGCTTGATGCGGTGGCGGCCCAACTTATTCTCCAAACCTGGTTTGAAAGTCCTCATGTCCAACCTGATTCCCCTGCCTGACGCTGAAGCGCAGTGCCGTCAGCTGGCCGAGTTGATCCGCCCGCAGCTGGCCAAGAATCCGGCCCTGGTCGGCATCTTCAGCGGCGGCGCCTGGATTGCCGAGCGCCTGAAGCAATTGCTTGGCTTGTCTGAAGAGATCGGCCTGATTGATGTTTCCTTTTACCGCGATGATTTTTCGGCCAAAGGCTTGCATCCGCAATGCCGGCCGACGGTGATTCCCTTCGATGTTGAAGGCCGTCACATCATCCTGGTTGATGACGTGCTGTATACCGGCCGCACCACGCGCGCCGCGATTAACGAATTGTTTGACTATGGCCGACCAGCAGCGGTCGAGCTGGCCGTGCTGGCCGACCGTGGTGGCCGCGAGTTGCCAGTGGCGGCGACCTGGGGTGCCTGGGAAGTGACGCTGGAAGCTGGCCAAAACCTGGTGCTGGCGCGTGACGATCACGGTCAACTGGCCTGGAGACTCGAAAATGCATAATCCGCAACTGAACAAAGACGGTCAGCTGATTCATCTGCTGTCGACCGAAGGGCTGCCGCGTGCGGTCCTGACTCAGATTCTTGACACTGCCGAATCCTTCATGGAAGTCTCGGCGCGCGAGGTTAAAAAAGTACCGCTGTTGCGCGGCAAGAGCATCTTCAACCTGTTCTTCGAAAACTCGACGCGCACCCGCACGACCTTCGAGATTGCCGCCAAGCGTCTGTCGGCGGATGTCATCAATTTGGACATCAACAAGTCGTCGACCGCAAAAGGCGAGACGCTGCTCGACACCATCGACAATCTCTGCGCGATGGATGCCAATCTCTTCGTCGTCCGTCACGCCTCCAGCGGTGCGCCCTATCTGATCGCCGAGCACCTGCAACGGATTGGCCGCGACGATATTCACGTCGTCAATGCCGGCGATGGTCGTCATGCCCACCCGACGCAGGGCCTGCTCGACATGTACACCATCCGCCACTACAAGAAGGACTTCACGCAGTTGCGCGTGGCGATTGTCGGCGACATCCTGCACTCGCGTGTCGCCCGCTCGGATATTCACGCCCTGACCACGCTGGGCGTGCCGGAAGTCCGCGCCATCGGCCCGGAAACCCTGTTGCCCAAGCATCTCGACAAGCTTGGTGTACATGTCTTCCACAACATGGAGGAGGGGCTCAAGGATTGCGACGTGGTGATCATGCTGCGCCTGCAAAACGAGCGCATGAACGGCGCGCTGCTGCCGTCAGCCGGCGAATACTTCCGCCACTACGGCCTGACGCCGCAGAAGCTGGCGCTGGCCAAGCCGGATGCCATCGTGATGCACCCCGGCCCGATGAACCGGGGCGTCGAAATCCACTCGGCAGTCGCTGATGGCCCGCAGGCCGTCATCCTGCCGCAGGTCACCTTCGGCATCGCCGTTCGTATGGCCGTCATGGGCATTGTTGCGGGGAATTAAGCAATGAAGAAGATCGAAATCAAGAATGGCCGCGTAATTGACCCCAAAAATGCGGTCGACCGTGAAAACACCTCACTTTTCATCGCTGATGGCAAAGTCGTCGGCATCGGTGAAACGCCCGCCGGTTTTGTCGCCGAGCAGATCATCGACGCCACTGGCCAGGTCGTTTGTCCCGGCCTGATCGACCTTGGCGCCCGCCTCAATTCCATCGAAGCCGAACTCGCCGCCGCTGTTGCGGGTGGCGTGACCAGCGTCGTCGTGCCGCCCGATGCCGATCCTCCGCTCGATGAGCCGGAGCTGGCCGACCGCCTGACCCACCGTGGTGAAGAAATCGGCAAGGCCCGCGTGCTGCCCTTGGGCGCATTGACCTTGGGCCTCAAGGGCGAGCGCCTGGCTGAGCTGGCCGGCTTGAAGAAGGCTGGTTGCGTGGCTTTCTCGCAGGCCAACAAGCCGGTTGTTGACACCGAGGCGCTGGTGCGGGCCATGGAATATGCCGCGACCTTCGATTTCGCCGTCTGGTTGCAGCCGCAGGATTACTGGTTGTCGCGCAATGGCATCGCGCACGAAGGCGAAGTCGCCAGCCGCCTCGGTCTGGCCGGCATTCCGGTCGCTGCCGAAACCATTGCCATCGCCACCATCGTGCAACTGGTGCGCGATACCGGTTGCCGCGTGCACCTGACCCGTCTCTCGTCGGCGGCCGGCGTTGCATTGCTGGCTCAAGCCAAGGCCGAAGGCTTGCCGATCAGCTTCGACATCGGCGTGCACCACTTGCTGCTGACCGAAAACGACATCGGCTTCTTCAATCCGCACGCCCGTTTCTGCCCGCCGTTGCGTACGCAAAATGACCGTCAGGCGCTGTCGACCGCAGCAGCCAGTGGTTTGGCGGCTATTTGCTCGGATCACACGCCGGTCGGCGCTGACGACAAGCTTCTGCCGTTTGGCGAAGCCAAGCCGGGGGCGACCGGCCTCGAAGTGCTGCTGCCGCTGACGCTGAAATGGGCCGAAGCCGCA
>JAVBXO010000236.1 GCA_030824535.1 Azonexus sp. | reverse complement strand
GCGGCGGCTTTATCGACGCGGCGATGGGCGCTTCGACAACAGCCGGCTGTGGCGCCAGCGACGGCACTATCGATGCAGCGATGGGCATTTCCACAACGGCCGGCCGGGTAACCGGCGCTGGTTTCTGACGGACCGGCTCGGGCGGATCCTGCGGCGGCGCTCTCTCAACAACCGGTGCCGACGCCTGCGCCGCCAAGGGAACAGCCGCCAGCCCCGCAGCGGCAGACGCCGTGCTGGCGACATCCTTGTCGCCCGCCCCCACCACGCTTTCGAGCTGCGTCAGCCGCTGATTACTCAACGCCAGCTCAGCCTCCAGCAACTCAATCCGGCAGTGCAAGTCCGCCAGCGTCAGCCCATCAGCCGCCGGCTCGCTACGCGCCGCCCACACCCGCCCAAGAACCGCGCCAATGGCGGCCATGAACAAGGCCGCCTGAAACGAGCCAAAAACGCCCCCCAGCAACAACCCGATGATGATACCCAGCCACATTTCCGCTTCCCCTTGTCTGGCGCTATTCCAAATTGATGCTAGCACAGGGGGCGTGGGGCATCCGGGCAAGCGTTGCACCTTGCAAGCAGCCTGACGCTCAATTCAACATCTACCAGTCTCTTACTAATGCAGTTGGTAATTAGTAGACGATTGCTACTAAACTTAGTCGCACTAATCGACCATTGGTTTAGTAGACAATGAAAATCCCGCTCTCACCCCCCAATCTTGATGTAGTTCTTGCCCGCTTAGACCCTGAGCAATTCCGGCAGATTTACGCGGCCAGTACGCCTACCGTAGACGGCGCCTATCTGCACTGGGATCAGCTTCGGCATCGCGCCCCGCCCGAAGGAATGACGTCGGAACAATGGTGGGCTGCGGTCAAATTGGCGCGAGGAGGGATGCTCCAAGCCCTGCCGCTATCAGACAAAGCGGGTAAACCATTCCTGATTGCCACCCCTGAGGATGTCCTTATTCACTTGCATCACATTGACAAGGATGCGGCTGGACACATGGAGGCTGCGGCAGCGCTTACGACACCAGAAAACCGGGAGCGTTATCTTTTCCGTTCCACGGTTGAGGAAGCGATTACATCCAGTCAGCTAGAGGGCGCGGCAACCACGCGCCGGGTTGCCGAAGACATGCTGCGCGAGGGAAGGAAACCTCGGGATCACAGCGAATGCATGATTTTCAATAATTTCCAGGCCATGGCGCTGATCAGAAAAATCAGCAATGAGCCCATTACGCCAATCCGTATTCTTGAGCTACATCGCATTCTGACGGAGGGCACCCTGGATGACCCGGCGGATGCAGGACGTCTGCGCATGACCGATGATGTTCAGGTCGTGGACAACCGTGACGGCACCATCATCCACCAGCCACCTGGCCATATCGAGCTTGGCGCTCGCCTGGAAAAACTCTGCGCCTTCGCCAATGCCGATGACCATACCAGGCCTTTCGTACACCCCGTCCTGCGGGCAATTTTGTTGCATTTCATGATTGGCTACGACCACCCTTTTGTTGATGGCAATGGGCGAACGGCACGGGCCTTGTTCTACTGGGCAATTGCACGGCGTGGGTATTGGCTGATGGAGTTTGTTTCGATTTCGCACTATTTACGGAAAGCGCCCAGTCAATACGTGCGCTCCTATCTGCATACAGAAACCGATGACAACGACACCACGTATTTTCTGCTTTACCAGTTGGAGCTGATGCGTAATGCCATTCAAGGGCTCCACGAGTACCTGGCGCGCAAGGTTTCTGAGCAGAAATCAACCGAGCGCCTCCTGCTTGGCTCCTGGAAGCTGAGAAATCAGCTGAATCATCGCCAACTGGCGCTATTGACCCATGCCCTAAAACACCCCGGCGAGGTTTATAGAATTGATGCTCATCAGCGCAGCCATGCCGTGGTCTACCAAACGGCTCGCTCAGATCTACTGGCATTGAGCGAACTGGGGCTGCTCAACAAGCAAAAAACTGGCAAAAGTTTCTCGTTCCAGGTACCGCGGAATCTTCGAGAAAGCATCAGCAAACTTGCCGATTAGCCATGCAGCGAGCAGCGCTTTCGTACACTTAAAAACGGCACTTCACGCCCGGCAAGCTTGAGCAGTCCCTTGGAACCCACATCAATACTGTGTGGCAGGCGCTAAAACAGGAGGTTTATAACAAAACCATCAAAGCCGGGAGACCTGCCCGCCGGGAGCTGATTGCCCAACGGAAACGGCGGAGACTAGATTGCCCAATCTGGATTCAATTACCCAAAGTACGTTACCAAATGGCTGATTGCTCAATTCCAGCTCGGCCTCCAGCAGCTCAATCCGGCAGTGCAATTACTCAAGCGTCAGCGCACCAAACGGCTGCTCGATGCGCGGAGCAAACACCCGACCAAGAACCGCGCCGATGGCCGCCATGAACAAGGTCGCCTGAAACGAGCCAAGCACGCCCCCAGCAATAAACCGATGATGATACCCAGCCACATTTCCGCTTCCCCCTTGTCTGGCGCCATTCCAAATTGATGCTAGCACAGGGGGGGTGACATTCGGGCAAGCATGAAGGCTTGCCCGCTCCTGCGGAATATTCTGGTGCTTGAGCAGCGAATCTCCTGATACCCGAATAGGTGTTATCCGCAGATCAGCCAGTCGTTTTGGAAGGAGCAGGAATCTGCTGGAAGCAGTTCTTTCAAGAAAGCACTACATAGGAGACACTGGCTCTACCAATATGGCTTATGATTAAAAAGAGGTGCCTGCACAATGCAAAACCCATACCACATAAAACTTTACAAGCCACTCAATCGAGTCCGTATTATTAGTGAAAATCTGGGGGGGGCTGCTTCTGGATAGCAATCATGCATGATTGCCTCGCTCTGATCTTACGTGCCTAGAATTTACAAATGACAGGAAAAAAATGACCATTGTCGTAAGCATGATCAACTGGAAAGGCGGAGTCGGTAAGACTTCGCTCACACTTCACTTAGCGGCGGGCCTTGCCACCAGACACTCAAAGCGAGTTCTGCTCATTGATTTAGATGCGCAGTGCAATCTTTCCTTTCTTGCCGTTGGACTTTCTGCGTACGTTGACCACACGTATAAAAAAAATGGCTCGACCTTGAAAACAGTCTTTGACGCCTACTTCGACAGGAAGCAAGCCCAGCCCAAGGACGTTATCCTAGAAAAGCAAGTTCGTGCACGAGCAGGAAAGATTTTTACCAAGGTTGGAATCGTTCTTTCCCATCAGGAACTGACACTTTTAGATATGAAACTGGCGCGTGAAAAGCGCTCAGGGAAAGACCATCGGGAAGAGACTCGATTCGAGATTGAGAAACTCTCTGTCATCAAGAACATCATCGATGCAGTCGCCAGCGAATATGACTATGTGCTTCTCGATTGTCCGCCAAATGTAAACTTAGTTACACAAAACGCGTTCTTTGCAAGTGATTACTATGTAGTACCAGCGATTCCTGACTTCTTGTCCACCGTTGGCATATCGCAGATCACCACCTATATGGATCAGTTCAATCAAGACTACCGATCCATGTGGTCTTACGCAGGGCTCCCCGGGGCGTACGTAGAGACAAAGTTTGGCGGCATCATTTTCAATATGGTCGACGAGTATAAAGGTGGCCCTAAGGATGGGCACAGGCAGATCATGACATCGACCGCCTCACAACTAGAATCAGGGGCTCTATTCGATAATTACATTACTGATGGTGACGGTATGTCAGCTGCTGCACAAGTTAATTTACCCGTCTTCGCATTCAGTGATTTACCCCGAGCCCAGCAAAATGCTGAAAAGCAAGCAACTTACATGGGACGAGTAGTCGACGAGTTCTACGAACGGATCGTGTAGGCAATATTATGAAAACTCATGAACTAGCAAGACACCTTGAACAACTGGCTCGCTTGCTCCGTAAGTTTCCTGATACTGAACTAGATCAAAAACACCCGTTTGACTTACAAGAATTCTTACCCGGCATGAGTCCCGCGAAGAAGAAATCTGTCCGCCAGCCGCAGCCACTTTCAATAGATATTGAGGAACGACTTGCTGCAATGTCACCGGCCGAAATTGAAGCGTTTTTACTGTCAGATGCTCAGGCGTTTACAGCAGCCAATCTGTCGGAGTTGGCAGATCGTCTAGGGCTCACATCCTCGAAACGTCAGAGTAAGAACGCCTTGGTGAATATGATTACTCGCCACTATGAAGCCTCAAAAATGCACAGCATTATGCGAGGCACTGCTTCCACGGAGGAATAGCCCTGCTATCGAGCAGCCTGCCAATCCCATCACGCATCAAACTGAACGTAGTTTCACTCCCCCCTCAAGAACCAGGCTGTGAACAGTCAATGCCACCACAAACCAATATTTGGCCTGCCTGTACCAAGCAAAGCTGCAGGTTGCTGACGAAAGTTTGACTCAGCAACTACCCGCAGCACTTTCGTAGACGTGAAAACGGCGGAGCCCCAGGGCCCCGCCGCTTCTTTTTTATCTCCTCCACCCTTGCGGGTTGGGTTGCTGTTCCCCTTCTGAGGAAACTTTTTGAGCCTTACATGCTGCGACGGTACTGACCGCCCACTTCATACAGCGCCGAGCTGATCTGGCCCAGCGAGCAGTATTTGACGGCGTCGACCAGTACGGCGAAGACGTTGCCGTCTTCGATGACGGTTTGCTTGAGCTTGGACAGCATGGCCGGCGCCTGGGCGGCGTTGCGGGTCTGGAAGTCGCGCAGGCGCTTGATTTGCGACTGCTTTTCTTCATCGCTCGAACGGGCCAGCTCGATTTCCTGCTGGGCCATGCCTTTGGGGTTGAGGAAGGTGTTGACGCCGATGATCGGGTAGGAGCCGTCGTGCTTCATGTGCTCGTAGTGCATCGACTCTTCCTGGATCTTGCCGCGCTGGTAGCCGGTTTCCATGGCGCCGAGCACGCCGCCGCGCGAGGCGATGGCTTCGAATTCCTTCATCACGGCTTCTTCGACCAGATCAGTCAGTTCGTCAATGACGAAAGCGCCCTGGTTCGGGTTTTCGTTCTTGGCGACGCCCCATTCGCGGTTGATGATCAACTGGATGGCCATCGCACGCCGCACGCTCTCTTCCGTCGGCGTGGTGATCGCTTCGTCGTAGGCGTTGGTGTGCAGCGAGTTGCAGTTGTCGTAGATGGCGATCAGCGCCTGCAGCGTCGTGCGGATGTCGTTGAAGTCCATTTCCTGGGCGTGCAGCGAACGGCCGGAAGTCTGGATGTGGTACTTCAGCTTCTGGCTGCGCTCGTTGGCGCCGTACTTGTTCTTCATCGCCAGCGCCCAGATGCGGCGGGCGACGCGGCCGATGACCGAGTATTCCGGGTCCATGCCGTTGGAGAAGAAGAAGGACAGGTTCGGGGCGAAGTCGTCGATGTGCATGCCGCGCGCCAGGTAGGACTCCACGTAGGTGAAGCCGTTGGACAGCGTGAAGGCCAATTGCGAGATCGGATTCGCACCGGCTTCGGCAATGTGGTAGCCGGAGATCGACACCGAGTAGAAGTTCTGCACCTGGTTGTGCACAAAGAATTCCTGGATGTCGCCCATCATCTTCAGCGCGAATTCGGTCGAGAAGATGCAGGTGTTTTGGCCCTGGTCTTCCTTCAGGATGTCGGCCTGGACGGTGCCACGGACACTCTTCAGCACCCATTCGCGGATCTTTTCGGCTTCGTCTTCGGTCGGCTGGCGGCCGTTCTGCTGTTCGAACTTGGTGATCTGCTGGTCGATGGCGGTATTGAAGAAGCAGGCCAGGATGATCGGCGCCGGGCCGTTGATGGTCATCGATACCGAGGTGGTCGGGGCCAGCAGGTCGAAACCGTCGTAGAGCACTTTCAGGTCGTCGAGCGTGGCAATCGACACACCGGAGTTGCCGATCTTGCCGTAGATGTCCGGACGCTCGTCGGGGTCGCAACCGTACAGGGTCACCGAGTCGAAGGCGGTGGACAGGCGGTGCGCCGGCATGCCTTCGGAAACGCGCTTGAAGCGGCGGTTGGTGCGGAAAGCATCGCCTTCGCCGGCGAACATGCGGGTCGGATCTTCACCTTCACGCTTGAAGGCGAACACGCCCGAGGTGTAAGGGAAGGAACCGGGGACGTTTTCGCGCATCAGGAAGCGCAGGGTTTCGCCGTCGTCGGTGAATTTCGGCAGGATGACCTTCTTGATCTTGGTGCCGGACAGGGACTGCGAAACCAGCTTGGTGCGGATTTCCTTGTCGCGGATTTTGACGACGTACTCGTCACCGCTGTAGGCCTTGACGGTATCCGGCCACATATCGAGCAGCTTCTTGGCCTTCGGATCTTGCTGGGCGTCCTTGAAGGACTGCATTTCGGCGAATGTTTCCAAATGAGCTGCGGTCAACTTGTCGCAGGCAGCAAAAATGCCCTGGGCGATGCGCAGCGACTGACGTTCGCGGGCAATCTTGACCTGCTCGTCGGTGTGGGCGTGATAAGCGCGCACGGTGTCGGCGATTTCGGCCAGGTAGCGCACGCGCTGCGCCGGGACGATGGCACGGGTCGCGGAGGATTGCTTGACGGTAACCAGCGGCAGCTTGCCCGGCTTGAGCTGCAAGCCCTTGTCGATGAGCACCGGCACCAGCGCCTGGTACAGGCCGGTCACGCCGTCGTCGTTGAAACGCGCAGCCTGGGTGCCGAAGACTGGCATGTCGTCGGTCGGCGTGGTGAACAGTTCGCGGTTGCGCTGGTACTGCTTGCGGACATCGCGCAGCGCATCTTCAGCGCCCTTGCGGTCGAACTTGTTGATGGCGACGAAGTCGGCGAAGTCGAGCATGTCGATCTTTTCCAACTGCGACGCGGCGCCGAATTCGGGGGTCATGACGTACAGCGAGACATCGACGAAGGGCACGATGGCAGCGTTGCCCTGGCCGATGCCCGAGGTTTCGACGACGACCAGATCAAAGCCGGCGAGCTTGCAGGCGGCGATGACTTCCGGCAGTGCGACGGAGATTTCGGAACCGGTGTCGCGGGTGGCCAGCGAGCGCATGAAGATGTTCGGATGCTCGATGGCGTTCATGCGGATACGGTCGCCGAGCAAGGCGCCGCCAGTCCGCTTGCGCGACGGGTCGATGGAGATCAGGCCGATCTTGACGCTGTCTTCCTGGTCGAGGCGGAAGCGGCGGACGATTTCGTCGGTCAGCGAGGATTTGCCCGCACCGCCGGTGCCGGTAATGCCGAGAACCGGCGTTGCTAGTTCGGCGGCGGCCTTGAGCAGCGGCGCCTTGAGTTCCGGCGCAGCGCCGTTTTCAAGCAGGGTGATGACGCGCGACAGCAGGCGCTTGTCGCCAGCCTTCAGCCCGGCCAGCACTTGCTCGGCGCTCGGCACGCCGTCTTCGGCGACATCGAAGTCGGACTTTTCGACGACTTCGTTGATCATGCCCTGCAGGCCCATGTGCACGCCGTCTTCCGGCGCGTAGATGCGGGTCACGCCGTAAGCGTGCAGTTCCTTGATTTCAGCCGGCACGATGACGCCGCCACCGCCGCCGAAGACCTTGATTTTCTCGCCGCCATTGGCCTTGAGCAGGTCAATCATGTATTTGAAGAATTCGACGTGACCGCCCTGGTAGGAGGTGATGCAGATGCCCTGGGCGTCTTCCTGCAGCGCGGCATTGACGATTTCCTGCACCGAGCGGTTGTGGCCGAGGTGGATGACCTCGGAGCCGGTCGATTGCAGGATGCGGCGCATGATGTTGATCGATGCATCGTGGCCGTCAAACAGCGAGGCGGCGGTCACGAAGCGGACTTTGTTCTTGGGCTTGTACGGGGACAGCTTTTTGGCAACGGACAGATCGGTCATGACGACAGCCTCGGCATTCGGTTGAAGAGGCGCTCATGGTAGGCCGCTTTTGCCCCCCGGTGATTGTCGCGATGGACGACAATCGTGCAAATTCCGCCAAGCTGTTAAGCTACTGCGGTCGACCTCCCGAAAAGGGCAAAAATGGTGCACCGCACTATCGCCAATTCCCCCAGCCGCTCGCAAGCCACTGTCGCCATGGGCTTTGTTACCGGCATGCTGGCCGGGCTGCACCGCCGGGGAATTGAGCCACACGCCCTGCTCAGCGCCAACGGGATTGATCTTGCAGACACCGCCAGCCGCATTCCCATCGAGCACTACGCGGCGCTGTACAACCGCCTGAACCGCGCCTTCGACGACGAAGCCTTCGCGCTGTTTTCCCAGCCGATGCGCGTCGGCAGCTTCGAATTCCTCTGCCGCAGCTGCCTCAGCGCCGCCACCCTGGCCGAGGCCCTGACCCGCGCCAGCCGCTTCCTGCACATCGTGCTGCCCGACCTGGCCGTCAGCGTCCGGCGCAGCCAGGGGCGGGCGGAACTGGTTATTGGTGAAACGCGACCGCTGGGTTTACCACTCCCGCCCCTGCAACGGGGTGGAGGCGGGGTTTGGCAGAGCAGCGCTCTGCCCCGCTGCAACGGGCTGGCTGTGCAAAGCCAGCCCTCCGGCCCGGGTGGGGATG
>JAVBXO010000320.1 GCA_030824535.1 Azonexus sp. | reverse complement strand
GGCGCTTCCAGGTGCAGCCCGGCAATGCGCAGCAGGGCAATGGCAAACAGCGGCCCGAGCAGCCACGGCAGCGGTAAATGCAGCGCCGCCGCCGCGTAGCCGGCCAGGGCGGCGAGCAGCAGGGCCGGGAGGATGCGGCGGGAAAAACGCTGCCAGCGTGAAATCGGGGGCATTTTTGCGGTTGACCGGGGAAATGAGGGGAAATTGAGGGAGCAAAGAGTCATCCCCGCGCAGGCGGGGATCCAGCTTGATGAGCTTTCTGGATTCCCGCCTGCGCGGGAATGACGTTTCCTGATGGATCAGCGCTGCCCTAAAACACCCACACCGCTTCCGGCGGAAACTCCAGCCAGCGTTTGCCGGCGTCTTCATGGCGCTTGCCCCAGGCGCGCAGGAGGTCTTTGCCGGCGTGGAAGACGTATTCGTAGCGGTCGCCGAGGAACATCGAGGTGCTCAGCTCGACTTCAGTGCGGTTTTCCCCAGGCGTATCGGCGAGCTGCACCTGCTCGACCCGCACGACCGCCAGCGCCCCCTGACCAATGGCGGCATTGGTCCGGCGCAAGCCCCAGACCGAGAGACCGTTGTCGAGATCGATGCGGGCCATGCCGCCGCGAATATCAGCGATGCGCCCTTGCATGACATTGTTGCTGCCCATGAAGTCGGCGACGAAATAGGTCTGCGGCTGGCCGTACATTTCGGTCGGCGTGCCCTGTTGCTCGATGACGCCGCCGTTCAACAGCAGGATGCGGTCGGACATGGCCATGGCTTCCGACTGGTCGTGGGTGACGACCAGCGCCGACAGCTGCATTTCGACGATCAGGTTGCGCAGCCAGGCGCGGGCTTCCTCGCGCATCTTGGCGTCGAGGTTGGACAGCGGCTCGTCGAGCAGGATCACCGGCGGGTTGTAGACCAGGGCGCGGGCAATCGACACGCGTTGTTGCTGGCCGCCCGAGAGCTGGTGCGGGTAGCGTTCGGCGAGGTGGTCGAGGCCGAGGTTCTTCAGTGCCTTGTGCACGCGCTGGGCGATTTCGTTTTGCGCCACCTTGCGCAGCAGCAGCGGGTAGGCGACGTTGTCGAACACCGTCTTGTGCGGCCACAGCGCGTAGGACTGGAAAACCAGGCCGAGTTCGCGCTTTTCGGCGGGGATGTCGACATTGGCAGCGGCGTCGTAGATCGCCCGGCCGGCAATGGTCACGCTGCCGGTGTGCGGCTGTTCGAGGCCGGCGACGGCGCGCAGCAGGGTGGTCTTGCCGCTGCCCGAAGGGCCGAGCAGGGAGACGACTTCGCCGCGGCGCAGGTGCATCGACACGCCCTTGAGGATGGGATTGCTGCCGTAGGAGAGGGCGAGGTTGTCGACGGTCAGGATGGTCTTGTCAGTCATGAAGTTTTACTCCGAAGCGCAGCGCCACAGCCAGGCCAATGCCGACCAGCGCCATATTGATCAGGGACAGGGCGGCAACCACATCGACGGCGCCGGAAGCCCACAGGGAGACGATTTGCGCACCGATGACCTCGGTGCCGGGAGAGAGCAGATAGACGCCGGTCGAGTATTCGCGCTCGAAGATCATGAAGACCAGCAGCCAGGCGCCGAGCAGGCCGTTGCGGATCAGCGGCACGGTGATGTCGCGTGAAACGCGGGCGCGTGAGGCGCCAACCAGCCGGCCGGCTTCTTCGAGTTCCGGCCCGACCTGCATCAGCGCGCTCTGGATCAGGCGCATGCCGTAGGCCAGCCAGACCACGGCGTAGGCAAACCACACCGAAAACAGCGTCGAGCGTAGCGGCGCTAAAAACGGCACAAACAGGAAGACCCAGAACACCGCCAGGCCAGCCATCAGCCCCGGCACGGCGCGCGGCGTCAGGATCACGTAATCGACGAAGCGGGTGATGCCGTCATTCTTGCGGTGGGTGACCAGGCCGATGGCGAGATAGCCGCCGACCGCCAGCGCGCCGCCGAGCGTGCCGATCAGGATGGAATTGACGATGGCGCGGATCATCGTCGCTTCCTCGAACACGGCGTGGAAATGATCAAGGGTCAGCACGTCGAGCAGCTTGACACCCTGGCCCCAGCTGCTGACGACCGAGCGCAGCGCGATGCCCGAAACCGGCACGATGACGGTGACGAACAGCCAGCCGAGGATCAGCGCGAAAGCCACCCAGCGCCAGACGCCGAGGGCCAAGGGGCGCTGCCGGGCTGACTTGCCCTTCATCGCGACAAAGCGCTGGGCGGTCTTGAGCAAGGCGCGCTGCAAGAGCACCAGCGGGAAGGTCACGGCGATGATGCAGGTCGCGACCGCCGCCATCAGGTGGTAGGACGGCGTCCCGAGCTTGTTGGTCAGCTTGTACAGGTAGGTCGTCAGCACCAGGTGGCCTTCCGGATCGCCGAGCACCAGGGGCAGGCCGAAGATCTCGAAGCCGAGGAAGAAGACCAGCACGCCGACGTAGAGCAGCGCCGGCGAAACCATCGGCAGCGACACATCACGGGCAACGCGGAAGGGGCTGGCGCCGGACAGGCGGGCGGCTTCCTCGACATCGGAACCGAGATTGCGCAAGGCCGACGAGGAGTAAAGATAGACGTGCGGCACATGCGTCAGGCCGGCGATGACGATGATCGAGGCCAATGAGTAGATGTTCCACGGCACGCTGCCGAACAGCTCCTGGAACCAGACCGAGAAGAAACCGACTGGGCCGAGCGAAACGACGTAGCCGAAGGCCAGTACCACCGGCGAGACGAAGATCGGGATCATGATCGGCGTCTCCAGCCAGCGCCGGCCGGGCAGGTCGGTGCGGACCATGATGAAGGCCAGGATGGCCCCGAGCGGAATGGCGATCAGGCTCATGCCGATGGCGATGGCGAAAGTGTTTTTCGTTGCCGACCAGAAATCCGGATCTTCAAAAATGAAGACGAAGGACTCCAGGCTGAGCGTCGTCGCCGGCATGAAGAACGGCCCGGACAACACGCTCTGGTAGAGCACCAGACCGATGGGAAAGAAGACGGACAGGGCGAGCAGAGCCACCACTACCCGTCGGGGCAATGTTTGTAACATGGGGATTCCTCGGAAAAGGGGTGTCGACTCCCTCCCCTTCAAGGGGGTGAAGTCGGGGTTTGGCAGAGCACCGCTCTGCCCCGACTGAACGGGCTGGCTATGCAGAGCCAGCCCTCCGGCCGGGGGTGGGGATGGGTTCAGTGACCGGGAGCTGCTCGCGCTTGAAACCCATCCCCTCCCAGCCACCTGGGTAAAACGCTTGTCATCCCCGCGCAGGCGGGGATCCAGTCGTTCTTGCAGAATTCGTCCTTGTGCCTCTGGATTCCCGCTTTCGCGGGAATGACGGCGCAGTGACTGGCAGGGGGAGGAGCCTCAGCGCGCGCCTTACTTACCCTTGACCGTGCTATTCCACTGTTTCAGGAATTCGAGGCGCTTGGCCTGGTCGAGGTAGGTCAAGAGGCCGGTGTTGATTGCCACTGGGCGCAGCGCGTCGCCGAGTTGCTTCTTCAGGCCGCTGGCGGTGGTTTCGCCTTCGACGTCGGGGCGGATGGCGTAGAGGTCGGCCTTGTTGGCGATGATCTCCTGGCCCTTCTTCGACAGCACGAAATCCAGCCACAGCTTGGCGGCGTTCGGGTTCCTGGCGGCTTTGGCGATGAACATCACGCGGCTCAGCACCAGCGTGTAGTCCTTGGGCAGCACGATGCCGAGCGAGGGGTCTTTCTTGGCGCGGGTCAGCGCGTAGGCGGCATTGAGGTTGTAGCCGATGAGGTTTTCACCGGAGGCGATGCGCTCCATCATCGTCCCGGTCGAGGCCTGGACGCGCACCTGCACGGCGCCAAAAGCCTTCTGCAAATCGGCAAAGCCGGCGGCATTGGCCTGCTTGTCCTGGGTTACCAGCATGAAGCCGACACCGGACTTTTCCGGATCATAGGTATTGACCTTGCCCTTGTATTTCTCGGTCTGGCTGTTGAGCAGCTTGATGAAATCGGCGTGTGTCTGCGGTACGTCTTCGGCCGGCACCAGGCGCTTGTTGTAGACAAAGCCGACCGGCTCGTAGGTGGTGCCGAAGGCCTCGTTCTTCCAGTTGGCCCAGTCAGGCAGCCGGGCGGTTTCGGCCGACTTGTGCGACTGCGCGTAACCGTCATTGACCAGCTTGACCTGCAGGTCCATCGCCGACGACCAGGTGACATCGGCCGAGCTGCCGGCAGCGGTTTCGGAAATGAAGCGGTTGTACAGCTCGGTCGTGCTCATGTTGCTGTATTCGACGTTGATCGCCGGGTACATCACGCGGAACTCGCGGATCAGGTGATTGGCCTGCTCGTTGTCGGTGACGCCGTAAATCACCAGCTTGGCTTCTTTCTGGGCGGCGGCGATCAGCTCGGGCGTGGATTGCGCCTGGGCCGGGGTGGCCAGGCCAAAAGCGGCGGCCAGCAGGCCGGCGGCGAGGCTGCGGTGAAAGCTGCGACGGGTGAAGTTCATTTTTTGTCTCCTTGTTCAATTCATTCTGGCATCCATGCCCAGCCGTGGCGAGCATCGTGCAGTCATTGTGCCGGGGCGGCCTTTCGAATTGCTTTCGATGCCGCCCAGCCGGTGAGTTATTGGTTTTGACCTTGAAAAATGCCTGATTTCGGGTGTTGACCGCAGAATCGGCCAGCTTTCTCCTCCCCCTTCAAGGGGGAGGTGGGGAGGGGGATGGGTTTCAATACAAGCTGTCCAGCGAGCTAAACCCATCCCCACCCCAGCCGGAGGGCTGGCGTTGCCTAGCCAGCCCGTTCAGGCGGGGCAGAGCAGTGCTCTGCCAAACCCCGCCTTCACCCCCTTGAAGGGGAGGGAGCACAACCCTTAGAAACGGTAACGCGCGCCGAACATCAGCGACTTCGGGCTGAAGTTCGCTGGCAGGCCGGAATCCTTGTCGTAGCCCTGGCAGGTGCCGCCGGCGCATAGCGAGTTGGTGCCGCCATTCTGGTTGCTGACCGTCGCGTAGTAGGCGTAGAGGTCGGTCTGCTTGTCGAGGGCGAACTCGTAGCCCAGGCCGACATGATCGGAGTCGCGGTTGGTTGCCAGCTTGTCGTCGAGGTGACCATAGACGGCGCGCAGGGTGTGGCGCTGGGCGAAGGGCAGGGCGGCGCCCAGCCACCAGATGTCACGGTCCAGGGTCTTGTTGACCACGGCGCCTTCCTGGCTGTCCTCGCCGTGCAGGAACTGGGCGTAGAGCTTGACGAACTTGAGGTCGTAGGTTGCGGCCAGGTTCCACGATTCGCGGCGGGCGTTTTCGCTGGCTGGGGCGGCGACCGTGCCCATTTTCAGGTAGGAGAGGTAGCCGGTACCGACGAACAGCGGGCCGTTGCTGTAGGTCAGGCTGGCGCTGACGCCCTTGCCTTCATCCTTGGGGCCGGTATTGCTGTTGCTCGGCACGCCGCCGCTGATGCCGACATCGGCGCGGCTGTTGTTTTCCATGCCAGCGCTGTAGGCGATCTTGCCCTGGAAGCCGTTCAGGTTCGGCGTGCTGTAGAACACGGCGTTGTCAAAACGGCTGGCCGCCGCCGATGACCACAGGCGGAAGGCGGTCGCGCCGCCGATGGTGAAGGGGTCGGAAAGGCTGGTGATCGAGTAGATCGGTGCATAGTCGCGGCCGACGCGCAGGTCGCCGAAGCGCTTGCTGTTCAGGCCGACAAAGGTATTGCGCGAAAAGATCGCCACGCCGGTGCTGTTGACCGAGGCCGACGAGGCATTGCCCTGGCCGGGGTTGGAGACATTGCTCGAATGGCCGGTGTTCTGGCCGTTATCAACCGAGACGCCGGCTTCGAGCTGGAAGTAGGCCGAGAGATCGTCGCCGAAATCGCGCGCGCCCTTGAAGCCGAGGCGGCTGGCCGAACCCAGGCCGCTCTGGATGCGCGCCTTGCTGCCCTGACCGTAATCGCCAAGTTCGACGCCGGCATCGATGATGCCGTAGATCGACAGGCCGGCCGGCAGGCCCGAGGCCTTGCCGGCGGGGGCGGCAGCGACGGCCTTGCTCGCGGCTTCGGCCTTCTGGGTGGCATTGGCGGCCGTCGCGGCGGTGGCCTTGAGCACTTCCTCGAGCTTTTCGAGGCGGACTTTCTGGGCGGCGATTTCGGCCTGCAACTCCTCCATCGTCGCGGCGAAGGCGCCGCCCGAGGTCAGGGCAAGGCTGCCAAAACAGGCGGCCACGGCGAGTTGGATAAGGGTCTTGTGCATTGTCTGCTCCATTGGTTATGTAATTGCTGACATCCGGTGTTCCGGAGTGCGCATTACAGACAAGGAAGCTTTCGATTTGCTTTCGGGGCTTTTGCGGAGAAAAATCCGCCCCAACAGTTCCCTCCCCTTCAAGGGGGTGAGGGCGGGGTTTGGCAGAGCACTGTTCTGCCCCGCCAGAACGGGCAGGCTATGCAAAGCCTGCCCTCCAGCTAGGGTGGGGATGGGTTTTTCTTGCAGCCGGGTAACCCATCCCCATCCCGGCCCTCCCCTTGAAGGGGAAGGAGAAAAAACAGAAAAAAACAGGAGACAACATGAAAATTCTGCTGGTCGAAGACCATCCCGAGCTCTGCGAATGGGTCGCGAAATCCTTGCGTCAGTCGGGCTACGCGGTCGATATTGCCGACCGCGGCGATCACGCCGAGCATTACCTGCTGACCGGCGATTACGACGGCGTGCTGCTCGATCTGTCCTTGCCCGGCAAGGATGGCCTGGAGGTGCTGAAAAGCCTGCGCGCGCGCGGTTCGCGGGTGCCGGTGCTGATCTTTACCGCGCGCGGTTCGGTCGATGACCGCATTCGCGGCCTCAATCTCGGCGCCGACGACTACCTGCCCAAGCCTTTTGAACTCGGCGAACTCGAAGCCCGCTTGAAAGCCCTGCTGCGCCGTTCGGCCGGGCAGCTGCCGATGCTGCAGCTCGGCGACCTGGTGTTCGATACCGTCAGCCGCCTGCCCAGCGTGCGCGGCGTCGCACTGGCGCTGACGCCGCGCGAACTGGCGGTGCTCGAAGCCCTGCTCGGGCGCATCGACCGGCCGGTGTCACGCGACGCCTTGTTCGAAAAGCTGTTCAGCATGGAGCAGGACGCCCGCCCGGAAGCCATCGAAATCTACGTTTCGCGCCTGCGCAAAAAGCTTGAAGGCAGCGGCGTGCGCATCACCACCGTGCGCGGCCTGGGTTACCTGATCGCTGCCGATGCTGGAGCCGGCCTATGAAGCAGCACAGCCTGCGACGTGGTCTGGCGATCTGGCTGACGGCGGTGTTGTCGGCGCTGCTGCTGTTCGACGCCTGGTACAGCTACAGCGACGCGCTGCGCGCCGCCAACCAGGCCTACGACCGCTCGCTGTCGGCCTCGCTGAAAGGCATCGCCGAGCGCATTTATGCCACCGAAAGCGAGGTCGTCGTCGACATTCCCTATTCGGCGCTCGAGCTGTTCGAGTCCGGCAGTTCCGACCGCGTTTTCTACAGCGTCGGCATGGTCGGCGATGCGCCGCTGACCGGCTACGACGGCCTGCCCCGGCCGGAGGAACTGAAGCCCAATGAGGCGGTGTTCTACGACGGCGAATACAAGGGCCAGGCCGTACGCCTGGGAGCGCTGTTGAAGCCGCTCTACCGCACCGAGTTTCCCCGGCCGGTGCTGGTGATCTTCGGCGAAACGATCAACAGCCGCCAGGAAGTCGTGCAGCACCTGTTCCTCGGCGAGGTCGGGCGCAAGGCGGTGCTGATTGTCGTCGCGCTGACGGTTGCGCTGCTCGCGACCATGCTCGCGGTCAAGCCGCTGGCCCGTCTGGGCGAGGCCATCCGTGCCCGGCCCGACGACGATCTGACGCCGATTGCTGCGGTCGACCTGCCCAGCGAGGTGATTCCGCTGGTCGAGGCGATCAACCAGCACATGGGACGGATCAACGACATGGTCGAAGCCCGCCGCCGTTTCATCACCGACGCTGCGCACCAGCTGCGCACGCCGCTCGCCGTGCTCAATACCCAGGCCGAATACGCCTTGCGCCAGCACGACGTCGACGCCATGCGGCCGGCGGTCGCAGCCTTTCACCGCAGCCTGGGCAGCGCCATCCGCCTGACCAACCAGCTGCTGTCGCTGTCGCGCGCCGAGCCGGTCAATGGCCTGATGCAGGCGCGGCAAGGCGTCGACCTCGCGGCGTTGGCGCGGGAAACGGTCATCGACCTGCTGCCGCTGGCGGCCAATCGCGGCATCGACCTCGGCTGCGAGGGCGCGGTCAGCGATGTGCCGGTGCTGGCGCACCCGGTACTGCTGCGCGAGATGCTGACCAACCTGATCGACAACGCCCTGCGCTACACGCCGCCGGGCGGGGTGGTGACGGTGGCGCTCGAGACCGTAGACGGCGAAACACCGCAAGCCCGGCTCAGCGTCACCGACAACGGCCCCGGTATTGCGGTCGACCAGCGGGAAAGGGTGTTTTTGCGCTTTTACCGGCTGGAAAGCGACGACAAGACCGGCAGCGGTCTGGGCCTGGCGATTGTCCGGGAGATCATCCATGGC
>JAVBXO010000130.1 GCA_030824535.1 Azonexus sp. | reverse complement strand
CAGGAGATGATCAACTTCGTCAAATGGCATGGCAACTTCGATCCGA
The DNA here is from genome assembly GCA_030824535.1 of Azonexus sp. Classification (GTDB taxonomy): domain Bacteria; phylum Pseudomonadota; class Gammaproteobacteria; order Burkholderiales; family Rhodocyclaceae; genus Azonexus. The sequence continues at coordinate 8,462 of JAVBXO010000130.1, read as the reverse complement.
AGACCATGGGCACCGTGCCGAACGTCGGTCTGATGGCCCAGCAGGCCGAAGAATACGGTTCACACGACAAGACCTTTGAAATCGCTGAGGACGGCATCGCCAACATCGTCGACATCAATACCGGCGAAGTGCTGCTGACGCAAAACGTCGAAGCTGGCGACATCTGGCGCGCCTGCCAGTGCAAGGACGCGCCGATCCGCGACTGGGTCAAGCTGGCCGTCACCCGTGCCCGCCAGTCCGGCATGCCGGCCGTTTTCTGGCTGGACAGCTATCGTCCGCACGAAGCCGAACTGATCAAGAAGGTCAATACCTACCTGAAGGATCACGACACCAGCGGCCTGGAAATCTACGTCATGTCGCAAGTGCGTGCCATGCGCTTCACGCTGGAACGCGTCGCCCGTGGCCTGGATACCATCTCGGTGACCGGCAACATCCTGCGCGACTACCTGACCGACCTGTTCCCGATCATGGAACTGGGCACCTCGGCCAAGATGCTGTCCATCGTGCCCCTGATGAACGGCGGCGGCATGTACGAAACCGGTGCCGGCGGTTCGGCGCCGAAGCACGTGCAGCAGCTGACGCAGGAAAACCACCTGCGCTGGGATTCGCTGGGCGAGTTCCTGGCCCTGGCTGTGTCGCTCGAAGAGCTCGGCATCAAGGACGGCAACGTCCGCGCCAAGCTGCTGGCCAAGACCCTGGACGCCGCTACCGGCAAGCTGCTCGACAACAACAAGTCGCCGTCGCCGAAGACCGGTGAGCTCGACAACCGTGGTTCGCAGTTCTACCTCGCCATGTACTGGGCGCAGGAACTGGCTGCCCAGACCGAGGATGCCGAACTGGCTGCTCACTTCACCCCGCTGGCCAAGTCCCTGACCGACAGCGAAGCCCAGATCGTCGCCGAAATGAAGACCGTGCAGGGCAAGCCGGCCGATATCGGTGGCTACTACAAGGCCGATGCCGAGAAGTGCAAGGCCATCATGCGTCCGAGCCCGACGCTGAACGCCATCCTGAAGGCTGCCCGCAGCTGATTGCCGGTACTGCCTGAAGGCTACTCCTGGTCCTGAGCGCCTGAAAAAGCCACCTGCCGGTTGCCGGCCGGTGGCTTTTTCTTTGCCGGCGGCATTGCCCTTGGGCCAGCCTCTCCCCCCATCCGGCCTGATCCCTGGAAATGGCTGACGCGGCGCGAACTTTTACGACATAATTGATTTTGCTTCCGGCCTGGCCGGTATCCCCGCCGAGGGGGATTGTCGACGCAAAACGTCGTCCCATAACACTGCATGGAGTATGGCTATGACTTCCCACATCAAGATTCCGCAAGGTGGTTCGAAAATCCTTCCCGGCCAGCCAACGCCGGACAATCCGATCATTCCCTTCATCGAAGGCGACGGCATTGGCATCGACATTACGCCGGTGATGATCAAGGTCATCGATGCTGCGGTGGACAAGGCCTACGGCGGCAAAAAGAAAATTCACTGGATGGAAGTTTATGCCGGCGAGAAATCGACCCGTATCTACGGCCCGGACGAATGGCTGCCGCGCGAAACCTTTGATGCATTGAAGGAATATTCGGTGTCGATCAAGGGCCCGATGACGACGCCGGTCGGCGGTGGCATCCGCTCGCTGAACGTGGCGCTGCGCCAGGAACTCGATCTTTACCAGTGTGTGCGGCCGGTGCAGTACTTCAAGGGCGTGCCCAGTCCGCTCAAGCATCCGGAACTGACCAATATGGTCATCTTCCGCGAAAATACCGAAGACATTTACGCTGGCGTCGAATGGGCGGTCAACACCGAGGCCTGCAAGAAGGTCATCGATTTCCTGCAAAAGGAAATGGGCGTCCGGAAGATCCGCTTCCCGGAAAGCTCCGGCATCGGCATCAAGCCGGTGTCCATCGAAGGCAGCCAGCGTCTGGTGCGCGCCGCGATCAAGTACGCCATCGCCAACGACCGCAAGTCGGTGACCATCGTGCACAAGGGCAATATCATGAAATTCACCGAAGGCCTCTTCCGTGACGCAGCCTACAAGCTGGCGCAGGAAGAGTTCGGCGCCCAGCTGATTGACGGCGGCCCGTGGTGTCATCTGACCAATCCGACAACCGGCCGTGAAATCATCATCAAGGATTCCATCGCCGACGCCTTCCTGCAGCAAATCCTGCTGCGGCCGGCGGAATACGACGTGATCGCCACCACCAACCTCAACGGTGACTACATTTCCGACGCGCTGGCGGCGCAGGTCGGCGGCATCGGCATCGCACCGGGCGCCAACATCTCCGACTGCTACGCCTGCTTCGAAGCGACGCACGGCACGGCGCCGAAATACGCCGGCCTGGACAAGGTCAATCCCGGTTCGCTGATTCTGTCTGCTGAAATGATGCTGCGGCATCTTGGCTGGAAGGAAGCCGCCAATCTCGTTGTCAAGGCCATGGAAGCGGCCATCGGCGACAAGAAGGTGACCTATGACTTTGCCCGCCTGATGGATGGCGCCGAGGAGCTGTCCTGCTCCGAGTTCGGCGATGCGCTGATCGAACGGATGTAAGCCCCCGCAAGGCTAGGGAAACACCGATTAAATCGTCATCCCCGCGCAGGCGGGGATCCAGCTTGTTGATTTTTCTGGATTCCCGCCTGCGCGGGAATGACATTTTTGAATAATTCAGCGTTTCCCTAGGGTAACGAGGCCCCCGCAAGGGGGCTTCTGCTTTTGCCTGGCGATGGCTAGCTCCCGTATTTTCCTGGGCTTCGACAGGCTCAGCCCGAACGGTTCCGAGTAAATCAGTGTTTCCCTGATGGTGAAAATTTTGTTGATGGGGCAATCGTGACCCTGGCTGGCAGAAATCCCGGCTTTTCCCGCAAGCTGGCCCTGAGCCTTGTCTTGCTGATGATGCTCGCGGCCGTTTTCGGGCTGTACACCCGTGCTGAAAAGGCCGTGGATCACGCCAACGAACAGCGCCAGCAGTCCTTTCTGCTGGCCGACGAATTGCGTCAGTCATCGGATGATCTGACGCGGATGGCAAGAACTTATGTCGTGACCGGCGACCCGGTTTACCGCCAGCGCTATCAAACAATTCTGGATATCCGGGATGGCCGGCTGCCACGGCCAGTCGATTACCAAAATGTGTACTGGGATCTGGTTCTTGGCGACCAGCAGCCACCCCTGCCCGTGGGCAGCCGGGCGGTGCCGCTGCTTGAGTTGATGCGTCTGGCGCATTTCGGAGCGGACGAGTTCAATAAGTTAGAAGAGGCCAAGCTCAATTCGGATCGACTGACCGGAATCGAATACCAGGCGATGCAGCTTGTCGAAAACCGGGGGCCTGCACATGAGGCTGATCTGGCGCTGGCCCGGCAGTTGATGCATGACGAGAATTACCACCGGGCCAAGGCTGGAATCATGTTGCCGCTGCAACAGTTCAATTTGCTGATGGGGGCGCGGACGCTGGCGGTGGTACAGGACGCCGAGACAGTCGCGAGCATTTTTCGCCTGCTGGTCGTGCTGGTCGGCGTGGCTGTGATGTTCATGCTCTGGCGGACTTACGCTGCCCTGCGCGAGACGCTTGGCGCCTCGGCGGCCGAGGTGCATGCGCAGATTGTCCGCCTGGGGCAGGGGAATTTTGCCGCCGAATTTCTGCTACTCCCCGAGCGCAAGGATAGCGTGATGGGCTGGCTGGCCGACATGCAGCAGCGTTTGAAAGCGTCGCAGGCTGCACAAAAAATGGCCGAAACTGCGCTGGCCCAGCAGACGCACGAGCTGGTGCTGCACAATCAGGTATTGCAACTGGTCAGCCAGCGGCAGCCACTGGCCGAGACGCTGGAGGCGCTGGCCCGGCGGGTCGAAGCCTTGCATCCGGATCTGATCTGCGCCATTCAACTGCTCGATGAGGACGGACAGCATCTTCGCCATGGGGCGGCGCCCAGCCTGCCGGATTTCTACAACCAGGCGATTGACGGTGCGGCCATCGGCGACGGCATCGGTTCCTGCGGCACGGCCGCCTGGCGCGGTGAGCGGGTGATCGTCGAGGACATCGACCAGGACCCCTACTGGCAGACCTTCCGCGACCTGGCCCGGCAGGCTGGCCTGCGCGCCTGCTGGTCGCAGCCTTTCAAGGACCGCGATGGCCGGGTGCTGGGAACCTTCGCCATCTATTACACCCAGCCAAGATCGCCAATGCCGGCCGAAATCGAACTGATCGAGGATTACGCCGCGCTGGCCGGTCTGGCGGTTGAACGGACGCGTACCGAGGCTGCCTTGCGCAGCAGCCAGGAACGTTACCGGCTGATCGCCGACAATTGCAGCGATGTGATCTGGATGCTTGAGCTGCCAGATTTGCGCTGCTCCTTCGTCAGTCCTTCCGTCGAACGCCTGCGCGGCTGGACAGCCGAAGAAGTCATGGCCCAGCCCTTGGCAGCGGCCCTGAGCGAGGAATCATTCGCGCGGGTGCAGGCGAGGATGGCGGATGATTTTCGGCACCTGGCGGCGGGCGACGATAGCGCCCGCTTTGCCAGCATGGAGCTCGACCTGCCCTGCAAGCACGGCGGTGTCGTGGTGACGGAGACGCTCACGACCATACTCCTCGATGCCGCCGGTCAGCCACGGCAGATTCTGGGGATTAGCCGCGACATTACCGAGCGTCGGCAAACGGCGGCCGAGCTGGAGCGCTACCGCCATCATCTGGAAAGCATGGTCGAGGAACGCACCGCCGCGCTGTCGATTGCCAAGGAGGCGGCGGAGGCGGCGAATCGGGCCAAGAGCACCTTCCTGTCGACGATGAGCCACGAGCTGCGGACGCCGATGAACGCCATCATGGGCATGACGGAACTGGTCTTGCGCAAGACCAGTGACGCGAAGCAGAAAGATCAGCTGGGCAAGGTCGTCCAGGCTTCCCGGCACTTGCTGGCCGTCATCAACGATATCCTCGACCTGTCGAAGATCGAAGCCGAACGCCTGACGCTGGAGCTGATCGATTTCAGGCTCGGTAGTATCCTGGAAAACATCCTCAGCCTGCTGGCTCAGCAGGCCGCTGACAAGGGGCTGCCGCTGAGGGTCGATATCGCTCCCGGGCTGGCCGCGCGGAGTGTCCGTGGTGATTCCCTGCGCCTTGAGCAGATCTTGTTGAATCTGGTCAGCAATGCCCTGAAGTTCACTGCCAGTGGTTCGGTGGTGATCCGGGTGGTGCTGGTCGAAGAGCGTGACGCTGGCCTGCACTTGCATTTCTCGGTGCGGGATACCGGGATTGGTATTGCTGTCGAAGATCAGCCGCGCCTGTTTGATGCCTTCGAGCAGGGCGATGGCTCAATGACCCGCTGCTATGGCGGTACCGGGCTCGGTCTGGCGATCAGCAAGCGCCTGATCCAGTTGATGGGCGGGCAGATCGGTGTCGACAGCGTGCCCGGTGCCGGCAGTACTTTCTGGTTCACGATTTCACTGGCCGTCGGCACCGAGCTGCCCATTGAAATCCCCAAGGCCAAAGCCCACGAGTTGGTCTTGCGCCTGCATCGGGGGGCGCAGGTGCTGCTGGTCGAGGATGAACCGATCAACCAGGAAGTCTCGCGGGAATTACTGGAAGAAGCCGGCTTCGTCGTCGATCTTGCCGAGGACGGCGCGCAGGCGCTGGCAAAACTCCAGGCGCGGCAATACGACTTGATCCTGATGGACATCCAGATGCCGGTCATGAACGGCCTCGAAGCCACCAGGGCCATCCGTGCGCTGCCCGGCTACGCCGAACTGCCGATCATCGCCATGACCGCCAATGCCTTCGACGAAGATCGCCAGCGTTGCCTGGCGGCCGGCATGAACGATCATGTCAGCAAACCGGTCGATCCCGGCGTGCTGTTCGAATGTCTGCTCAAATGGTTGCCGCCGGTCAAAAGCAAGCTTTGACCGGCGCTGCAGCCCGGGAAGTACAATGCCACGATGAACGAAAACACTGCAAACGAATCTGCGTCGGATGGCGAGCCTGAAGTCATCAATGAACCGCGCCTGTGGCGCAACAATGGCTGGACGGCCAGCGTCATCAAGAACGATAGCGACGAAGGCTGGGCCGTGGCGATGATCAAGGACGGCGAAAGCGAACCGGCGCTGGTCGGCCCCTGGACCATGGGCCGCGACAAGAAGAACCCCAAGCCGCTCGACGCCTCGGCCTTCCTGGTACTGGTCAAGACCGCCTCGGAAGTGCTGCGCCGCCACGAACAGCAACTGCATGCGATGCTGCATAAACAGCTGTCGCTGAGCGGCCCGGACGGCCCGCTGTTGATTACCCTCGACATCGTCCCCGACGAATACGAACCCTACGCGCTGCTCGCCGCCGCAGATGCTGCCGGCGAGCAGGTCGCCGAAGTGCGCGTCGAGGCGAATTTCAAACTCAGCGCCAAAAGCGCCCAGGCCTGGGTGGACAATGATTTTCGTGCGCCGGGCTGAAACCCTGACGGGATTTTCGCGATAATTGCCAAGCTCAGTGCGCGTTGAACAAGCGTTGCGGGCATTGGCTCAGCAAGACTTCCGGCGACAAGAACGCAAGTATTACCCATGCCTCATTCCCCCATCGCAGTCTTCGATTCCGGCCTCGGCGGCCTGACGGTTTTGCGTGCCTTGCGCGGTCAACTGCCGCAGGAGGACTATTTCTACTTTGCCGATACCCGCTTCCTGCCTTATGGCGACAAGCCCGAGGTCTTCCTGAAGGAGCGCGGGGTGGTGATTGCCGAGGCGCTGGCGCGGCGCGGGGCCAAGGCGCTGGTCATTGCCTGCAATACCGCCACGGCGGTGGCTGCCGAGGCGATTCGGGCGGCCTTGCCTTTGCCGGTGGTAGCGCTGGAGCCGGGCGTCAAGCCAGCGGCGGCACTGACGCGCAGTGGCGTGGTCGGCGTGCTGGCGACGACGCGGACCCTGCTCAGCGAGCGCTTCCAGCGTCTGGTTGCCGATCATGCTCAGGGCCATCGCGTCATTGCCCGGCCTTGTCCCGGTCTGGCCGAGGCCATTGAGCGTGAAGGGCCGGGCAGCGTGGTCGTTGAAGCCTTGCTCGACCAGTTCGTTGAGCCCTTGAACGCTGCCGGCGCCGATGTCGTGGTGCTCGGCTGCACGCATTATCCCTGGGTCGCCGCAGCGATTGCCCGGCGCATGCCGGCCGGGACGACGCTGCTTGATACCGGGGCGGCGGTGGCGCGTCAGCTTGACCGCTTGCTGGCGGCGCGCGGGCTGCTGGGCGGGGGCAGCGGCCGCCTGAAAGTGACGACCAGTGGCGCGCCGCAGGCGGTCAGTGCTACGGTCGACCGCCTATGGGGGCAACATTTGCCCGTCGAACATTGGGAACCCTGACATGAGTGACAGCGCCAAACCGCTGGCCGGCCTGAAGGTCGTTGAACTCGGCACCTTGATTGCCGGCCCTTTCTGTACGCGGATCATGGCCGAATTCGGCGCCGAGGTGATCAAGGTCGAGTCGCCCGATGGCGGCGATCCGCTGCGCAAATGGCGCAAGCTTTACGAAGGCACCTCGCTGTGGTGGTACGTGCAGGCACGCAACAAGAAATCGGTGACGGCCAATCTGAAGCATGACGATGGGCGCGAGTTCGTGCGCAAGCTGATCGCCGACGCCGACATCCTGGTCGAGAACTTCCGCCCCGGCGTGCTGGAAAAGCTCGGGCTGAGCTGGGAACAACTGCAGGCTGACAATCCCGGCCTGGTCATGGTCCGCCTGTCAGGCTTTGGCCAGAGCGGGCCGTACAAGGATCAGCCGGGCTTTGGCGCGGTCGGCGAATCGATGGGCGGCTTGCGTTACATCACCGGTTTTGCCGACCGGCCGCCGGTGCGTACCGGCATTTCGATTGGCGATTCGATTGCCGCGCTATGGGGCGCCATCGGCGCGCTGATGGCCCTGCGCCACAAGGAAGTCAATGGTGGCCAGGGGCAGGTCGTCGATGTTGCGCTCTATGAAGCGGTGTTTGCGATGATGGAATCGCTGGTGCCGGAATTCGACGTTTTTGGCTTTGTCCGTGAGCGCACCGGCAACATCATGCCCGGCATCACCCCCTCGAACACCCACACGACCAAGGACGGCAAGCACGTGACCATCGGCGCCAATGGTGACGCGATTTTCAAGCGCTTCATGCAGGCCATTGGCCGCGACGACCTGGCCGCTGATCCGACGCTGGCCGACAACACCGGCCGCGACGCCCGGCGCGAGGAAATTTACGGCTTGATCGACGACTGGTGCGCGCAGCACGATGAGAACGACGTGCTGAGCATCCTCGAAGCGGCCGGCGTGCCGTCGTCGCGGGTGTATTCGGCGGTCGACATGTTCGCTGACCCGCAATTCATCGCCCGCCAGATGTTCCAGTCAGCGAGCCTGCCCGACGGCAAGGAATTCCGCATGCCCGGCATCATCCCCAAACTCTCGGCCACGCCGGGCAGCACCGAATGGATAGGCCCGGCGCTCGGCGCCCATACCGACGAAGTGCTGGCGGCGCTGGGTTACACGCCGG
>JAVBXO010000002.1 GCA_030824535.1 Azonexus sp. | reverse complement strand
GGCAGAGGATTGCTGAAGCGCAGTAAGTTGCTGGTTTCCTGGCTTTAAAACGACAAACCCGGCGCTAGCCGGGTTTGTCGTTTTTGGAGGAAGAAATGGAGCAGGGGTTACTTGGTGACATTGAAGGACTGCAAGTTTCCCGAAGAGGCCACAAGCGAAAATGTCCGCTCAAGGCTGACTGGAGTCATCCGGCACCACCGGCCGAACGACTGGGATCATTGATTCCGGTCTCCCCGCCGTACAATGACGAAGGGATTCAAGCTGAGGCCCCGTCCGCTATGTATGCAGAGGACTTGACGAGTTACCCAAACAAATTCGAAAGAAAGTCGAGGGAAGTAAGTGGATCGATACGATATCAGTGATGTACTGACCAAGGTTCCGCTAGAGGACGTGGTCAGGCGACTTGGCATCGAAACCGAGCGACGCGGCTCACAGACCCAAGCGCTTTGCCCATTTCACCAGGACTCCCGCCCCTCACTAAACCTGTATCAGGCAGAGAGGACTTCCCCTGCGCACTTTCACTGCTTTGCTTGTGGTGCCCATGGCACTGCTATTGACCTAGTCAAGCAGGTTGAGGGGCTGGAATTCCTGCCGGCAGTGAAATGGCTGACTCATCAGTTCGGCCTCACTCCCCCGCGCCTTTTGTCCGCACAGCAGGGCGAACGCATAGCCGTCAGCCAAACTGCACTGGACTTTGCGCTAAGTACCTTTGACGCAAAGCACGATGCTGAACGCTTCAAGTCATGGTGCGCCGAACGTGAATTCAATGACGGCTTTTTATATAGTCAGGGACTGCGTTGCATTGCGCACGGCGTCTTGGTGGAGGCCTTGCAGAGTAGGAACCTGGGCGAGCGCGTCGAATTGATCGATGGGTTGGAGAACCAGGGACTGATCAAGCGCCTGCGCCCCCAATCTTCGACCAAACAATGGAAGCTTGAATTACTCGACCAGTTTCGAGACTGCTTCCACGATGGTCGCATCGTCATCCCTATTCGCAGCTACGATGCCAAACAACCCGAAGTGGTCGGCTTTGCGGGCCGTGCGCTACAAAGCGTGCCTCCAGAAGGGGTAGCGAAGTACCTGCTCACGTCAGGTTTCGATAAGAGCAATCATCTATTTAATGCGACAGATGCCTTCAAGTCCATCGAACAGAGATTGAAAAACGACCAATCGGCTACGCTCTATCTGGTTGAAGGCTTTCTCGACGCGCTGCGGATGCAATCGCTGGGGCAGCCCGCCGTAGCGCTAATGGGCATCAGCCTTAGCAACGGTCAACTGGAACTGTTGAAGGCGCTAGCTGAGAGCGCGCCCGGAAAAGGTGAACTGGTGTACAGCGTCTTTCTAGACAGCGACTCCCCTGGCTTTAGCGGCGCCAATCGTTTGGTGCGCAGACTTCTTGACCTTCAAGGCGTGAACTTGCGCTGGGTGGGCTTGCCTTGGCGCACGGAACCCGCACTGGGTAAAGATCCTGACACCTGCCTGCGCTGTTTTGCGTCTCCCGAGCAAGCAGCAACCTGGTTACAGCGCTTCGAATTGCCGGCCGAAGGGGTACTCCTTGCGGGAGAGCTTGGAAGTCAAGACGCATCCGAGCTTCAGGCACTTCGCTGGAATCAGCTAGCTCCGACGGTTCGCGAACGTGCACTGTTCAGAGCTGCCATAACGGTCAAGCGCTTATACGGTCACCGACTACCAGAAGTGCCGGCGATGCGGCTGAAAGATAGCCCATGGCCATGGACTCTGCAATTGCAAGCGATCTTGCTGGGATCAGTCGGTGTAAGGCGGCCAAATGAGCGCAATCTCTATTTGGAGGAAGACCTTCCGCGTGCTGCTCTGGCCCGAAGGCTTGCGTACCACGGTGCGCGCCGCGGCGAACTTCCTTGCGATGAAGGTTCTTGGCAAGTTTTAAATAGCAATGAGTACCTGTTTGACCAGACGGCTCTAGCTCGCCTAGGAGCCACTATTCAAGGAGCCCCATGGCACCAAGCTGCGCCCTTCGATGCCGTGCATCTGCCGCGCAAGCTGACGGCAGATAAGGATGTACTTGACGACCCACGCCGCAAGGTAATGCCCCACCCGGCCGACTTGCATGCACAGCAGTTATTCCTGAATGAACTACTCACCCAACGTCATGATCGCCTGAGCGCAAGTGGCCAAACGTTCTCGGCGTGCATCCCAGCAGTGCGTTGGTATGCCTCCCGACAAGAAGTCAAGGTTACCGGCTCGTATGAGGACCTCAACGAGCCCGATCTTGAGTGGGATGAGCCCAAGACATTGAGCTTTGGCTACCAGATCGATATGGATGTCTTGGAGGGCGACAAGACCCCCTCGGATCAAGGCATGTTTCGGCCTTTCGGACAGTGCTGGCGTGATTTCATGGCTAGCGTGACGCACCAATGCCATGCCATTGGCCCACAGATACATGTATTGCGTCTGGACGCCAAACGCTATTACGACTCGATCCAGCGTTACGTGGTTAGGGAGGAGCTTCTGAAGCCGCTGTCTGCAGCGTTGCGCGACCACAACCCAGAGGGCATCACCAGCATGTTCGGGCTGCCTGCCGACTTGTCGGAACTGGATGGTGCGCTGGAGCGGCTATTAATCGGGCTGATCTTTGGTCACGAGTATCACGACCCCGAGGTAGCAAGGAGAGTTCAGCGCAGCGAAGAAGTGACCGGTATTCCACAGGGGCCGGTGCTGTCGGCCTATATCGGCACCATTGCCTTGTTTCCGGTGGACGACGCGGCCCGCAAGTTCATTCGCCGTACTCGTGCCGAAGAACCCAGCTCCGATGGCAAGCGACGCCCGCGTGTTGGTTACGCGCGCTATGTAGACGATGTGGTGCTATTCGCAGACAGTGAGGCACTGTTGAAGGAGCTGCGCGAATTGCTGCAGGCCAAGGCCGCCGAACATTCAATTTCCTTAATCCACAAGGGGGAACGTGTGCGCTCCGGCACCCCCTCCCAAGTAATGCGCCAGCTTAACGACGGACGTGGACTAGCTGCGTCCGTGCCAGCTTGGGAGGCTCCCATCGTGGGAGATGGCGAGTCCGATTGGAGCTTGGGTGACGACCTACCTAAGGTGGATCGCCAGTGCGCCCTGCAGATGCTACGCCATCCTGCACTGATGGATCGCCCTGAGGATATTGCCGATCAAGTGAAAGCGGCAATCAACGCGCTCGATCTGCGGGTTAGTGATTTGGGCCTATGTGCACGCTGGCTATGGTGGCATGTCGCTGCCGTATCTCGACCAGCCGATCCTGAGACTGGATGGGCCTGCTTTTGGACGCTCTGGAATAAGGTTTGTGACGGTCACGACTGGGCTTCAGCCTTCAAGGAGCGGGGCTACGACATACTCTATGCAGTTGAAGGGCTGGATAAGTTGCTCGATCACAATCCCTGGCAATCGAACGGCCAGTTCCTGAACGAACGCGCCAAGAGTAGGAAGGACCGCATTGCTCTAGCCCGCTTGGTCTGCAGACCCGACTTCTTCGAACGTGTGAGACCTGCCACAAACGGCGACCACATAAAGCGGCGGGGAAGGCTAGTGGCACGCAAGGCGTGGCGGTTGGTTGGTGACGAGCAGGCACAGGCGGAAGTGGCACCACAAGACATCCGTGAGTTAACGGCCATTGAATGGTTGTGTATAGCAGGTACGGCACTGATCAACGCAGCAGCCGATAATCCTCTGGCCGCACTTAAAAACCGCCAGCTCATTCAACGTTCCGGATTGGCGCTCGCGCAGGCTGTTGTTGATCAGCTGACGGAGAAAGGTACAGGGACCAATGCCGATGCACAGGTTGGTCTTGCCATCGACTTCGTCGTAAGAAGCGCGCGGCGCGATGAGCGACTAAAGGTACTCTCCAAATTTTCCTGGCTACTTTCGAGTATAGGAGACGAAAAAAAAAGGCGCTTTATTCCGCACTTGCCTGTTCTCAAACTCGGGTCTGCATCGATTTACGAGATCGATGCAGACCCGGATGCTGTCGGCAGATATCTGTATCGTTGCTCCCTCTACAGTGAGGGGCGGGATAGTTTGGAAGCTGTGTCGCAATTCGTGCAAGCAACACTGCATGCGTTCCCAATAAATGCGGCGGAAACAAGAGAGGCGCGCTTCAATCTGATCAAAACCAGTGCCTCGACGATTCGCTGGGGCAAGAGCGTGAATCCACAGCAGTGGAGTGACTTACATGTTTCTCGCACAACAGGTCCGGAACCAAAAACCCGTTTGGCGGCGCGCCTGTTTCTGGCTCTTTTCGCAATGCATCAGTTAAAAGGGGACGACGAGGAGAAAATGACCTATGTTCCCTTCCGGCCTCAGTTATTTCAAGAAACCGAGGGCGAGCGCCTGACTCTTCATCTTCTAGCTGATCCGGTCCCGCGCAAGCTGCTGGGCGTGAGCGCGTGGTATCACGACCGTGATGAACGGGTGCAGTCGGAAAACGTGCCGCTAGCAGGTGCAAATATGTGGCGTGTGGGTTGGGCCGTCGCCGATGTGCTGGGCGTGGCTGCAGATATGGCAGGAGAGACTGGCGAGCGCGACGAGCTACTCGACGAATGCGAGGGGTTTGACGACGAAGAACATGCTAAGAAAGCGCTGGAAGACTATGTGCTGCGCCAGCAGCTGCGCAAGCTGCAGGGAAGCTACCTGTCTTCAGCGCAAATTGAGACAGCAAGTGACACCGTTTCTCCATTGCCCCGCACGGTGAATCGAGCGCTAAAGTCGTTGCAGGACTTCCCTGCCGAACTAGGCTTGGACGCGCAAGTTCGGCATGTAATTCTGATGGAGGCTGAAAGCCGAGCCATGGCCATGCGGATGAAAACACGTGGCGGTGATGACTTGCGGCACACGCTGCATAGGGCGTTCCCTGATGTGTTGGCTCGATTGCCATTGTGGGCCGTAGCAGGACTTAAATTGAGGGGTCCAAACAGCCCAGCGCGCCCATTGCGCCCCGAACCTGCTCTGATGTTGGACCTGTACCGCGCGCTGTTCCCTGTACCAGCCGAGACTGAGGCAGAAGCATCAGCGCCATCACTGCGCATGGCACTCGCGCTAGCTACCGTAGGCATTGGCCTGCGTGGAAGCGTGGCAGCGCTTTGGGGCTATGCTGCTGACTTGGGCTCGCGCCGCATGACCGAAAACCTGAACCTGCCAGCCGATTGGGAAATGCCTGACATGGCTCGTCTGGACCCACAGGGCGATTACCGAGCCATACGTAAGACGCTGTTTGCTGGCAATTGGCCCGAATTGTGCCAAGCGAGTCCGTGGCAATGGATGCTTGCCATGATCGGCCTGCTCGATGCCAGTTTCGCGCAGGCCTTCAATCTGCATGCGTTGAAAGAGGTATTTTCGGCCCTGCGCGCTTGGCAAACCATGCCTGCCCGCGTCGATGGAGTTGAGGAGGTGGCGGATGAGTCTTGGCCCTTCGATGCATTGCCTAGATTTACGCTGCAGCAATGCGAGAGTTTGATGCAGGCCTTGCCCGAGCTGCTGTGCGCTCTCGATCGCGAGCGAGGCATGCGCGTTGTTTGTGTTCAAGGAAGGACGTTTGGGCGTAGCCGTGACACAGACGAATTCACGGATGCCATCGGGTTAGGCTGGCAAATGAGCAGGCCGCAGTACACCAGCCTTTACGCCAACTCAGTCGAAGAGTATCGCCCCCTTAAAGGCAGCCGGGTACTTAAGGTGTGGACCGAAACGCGCCGTATTGCTGACGATGACCTGTTGGCCTTACACACACTTGATACCAAGCTTGGAAAGTGGCTACCATCTCTAACGGATGCAATCAACATGGTTGAAGCGGACGTAACAGTACCGAATCAACCCGCCGTGCAGAGCGATTTGCAGATATCTGTCAATGACCCGAGAGTGACTTCGAATCGCCTACCAACAGTCACAAAGGAAGCATCTTCAGTCGACCAGCAAACTGACATGCTGCCTAACAAGGCAGTAGTCCAGTCTCAACTTGCGGCGACGGATGACGTTGAAGCCGGCACGGCGATTTCACTTCCGCCTGATGTACCAAACGATGCGTTCGAGCGTCCAGATGAAGCGCTCGGCTGCGCTGCTGAGTCACCAAATCCACAGCCTGCGGTCACGAATGGACCGCACGCAGTAACGCAGCAACCTGATATGTCGGCCGAAGAGGCCTTTGCCTTGCAGGATCTCGATATGTCTGTGGATAACGCAGTCGACGGCCCAGCGGTGGCCTCGAATCCGCTGCCAGCAGTCACAAAGGAACCATCTTTAGACGACCAGCAACCTGACATGCTGCCCAATAAGGCAGTAGTCCAGTCTCAACTCGCGTCGACGGATGGCGTTGAAGTGGGCACGGCGATTTCATTTCCACCTGATGCACCTAACGATTCGTTCGAGCGTCCAAATGAGGTGATCGGCCGCGCTGCTGAATCACCAAATCCGCAGCAGGAGGTCGCTGATGACCTGCTCAATCTCGAACGATTGAATGAATGGCAAACTGAGTCATGGCGAAATCGCCTCGGAGGTAAGAATGACCCTAACTTGGACTCGCGCATCCACTCTCACTTTCGCATCGCCCTGTTTCAGTACCGTGTGGACGACAGCTACGCTCACCCAATAGCCGAAGTCGGCTTGGGTGGCTTGCCTTTAAGTAACTCATCACAAGATGAACTCCGCTCCCTTCTGGAGAAGGATGGCGACCTTAAGAAAGTTAGCCAAGCCGCTCAGCGATATTCCGAATTTCGTTGGCAGGAAGACAAGAAAATCATTTCCTGGCCAGAGCATCGGCGCCGGGCGTTACTGAGCCAAGCACTGAAAGCATGCCGAGACCTAAAAGTGGAATTATTGGTTTTGCCCGAAGTGTCGGTTCGGTCGGATACAGTGGCGTGGTTAAAGACACAGCTTTCGAACCACCCTGGGTTAGCCGTACTTGCGGGTACCTATCGGCAGTTCGAGGCAACCGATGGTGGCGATCACTTGATGGAAAAGCTGACCTTGCTGTGGCAGCCCGATAAAGCACTTGAAGCACCGTTTGGTATGGAAGGCGAAAAGGAAGTCATTGAGCTGCAACGAGGTAAGAAGTACCGAGCCGTGGCAGCCCATGAATTGTTCCGGCCCCATACCGAAACGTTGCAGCCGCTATACACCGAAGAGAAAGTGATGATGGAGTTGCTCCGCATCCGAGGTCGAGCAAAGAAGGGAGAATGGTCTGCTGATCAACTGATTTCGCTGTTTCAAGCGTTGGCCCATGGTCCTCAGAAGCTCCGTTATTGCATGGAGCTGATTTGCTCTGAGTTATTCATGCTAACAAGCCCCGCCAACCGGCAGCCGCTGCAGCAAGAGTTGGCCAAGATATTGCAACTATTTGGCGGGGACCCCTCCGACGCCAAGCAGCTTGTCGACAACGACGTTACCGCACTTGGCGAGCTACTGACTTTCGCGCAACGACAGCGTGAGCGGCGGTCTGTGCTGTTGGTACCTGCCTGTACGAGTAGGAGTAACGACTACTGGCATGCCGGCCAGGCCAGTGTTTTGGCGTCGGGCACCGCTACCGTGTTCTGCAATGCAGCCAACAAAAAAATCAGCATCGGCGGTAGCTGTTTCATTGGCCTTGACTCGGTCAGTAGAGTAAAACCTGAGCACACAGGTATCGTACAGCTGTTGACACCGTACCACGGATGGAGCAAAGGCATCCTGCAGCCTGACTGCAAGGGTGCCCTATCGTCAGTCGATCAAGCCTTGGTTGTAGTGGATCTAGACCCTGTTCATGTAGTCAGTGGCAAGCCCCGCCCGCAATTGCTGCCAGAACCCATGTCTTTGGTGGCGTATTTGCCCATTGTGGAAGTGATAGAAACGGCGAAAAACGCCGAAGGACTGGCGAACGCGCTAAGCAATGAATTGACTCCGGAGGGATGTCAGCGCTTACGCGAAATGTTGACGAACGAGGCTTTCCCGGAAGCATGTGGGCAATTGCACCGCCGTGAGGATTTCGCCGAAGCGTTGACGACGCTGATCACAGACAAGCAGAAAGGTAGGCTGAATCCAGAGACAGGCGGCGCGAATGTGGACAGATTCAAAGAGTTCTTCGGGGATCCTCGTGCCGTCCGAGAACGCATCTTGGCCTGGCTTAAAGACCGTCATCAGCAACCGGCACCAAAGGCTGGGGAGTTGCGTCTGGAACCAGTTTGGCTGGATTTTCTGGTCGCGGATCTGACGTGGCGGCATAGCAACAAGAAGCTTCCTGAAATCCGAGTCAAGCCATGGCTGGACGAGTAATGTTTGATTCCACCAAGAGGTATGCGGTGGCAATCAGTCCTTGCCTCTTTGGCGGCAACATCACGATAGTTCTCAATTTTCGGAGTGGCTTTGGCCCGTTGCGACGAAAGCCCCCCAACCGTTGAAGCGGTCGCTCATGGAATGCAGCTTCACCGTCCACTATTGCCAAAAACCGACCATCCCCCTCACCCAATCCTCAACCCGCTCTTCTTCAATATCCTTGTCGAGTAAAGAATATCCCCGCCCCGGCATGCCTCACCAAGAATGCTGCGGATTTGCGCAGCTTTCTCGGCGCATTCTTCCCGCGAGCTGCCGTGCACCATGGCGAACAGGTTGTAGGGCCAGGTGGGTAAGGCGCGGGGGCGGCGGTAGCAGTGGGTGACGAAGTCTA
>JAVBXO010000178.1 GCA_030824535.1 Azonexus sp. | reverse complement strand
GGGGCAATGCCCTTTTCGGCAGCGGGACACCAGGCTTCCGGATTCAGATCGCCCATGTCGTTGCCGACCTGGGTCTTCTGCGAGTAGAGCTCGATATCGTGGCCGGTGGGCAGCGTGAAGCGCACGCGCTCGCCGGTTTCCAGCAGTTCGCCGGCCGGAATGCGGCGGGTGGCGACGCCGTAGGCGTTCAGATCCTTTTCCAGCTTGGACAAGGTTTCGTCGCCATCAACCTTGAAAGCGAAGAAGTCGATACCGGCGGTCTCGGCCTGACGCAGGATCACGCTGTGGTGATCGCGCTCATCCCAGGCCTTGAAATAGACCCGACCTTCAGCATCGCGGCCGGTCTCGACCAGACCGAGAACGTTCGTATAAAACTGGACGCTTTCGTCCAGATCCAGCACGCGCATCTGGGCATGACCCGGACGCAAAACACCTTTCATTGCCATTGTCTGCTCCTCTTCTCTTTGTGTGATGACTACAAAAATGTCGTAATCGATTTACTATAACGATATTGCCATTCAATCTCGAAGTCAATGCTTTTTCTCGAGATTTTTTACTAGCGCGCAAATTGGCATTTACGCGCTAAAATCAAACCATTCTGGTCAAACCAATTAACCGCACCGCCATGGCTAAAACTACTCCCGCCGGCAACTCACAAATCTCTGAACCCAAGACCCTTGTCGAGTCCGCCTACCGCGCCTTGCGCCGCGACATCATCGAGGGCCGCCTGGCGCCGGGTGACAAGCTGCGCGTCGAACATCTCAAGGACGATTACGGCGTCGGTGCCGGCACGCTGCGCGAAGCGCTGTCGCTGCTCATTTCCGACGCCCTGGTCGTCAGCCAGGGGCAGCGCGGCTTCCGCGTCGCGCCGACATCGCTGGAAGACTTCCAGGACATCACCTGCAACCGGGTCATGCTCGAATGCGAAGCGCTGCGCCAGTCGATTGCGATGGGCGACGATGTCTGGGAAAGCGAACTGCTCGCCGCCTTCCACCGCCTGACCAAGGCCGAGGAAAAACTGATCGGCAGTGACAACCGGGAAGAATGGGAAGAACGCAACCGGGTCTTCCACGAGGTGCTGATTGCCGCCTGTCCTTCGCGCTGGCTGAAACACTTTCTCTCCATCCTTTACCAGCAGGCGGAACGCTATCGCCGCCTGTCGCTGTACCTGAAACCCATCCCGCGCAACGTCCACGCCGAGCACGAAGCCCTGATGAACGCCGCCATCGCCCGCGATGCCGACAAAGCCACCACCCTTCTCGCCGAGCACATCCAGATGACCTTCCGCTCGATAGAAGCACTGCCAATCGAACAGCTGAATTAGTGGTTAGTTGCTAGCTGTTAGTTGTTAGCTAATTCTTGTTCCCGCCAAGGCGGGAATGGGGCAAAGCGGCACACCCTGGCTAACCCCTAGCAGCTAACAACTACCAGCTGCGTTTTACATACATTTTTTGACATTTTTCCCAGCACGCGCAGACGGATGTCGCTGGTTGGGAAAACGCGGCAGGCCAGGACCTGACCTGCGGCTTCTTCTTCGGCCGTCACGTAGGCCCGGCTCATGACTTTCTTGCTGAAGCTGCCGGACGTCACCTCGATCTTGCAGACGCCACAACCGCCCCCGCGACAGCCCACGGGAATGCCCTTCTTGCCCAGACGCTCCATGCCAACCAGCAGGGACTCGTTCTGCGCACAGCGATAACTCTCGCCGGTCTCCTCGATCACCACGGTGTGATAAATCATTTTTTTCTAGTTGCCTGGTTGCCTAGGAGGTTAGAGCTGCTAGCTCCTCCTCCATGGTTTAAATAACGCTCTAGCGCCCAATCGCCGGGGGGTTTTACTAACAGCTCAAGCCCCCCAGGCAACTAACAACTAGATATTCTTGAACAACGGACTTTTCAGTTGTTGCGAGGCATCGGCGGCGGAGAAGAATTTCTCCATGTAGATGTCGCGCTCGAACAATCGGCCCTGCATCAGGCCAGTGATACAGGCTTCGATCATCGCCGGTGGGCCGCACAGATAGGCCTTGTGGTTGCGGAAGTCGTTGTTGAAGTGGGCTTTGGCCGCTTCATGGACGAAGCCGCGCGCGCCTTGCCAGTCGGAGTCGGCCGGTTCATGCGACAGCGCCGGGACGTAGCTGAAATTGGGATATTTTTCTGCCAGCGCCCGGAATTCAGCGTCGTAATACAGCTCTGAGCGATTGCGCTGACCGTAAACCAGGGTCATCGGCAGCGTGCAGCCTTCGGCCAGCAAGTCTTCGATCATCGACTTCGGGCTCGACAGGCCGGAGCCGCCGGCCATGAAAATCAGCGGCACGTTGGCCGACTTCTTGACGAAGAAACGGCCATAAGGACCGGTGATCTTCAGCTTTTCGCCGACTTCCAATTTCTCATGCAACCAGGTCGTGACCTGCCCGCCCGGTACGATGCGCACGTTCAGTTCGATGACATCCGGCGTCTGCGGTGCATTGGCGATGGAAAATGCCCGCGATTGAGCGTCGACCGCAGGAACCTCGAGATTGATGTACTGGCCGGCCTGGAACTGCATGGGGCGGTCCAGTTTCAACCAGATGCCGCGTATGGTCGGCGTCAGGGCTTCGATGCGGATCACCTCGCCGGCAAAGTCCTCGACCGGCAGGTTCAGCGCGTCCGGATCATCCTCGATTTCCGCCTCGATGACGGCGTCCGACTCCAGCCGGCAGCAGCAGGCCAGGGTCTTGCCTTCTTCACGCTCGAAATCCATCAGCGCGAAGGTCGAGGCCTCGCCATGATCGATATCGCCATCCAGCACCTGCACCTTGCAGGTGGCACAAAGGCCGTGGCAACAGGCGTGCGGCAGGTAAATCCCGGCGCGCAGTGCGGCATCAAGAATGGTCTGTCCGTCTTCGACCTCGATGGTCTGGCCGAGAGGCTCAATGGTCAGCTCGTAGCTCATTTTTATTTGGATCCAGTGTTAGGGGGCGCGGTATAAATCCGTCATCCCCGCGCAGGCGGGGATCCAGTTCGTTGATACCGCTGGATTCCCGCCTACGCGGGAATGACGCTTCGATCAGAAGTAAGTGCCGTTGCCGTTCAGACCCGGCGTTTGCAGGCGCAGCGCATCCTTGTGCTTGATCCCCTGCTCGGCCAGGGTCTTGTCCATTTCCGGCACGAAGGGCTGACCGGATTTCAGCCAGACGACCTTGCTGAAATCGATCTTGGCCCACTCCGGATGACGGCCGAAACCAAACGTCAGCGTGTTCTCGACCAGTTCCGAAAACTTGGTACTCGGCGGCACGACAAAGGCCAGCGGCGCGGCGAACATGAAATGGTCATCCCAGCCAACGTAAAGCAACTGGTTGCCGTGGAACTTGTCCTGAGTATCCAACGCAGGATATTGATAATCGTAGAGGGCTTTGACAGCCATGTTTGTCTCCTGGTAGTTATTGATTACTGCTTGCTAGGGAAACACCGATCAAATCGTCATCCCCGCGCAGGCGGGGATCCAGTTCGCTGACATTTCTGGATTCCCGCTTGCGCGGGAATGACGTTTCCTGAATCAATCGGCATCGCTCTCTAGCGATAGCTAGGTTATGGGTTTGGCAGTTGCCAGCAGCTAATAACCAGCTACCAGCAACTCGCTTTCAGGTGTTCTGAGTCGCCGCGCCACGCCAGGCGGCAAAATTCGCCTGGTCGCTGGAGCCCTCGTAATCGCCGCCGTCCCTGGCGAGATCGATGTGGCACCACTCGAGATACTTGGCCAAGGGATTGAACCCTTCGGCCGTCGGATCGGTGCCTTCCGGCCAGCAGTTGCCCATATAGACTTGATGCACCGGCAACCAGGCCTGGATGTACTTCTCCGGCTCGTCGTCGAAGATGTGCTTACAGCCGTCCGAGCAGGTGTGGTACTTCTCGCCCTGGAACTCCGACTCGCGATAGCAGATCTTGGTCGGGTCATCCGGCTCGGTGAAGAGCATCGGGATCTGGCAGACCTGGCAGAGCATCGGCAAGGTGTTGGCGTAGAAGCGTTCGCCCTTGTCGGCCAATTCACGCAGCTGGTCAAAACGCGGACGGTAGTACTTGTCGAAGGTGTTCGGGTACTTGGCCGACAACCAGTCCATTTCCTCGGCATTCGGCAGCCAGGTATGCAGACCCATGGCGTGCGAGTGGGTGCACAAGGTCAGCCACAGCTGGTGCGACTGGTGCTCCTTGTCGACCGTGCATTGGGCGATGCATTCCGGCACCTTGATGCCGTACTTGGCCAGGTCGTTGAACAGCGCGCCGCCGTTCTGCTCGAAGTAGATTTCCCAGGCTTCCTTCCAGCTCATGACACGCTTCGGCAGCATGTAGTCGAGCATCGTGGACACCAGGCTCAGCACGCGGATACCGCGCCAGGCCCATTTGTCGATCCACTTCTGGACGATAGGCAGGTTGTCCGGGTCTTGCTCAAGCATGAACTTGATGCATTCCAGACCCAGCGTCATGTGCCGGGCTTCGTCGGACTGGGCCGAGAAACCGAAGGTCACCGTCGCCATGTCGCCGTTGTAGGCGGCACCGGACATGAAGGGCACGAACAGCAGGTTGGTCAGCACGTATTCGAAGCTGAAACCGATGGCAATCATCCATTCGAAGGGACCGGCGCTGAAGGCGTCGTCAAAGAAGGACTTGGGCACCGACAAGTACCACAGGCGTTCGATCTGGTGGCTTGCGCCAGCATGGAAGCCTTCGTAGAACTTGTTGTAGTTCGACAGCGCGTGAATCTGCGTCTGGGCGTGGCGAACTTCGTCAATCGACTGCATCAGGCAAGCGACGCGCGGGCCAACGCCGGGGAAGTTGCGGCCGGCAGCGGCAAAGCCACGGTGGGCAACATATTCCAGCGGCGAAATACCGGTCAGGAACAACTTGATGGCGCTCAGGTAGCGCGCATCGGTGATGCCGAGGTGGCCGTTATTCTGGGCGAAGGCGTCGAGCACGGCGTAGAGCTTGCGCTCCTTTTCGGCCTGGTATTTCCAGTAGGAATCCATGGTCAGACGGAAGGGGTCTTCCCACTTGTCCCAGTCGTGCACCTTGATGCCTTCGAAGGTGGCTTGCGGGAACACTTTTTCTTTCGGCTGGTAGGTCGTTTCCCAATCCAGGCCGCGCGTCATGTGGGCGTATTTTTCCTTCAGGCCCAGTTTCTTCTTGGTGGCTTTCATATCCATGTCGGTGTCTCCTCAGTTTTTCCAGGACAGGGTGAAGGTGTCGTCGTCTTCATCCAGGTGGCCGGAAATAGTGATCAGGTTGACCTGCAGTTCTTGCAGGTCGAATTTGCGTCCGATGAGCTCTTCGACAGATTCGCGCTTGATGACCAGCGTGTCTTCGGCATTGATCTTGACCATGGCCGGCTGCTCGTCGAGCACGGCATGCGGGTTATCGGCAAGGATCGCTTCAATGATCGGACGGGTGTCTTCGTTGATTTGAAAGGCAATAAATACGGTAGACATGAATACTCCTAGACGGCCAGGCCAAGCTTGGCGCAGCGGGCATTGAATTCGGCAGTGACTTCAGCGATGACTTCGTCGGCCTTGTCGCCGAAAGAACGCTGCGCCAGCGGCGCCAGAGCGGCCAAGGTCAGGCCGCGATAACGCTGCACCCACTCGCTGATCACGGCCTTGTTCTCCGGTGACTCAGCGGCGGCAACCTTGATCTGGGCGTCGATCCACTTGCCGGTTTCACCTGCCCACTCGGCCATGAAACGGGTCATCATCGAAATCGCCGTCGCCCCGTTGGCCGAGAAATCGCCATCGAGGTAGTCGTAGAACATCGGGTAGGAAAGACCTTCAAGCACGAAGTTCTGGGCGACGAAAATTTCGAACCAGTCTTCCAGCACCAGCAGGTTTTCCACGTGCTGACGCATCGGCTGCCACAGCGCGGCGTCCATCCAGGCTGCCTTGGCGGTATCCAGCGCTTCCGGGCCACCCAGCACCAGGCCGATGCGGGTCAGGTACTGCGCCACACCGAGGTGATCCATCGCGTGGTACAGGCAAGCCTGGGTAATCACCGTGCCATAGCCGTAGGCAGAGATGTAGGAATTGCCCATGTTGCCGCCCCACTCGGCGTGGCGCATCGGCACCAGCACATCGAGAGCGATCTGCTTTTGTTCAGCCGGAATCAGATCAGCCAGACCACGCTCTTCGATCATGTCGAAGCTCGACTCGGCGGCATCCTGCTGCCGGGCGCGAGTGATGGTGTAAGCGCCGTAGTAGAACTGGCGCGGATCCTTCAGCGCATACCAGTCCTTCATCTGGATCTGGGTGCGCTTCTTGTCGAACAGCACGCGGTCAGCATCCCAGCTCGGGCGATAGTGGAAAATGCTTTCCTGCTGAATGTTGTAGCTGCCTTCCTGATAACGGCTGGCAGGCTTGTCGCCGAAACGTTCGGCCAGATGGTCAAACGTATTCCGCAACGGTTTGATTGATACCGTGCGCAGATCGATCTGCATAGTTGTCTCCTCTTTTATTCCCGTTATCGGGATGTTCAGACTGCGTCTTCAAAACCCTGCCGCGACGCGGCATTCAAACGTGATACCCAATCGCTGACGCCCGGCTGTGCCGGCTCGAGCAGGATCACTTCATTGGCCAGGCAAAACTCATGAAACGCCGCTTCCGGCAACATCAGCTCAACCGCCAGCGCCGGATCACCGATAGCGAACTCGAACTCGATAAAACCATCCGGTCGCTGCTGGCAGACACGCACATAACGCCGGGCGGCATCGAAGCTGCCCGCCGCTTGTGAAGAATCCCTAAGTGCCATCCTGCGTCTCCTGAAATCAGTGCAGCGACCCCGCTGCGACGCTTCTCTTAATCAAGGAGCGTGCCAGAGACTCAAGCCATTGTTTTTAATGGATTTACGTTTTCAGCCGAAAAATATCGAGATAGTGACGATTACGATTTAATGAACTGATTACGTATGAAGTGACCAATTGATCAAACGAGCGTTTACCCGCCCGAAACCCTGCTGCGGCGCAGCAAAACGGGGAATTAGAGGTACGGGGATTTGGCCTCATTTTTGCGGTCGACCGCAGAATTGGGGCAAAAAGCAGAAGGAAGACGATGATGCGTAGGTGCGAATTCATTCGCACGGTCGAGGTATTTTGTGCGAATGAATTCGCACCTACATGCAAGTTCTTGCCTTAAGTAAGTGCCATTCGCGGCAAACCGGAGAAATGTTGTCATCGAAAGGTCCGACCCGGATTTTTCGCGCGCAGCATTATTTCTTTCGCATGCATCGTGCTCTTCGCCCGATGGTTTCGCAGCTTTGGCGAATTGGCGGATTGATCAGCCCCCATCCATAATGCCGGCCTGCTCGCCTCAAAGATAAAGCCCACACCATGCTGGATGACATCAAGAAGACCCTCTGGGCCACTGCCGACAAGCTGCGCGCCAACATGGACGCCGCCGAATACAAGCACCTCGTCCTCGGCCTGATCTTCGTCAAATACGTTTCCGACACCTTCGCCGCCCGCCGCGCTGAACTGACCCGGCGCTTTGCCGATGAGTCCGATAACTATTTCCTGCACGATTGCGACGATGAACTGCTCGCCGCGGAACTCGAAGACCGCGACTACTACAAGGAAGTCAATGTCTTCTGGGTGCCGGAATCGGCGCGCTGGGAAGCTATCCGCGCCGCCGCCAAGCAGCCGGATATCGGCAAACGCATCGACGACGCGCTAACCATCATCGAAGTCGAAAATCCCAAACTGAAGGGCATCCTCGACAAGCGCTATGGCCGCGCCCAGTTGCCGGATGGCAAGCTCGGCGAGCTGGTTGATCTGGTGTCCACCATCGGCTTTGGTGATGACCCGGGCAAGGCGCGCGACGTGCTCGGTCAGGTCTACGAATACTTCCTCGGCCAGTTCGCCAGCGCCGAAGGCAAGAAAGGCGGCCAGTTCTACACGCCGGCGAGCATCGTCAAGACCCTGGTCGCCGTCCTCGCCCCGCACCACGGCAAGGTTTACGACCCCTGCTGCGGCTCCGGCGGCATGTTCGTGCAATCCGAGAAATTCATCGAAGCGCACGGCGGCAAGATCGGCGACGTCTCCATCTACGGCCAGGAATCCAACCCGACCACCTGGCGCCTCGCCGCGATGAACCTGGCCATACGCGGCATCGACTTCAACCTCGGTCGCGAGCCCGGCGACACCTTCACCCGCAACCAGCACCCCGATCTGCGCGCCGATTTCATCCTCGCCAACCCGCCGTTCAACATCAGCGACTGGTGGCACGCCAGCCTGACCGGCGACCCGCGCTGGGAATATGGCCAGCCGCCGGCCGGCAACGCCAACTACGCCTGGCTGCAACACATGCTGTATCACCTCAAGCCCAACGGCCGCGCCGGCATCGTGCTCGCCAACGGCTCAATGAGCTCCAGCCAGAACGCTGAGGGCGACATCCGCCGCGCCATGGTCGACGCCGACGTCGTCGAAGTGATGATCGCCCTGCCCGGCCAACTCTTCTTCAACACCCAGATCCCCGCCTGCCTGTGGTTCCTCCGCAAGCCCCCCTCGCCCGCTGGCGGGAGAGGGGCTGGGGGTGAGGGCAAAACCCGCCAAGGCGAAGTGCTGTTCATCGACGCCCGCAAGCTCGGCAGCATGATCAGCCGGGTGCAGGCCGAACTGAGCGACGAAGTGATTGCC
>JAVBXO010000316.1 GCA_030824535.1 Azonexus sp. | reverse complement strand
TCTCGAACGACAAGATGCAATTGTTGTACGACATGCCGCTGCCGCTGGGCGAGCCGCACTACGTCGTTGCCATCGACGCCGCCAAGCTCAAGCCGGGTGTGCGTTACAAGGTCGGCACCAACTCCCGCACCGACAAGCCTTCTGCGGGCGCGGTCCGGGCCGGTGAGGAACATACCGACAAGAAGGGCAACAAGATCGAAGTGTTCGGCACCTTGATCCGTTCGCACATCACGCCGGAAACCATCGAGGCCGAAGTCGGCGACGAAGTCACCATCCACCTGACCAACCTCGAGCGCGCCCAGGACGAAACCCACGGCTTCACCGTGTCGACCTACAACGTGCATGCGTCCATCGAGCCGGGCAAGACCGTCACCGTCAAGTTCAAGGCCGACAAGGAAGGCGTCTATCCGTACTACTGCACGGAATTCTGCTCGGCCCTGCACCTCGAAATGATGGGTTACCTGCTGGTCAAGCCGAAGGGCTGGAAGCCGACCAAGACCGAACTGGCCAAGGGCTCCTACACCGAGACCGACTACAAGGCGACGGTCAAGAAGGTGGTCGATACCCAGGCAGTCATTGATCAGGTGGTGGGTTACATCACCAGCGTCAATTTCAAGGACTTCCCGGATGTCGTGGCGATGGTCGAGGATGCGACCGACCAGTTGAGCAAGATGAAGGATGCCAAGGCCAAGCACGAAGCCGCTGCGGCCAAGAAGGACTGGGAGCAGGCCAATCTGTGGGCCGAGCAGGTCTGGCAATACCAGGTCAAGGCCGCTGACCTCGGTCTGCGCGCCAAGACTTACCTTGAGCAAAACGGCGCCAAGAAGGTCAAGTAAGTTCAGGGAAGTGCTGATCAATTCAGAAATGTCATTCCCGCCTGCGCGGGGATGACGATTTAATCAGCGCCTCCCCTGGGCATTTGATCTGACTTGAAGCAATCAGCGGGGAGCGGAGCGAATCTGCTCCCCGTTGCCATTTGAGGAGCAAAAAACCATGAAATTCGTAATGACTTTGATCGCTGCGGCGCTGATCTCCGCCCCGGCTTTGGCCGCACCCGACGGCGCCACCCTGTTCCAGGAAAAGACCTGCTGGTCCTGCCACGGCAAGGACGCCAAGAAGACCCTGACGCCGGCTTTTCCCAAACTGGCCGGACAGAATGCCGCCTACGCCGAGCAGCAGATGAAGGACATCAAGAGCGGCGCACGCAGCAACGGTCAGGCCGCGGCCATGAAAGGCGTCATGGAGCTGGTCAACGACGCAGAAATCAAGGCGCTGGCTGACTACCTGTCGAAGCTGAAATAAACCCGGAAAGCCGGTTTTTCCGGCTTATGACGCACATCAAGGAACGCTGATATAGCCCTGCGGACAATGTCGTCAGCGTTCCGAACCACCTGATTTTTGAGGACAACGAACATGAAAAAATCGCTTTTGCTGCTGGCCCTGCTCAGCGCCGGCATCGCCTTCGCCGGACCGCCGGCGCCGCACAAGGATGGCATTGAATCCAAGGACTACAAATGGAATTCCGAGGGCGGCGAGAAGTCGGAAGCGCTGAAGCTCAAGGGTGACAAGAAGCGCGGCGAGGAAGCCTATGAAATCTGCGGCGCCTGCCATCTGCCGTCCGGCGCTGGTCGGCCTGATGGCACTTTCCCGCAGCTCGCCGGCCAGCACACCACGGTGTTGATCAAGCAGATGGCCGACATTCGCGCCGGTACCCGCGACAATCCGACGATGTACCCGTTTGCCGCAACGCTGACCGATCCGCAGGAACTGGCCGACGCCGCCGCCTACATCGAAAGCCTGTGCATCCCGCTCGAGCACGGCAAGTACGATGCCCCCGATGCCGCCATCAAGGTTGCCCAGGGCAAGGAGCTCTACGAGAAGCAGTGTCTCGAGTGCCACGGCAAGAATGGCGAAGGCCAGAAGGACAAGTACTACCCGGTCATCGCCGGTCAGCACTACAAGTACCTGCTGCGCCAGATGACCGAGATTCGCGACGGCCACCGGCGCAACGCCAACCCGGACATGGTCAAGGTCATCAAGCCTTACACCAACGACCAGCTGGTGGCGATTTCCGCCTACCAGTCCAGCCTGGTCATGCCAGGCAACATGTGCAAGCCGAAGGCTGCGAAGAAGAAGTAAGGCAAGGCGAATCCTGCCCAAGGAGAAAGAGGCGGGGGCGAGGATGGGAGCGCATGAAAACCCATTTTTACCCCAGGAAAACGCTGACTGATTCATAAATGTCATTCCCGCGCAGGCGGGAATCCAGAAAATCGACGAACTGGATCCCCGCCTGCGCGGGGATGACGATTTGAACAGTGCCACCCTAACCCTCCCCTTGAAGGGGAGGGAACAGAGGTTGCAATAAAACAGAGAGCAGCAGCATGGAAAAACAGAACAAGATCATTGGTGGACTGACTTTGCTGGCGCTGATGGCGCTGGTCGCCGCTTATTTCGCGCCGATCTGGTGGGTCTCGCTGACTGCCCCGAATTACCCGCCCGATGCCTTCCCCGACGGCATCCGCATCCATTTTCATTTCGATGGCGTCTATAACGGCTGCAAGGCGGCCGGCAAGGGCACGCGCATGGCCAACGAGATCATCCAGAAGGATCTCGCGCACGACGATGAGCGCTACAACCCGATCACCGACACCAAAAAGGATGTCAACAAGGGCGCCGAAGGCCTCGATTGCGTGCATGAAATGAACACCATCAACCACTATGTCGGGATGTTCCCGATTGCCACGGGCGCGCCGGTCGAAAAACCGCTGGCCAAGTTCTTCTTCGGCTTTTTCGCGGTGATGCTGCTGGCGTTTGCCATGCCCGGCAAAAAGGCCCGTCTGGCGACGTTGACCGCAGGATTTGCCGCTGTGGCCGGCTGGATGATCGTCGACCAGTACGTCATGGGCCATCTGGAAAGCCATGTCCAGGACTACATGCAGGAATCCGGCAGCTTCTTCAAGGACATGGACCGTATCAAGGTCTGGGGTGACAACGTGCGCCAGGTGTCGAACCTGGTCATCTTCGGCCTGATCGCGGTGATGGGCGTCGTCATCGCCGGGGTTGCCAGAATCCGCCCCTTCCAGTTGCTGCTGGCGCTGGTGCCGGCCCTGCTGCCGGTGTTCTTCGTCATCACCTACGCCGGCTGGCTGTGGTTCTTCGGCCACAACATGCACCCCTGGGGCGCCTTCACCGTCAAGCCCTTCATGCCGACGGTGTTCGGTGAAGGCAAGGTCGCGCAGTTCTCGACTTTCTCCTATCCCTACTGGGGTTACGGCCTGCTGCTGGTGATTTTCGTCTGCATGATGCTGGCCCTGTTGATCCGCCGCAAGCAATTGCGCGACGACCCCAGCGCCGAGTAAACGACCATGGCCACCCTGCAGCGTCTGGCGCGCCTGGGCCTGGCGGCGGCTTTGCTGGCCGTCATCACCCATGGCAACAGCGAACCGCAAAGCGCCGCGCCGGCCGGCATGGGCGTGCGCGCCGATGTTGACCGGCCGAAGCCGACCTACATGCTGCACGAGCGCGACCCGCGCGTGCATGGCCTGAAGCCTTTCCAGGAGCTGGTCGACCGCGCCCCCGCCGGCAGCGTGCTGAAGCCGCCGCCCGGCGCCTACGCCGGGCCGGTGGTCATCAACAAACCGCTGACCATCGAGGGCGGCGGCCAGGTGACCATCGATGCTGGCGACCGGGGAACGGTCGTGGTGCTCAATGCCAGCGACTCGACATTGCGCGGCCTGCATTTGACCGGTTCCGGCGATTCACACGATACCGATGACTCCTGCCTCGATGTGCGCGGCGACAACAACCTGATCGAAGCGCTGACAATCGACAACTGCCTGTTCGGCATCGATCTGAAGCAGTCGAATCACAGCCGTCTGCTGCGCAACCAGGTGCGCTCCAAGGATCGCGAACTCGGCGTGCGCGGCGATGGCCTGCGCCTGTGGTACAGCAACGACAACCTGATCGAGGGCAACGAGATCATCGAGTCGCGCGACATGGTCGCCTGGTATGCGCATCGCAATACTTTCCGCAACAATCTTGGCCGGCACAGCCGCTATTCGATTCATTTCATGTTCGCCAACGACAATATCGTCGAAGGCAACCGTTTCTACGACAATGCGGTCGGCGTCTATTTCATGTACACCGAAGGCGGCGTGGTCAAAAATAACGTCATTTCACACGCCAACGGCGCGGCCGGCATGGGCATCGGCTTCAAGGAGTCGTCCGGCACCGTGGTCGAGAACAACGAGATCGTTTATTGCGCCATCGGCATCGGCTCCGATCTCTCGCCCTTCCAGCCCGACTCGACCATCGAGCTGCGGCTGAACCGCTTTGCCTATAACGGCATCGGCATCCTCTTCAACAGCGAAGTTGGCGGCAACAACATGATCGACAACGTTTTCGAGGGCAATCTGACGCAGGTCAGCTATGGCGGGCGCAGTGGTTCGACGCAGAAAAACACCTGGCGCGGCAATTACTGGGACGATTACCAGGGCTTCGACCGCAATGGCGACGGTTATGGCGACCACCCGCATGAACTGCTGGCCTACGCCGACCAGATCTGGATGGACCTGCCGATGGCCCGCTTTTTCCGCAGCTCGCCCGTCATGGAATTGCTCGATTTTCTCGAACGTCTGGCGCCTTTTTCGTCGCCGGACCTGATCCTGCGTGACGAGCAACCGCGTTTCGTCAAACCGCAGCGGGAGGTGCGCAATGGACAAGCCTGAGCAAGCAAGGCGCAAGCCGGCGATGTCGCTGGAAAAAGCGCAGAAGGCGCGGCGCAAGTTCCTGCAATCCGTTGGCTTGACCGCCGGTTTCGTCGGCATCTCGCTGCTCGGCTATATCCCCGTCAGCAAGGCCGGCAACTTGCGCCTGCGGCCGCCGGGGGCGCTCAACGAAAGTGACTTCCTGTCGTCGTGCATCAAATGCGGCCAGTGTGTGCAGGTTTGTCCGGTGCAGGCGATCAAGCTCGGCGACATTGGCGATGGTTTCGGCCTCGGCGTGCCGCATATCGAATCGCGCGAGCAAGCCTGCGACTTTTCCTGCGACGCCGTGCAGTGCATCCTCGCCTGCCCGACCGGCGCGCTGACCTACGACAAGCCCGAGTTCCTCAAGGTGCGCGACGGCGCCCGCCTGGCTGCCGCGCCGATCCTGATCGCCAAGCAACAAGACCCGGAGCCGACCCTGAACCTCAAGGAGCGCACCGGCGTCGCCCGCCTGGCCCACCCGGAAAGCTGCCTGGCCGTGCAGGGCAAGGGCTTCAAGGGCCTGGCCCGGGGTGCGGCCTTCAAGGGAAAAATGCGTTACATGGCCGTCGACCGCTGGAAGCCGATTCCGCTCCGCGACCACCCTTACGACGTAGCGCTGTGCGACCTCTGCGTCCGTGAATGCCCGATTGCCCACGCCATCGAACTGCGCCCGCTCAAGGGCGCGGATGGCATCACGCGCCTGACCCCGACCGTCCTCGAAGCCTGCGTCGGCTGCGGCGTCTGCGAAATGATCTGCCCGGTCGAGCCGGCCGCCATCGTCGTCGATGCCCAGGCGCTGTGGCAAGGAGCGGGCGCATGAGCCGTTTTACCGATCTCTTCATGGGCATGCTCGGCGCCGCGCCGAAGAAGCCCGAACAAGTCAGCGACAAAGTGCAGCAGATCATGTTCGTCAAATACGCGGACAAGGATCGCTACATCAAGGAAAAACTGCACGCCCGCGCCCACCACGCAGTCAGCAACAAGTGGCGCAACCGCCGTTGGGCGGTGCTGCTGGTGACCAATCTGCTGTTCGTGCTCAGTTTCTGGCTCGACATCCAGCTGCTCGAAGGCGCGCTGACCGCCTCGCGCTTCGCCGGCTTTCACCTGATCGACCTCAATTCGGCCTTGCAGGTCATGCTGGCGCACAAGCACATCATCGTGAACCTGTTCATCGGCACCTTCACGGTTTTCCTGATCTGGGTGCTGCTCGGTGGCCGGACTTTCTGCTCTTGGGTCTGCCCCTATCACCTGCTGGCCGAGCTGACTGAAAAACTGCATTTAAAACTGGTCGACCGCAAAATCGTCACCGACCACGAATTCCATCGCGCCACGCGCACGGTGTTCTGGATCTTGTTCAGCCTGCTGACCATGGTCACCGGCTACACCGTGTTTGAGACCCTCTCGCCGACCGGCATCCTGTCGCGGGCGCTGATCTATGGGCCGGGACTGGCGCTGGGCTGGGTCGGGCTGTTGCTGCTGTTTGAAATCTTCTGGTCACGCCGCGCCTGGTGCCGCTACGTCTGCCCAATCGGCCTGACCTACGGCGCCGTCGGTGCCATCTCGCCGCTGCAAGTCAGCTACCACGTCGAACACTGCTTCCACGAAGGCGACTGCCGCAAAGTCTGCCTCGTGCCGCATGTGCTTGACGTCACGGTCAAGGGCCGCGCCAGCGAAGAAGCCCTGGGCCTGGGGCCCGACTGCACGCGCTGCGGCCTGTGCATCGACATCTGCCCAACCGGCGCGCTGCGTTACGAGGTCAAGGGGCTGTCGAAGCTGCTGTAAAGCTTGCATCCCGCAAATAAAGCGCGAGGCAGCGGGACGCTCCTCCAGTAAGTCCGTCATTCCCGCGTAGGCGGGAATCCAGAGGCGCAGGCACAACTTTCGCCACCGCACTGGATTCCCGCTTTCGCGGGAATGACGATTCAGCCGGCGTTTCCGTGGCTCGTCCCGCTGGCGCTATTCACCGCCGCGCATCAGGCTGCAAGCCCCCGATTTCGGCTAAGATGCGCGGCGCGCAGCGCGCGCTGGCTGGCGGCCAGGCTGCGCCAGAAACAATCCGCGTTTATTGAAGCGTTCCCATGGGGGCCATGCCGGCTGAGCTGGCCTCTTCTGCCATGCCCGCCGGGACGCTTCGTCCAAGTTGCCGATAGCGTTACCAAGAAAATGGCCATCAAGAAATCCGAGCTTTACTCCACCCTCTGGGCCTCCTGCGACGCCCTGCGCGGTGGCATGGACGCCAGCCAGTACAAGGACTACGTACTGGTCATGCTGTTCATCAAATACATCAGCGACAAGTACGCCAACCAGGCTTTTGCGCCCATCCAGGTGCCGGCCGGGGCCAGTTTCACCGACATGGTCGCGCTCAAGGGCAATCCCGAAATCGGCGACCTGATCAACAAGCGCATCATCGCGCCGCTGGCCAATGCCAATAAACTCGCTGACCTGCCGGACTTCAACGATGCCGGCAAGCTCGGCAGCGGCAAGGAAATGGTCGAGCGCCTCGGCGAGCTGATCGCCATCTTCCAGAACCCGGCACTCGATTTCTCGAAGAACCGCGCCGACGGCGACGACATCCTCGGCGACGCCTACGAATACCTGATGCAGCATTTCGCCGTCGATAGCGGCAAGAGCAAGGGCCAGTTCTACACCCCGGCCGAAGTCAGCCGCATCATCGCCAAGGTCATCGGCATTGGCGACGCGGCAACCAGCAATGCCACCACCGTCTATGACCCGACCTGCGGTTCGGGCTCGCTGCTGCTGAAAGTCGGCGAAGAAGCCCGCGCCGACGTCACGCTCTACGGCCAGGAAAAAGACGGCGCGACCAGCGGTCTGGCGCGCATGAACATGATCCTGCACGACAATCCCGGCGCGCTGATCCTGCAAGGCAATACCCTCACCGACCCGAAGTTCCGCGACGGCGATGCCTTGAAAAGCTTCGATTACGTCGTCGCCAATCCGCCGTTTTCCGACAAGCGCTGGAGCACCGGCTTGGACCCGCTGCACGACCCCTTCGAACGCTTCCAGACCTTCGGCGTGCCGCCGGCCAAGCAGGGCGATTACGCCTACTTGCTGCACATCGTCCGGTCGCTCAAAAGCACCGGCACCGCCGCCTGCATCCTGCCGCACGGCGTGCTCTTTCGCGGCAATGCCGAAGCTGAAATCCGGCGCAAGCTGATCCAGCGCGGCTACATCAAGGGCATCATCGGCCTGCCGGCCAACCTCTTTTTCGGCACCGGCATCCCGGCCTGCATCATCGTCATCGACAAGGCCGGCGCCGCCGCGCGCAAAGGCATCTTCATGCTCGACGCCAGCCGGGGCTACCTCAAGGACGGCCCGAAAAACCGCCTGCGCGAACAGGATATCCACAAGATCGTCGACGTCTTCAAGCGTCTCGACGACAGCGAACCCGGCTACGCCCGCATGGTCGGCTTCGGTGAAATCGCGAAAAACGATTTCAACCTCAACCTGCCGCGCTACATCGACAGCAGCCAGGCCGAAGACCAGCAAGACATCGCCGCCCACCTCCAGGGCGGCATCCCGCTCGCCGACATCGACGCCCTGGCCCGCTACTGGACAGTCTGCCCGCAACTCAGAAGCGCGCTTTTCTCCCCTCGCCCATCGGGAGAGGGGCCGGGGGTGAGGGCGCCTTACCTCGATCTCGCCGTACCCAAATCCGCGATCAAATCCAGCATCTACGAGCACCCGGAATTCACCGCCTTCATCGCCGGCATGAACGCGCACTTCGCCGTCTGGCGCGATGCCTGGGCGCAAAAGCTGAAAGCCCTGACGCCCGGCTTCCACCCCAAGCAACTGATCGTCGAACTCGGCGAAAGCCTGCTCGCCCATTACGCCGAACGCCCGCTGATCGACGCCTACGACATCTACCAGCACCTGCGCGATTACTGGGCGACGACGCTGCAGGACGACGCCTACCTGCTCGCCGCAGCGGTGGAAGACGGCGGCGGCTGGC
>JAVBXO010000174.1 GCA_030824535.1 Azonexus sp. | reverse complement strand
CTGGATCCCCGCTTGCGCAGGGGATGACGCCTGCCTCAGTAGTATCCCAAACGAAAATTGCCCGGATTTTGCGGTCGACCGCAGAATCCGGGCAATTTTCAGTTCACGACAAAACCCCCGGTTTTGGACGCCGGGGGTTTTGTCGTTTCAGGGCTGCTTACTTGGCAGCCGGTGCGGCAGGGGCGGCGGCGGGCGCTACGACCGGCGCGGCCGGCTTTTCGGCCTTCACTGCATGCGGCTTCTTGACCTTGGCCGGCTTGACGGCCGCTTTAACTTCAGGCTTGGCGGCTTCGGCCTTCTTCTCGACCATCGGCTCGGCTGCCTTCGGCGCTTCGACCTTCTTCTCGGCAACTGCCGGCGCCGGGGCGGTGATCTTGCTGGCCGGGGCTGCAGCCGGTGCCGGGGCGGCGGCGCCCTGGGCGAAGGAAGCGGAAGCGAAGCCAGCGGCAACGGTCAGGGCAATCAGGGTCTTGGTGATGTTCATTTTGTAGCTCCTTGAGAGGGTGGTTATTTGTTATTCAGTACTGCCGACTTTTTCGCAGCACCTTGTAGCGAATAACGCCCCACCCGCCCCCACGGATGTCAGCAAGAAGGTAATACCCTGTACCGGCGTGTGACCGAATCGTTTCCGCTTGCTGCGTCAGCCGTTCGCGTCGCCATCCGCCTGCTCGCAGGCCTCGCTGCGGGCGCGCGCCAGGTACTCGTCCCAGAGATGGCCATAACGGTCATCGAAGCCGGCATCGAGCAATTCGACACTGGCAATGCGATCAACCCGGAAGGTGCGAAAGGTTTCGCGCAACTCGCACCAGGCCCCCAGCGTCCAGCAACGCCCCCAGAACACCAGGCCCAGCGGCCAGACGATGCGTTGCGAAGCCTGACCATCGCCACGGCGATAATCCAGCTGCAGCTTGCGACCGCGTTCCATGCCGACACGCAGCACGGCCATCGGTTCGCGCTGCGGCGCTGGCTGCATGAAAGCCGGCGCCAGATAGCGGCGACTGCTGGCGGCGATCTTTTCTTCGAGGGCCCGTGGCAACACCGCTTCAATGCGCGCCATCGCCGTTGCTGCCGCCTGCCCCAGCGCCGGATCGGCCCAGGCCTGAACGAGCTTGGCTCCGATGCTCAGGGCTTCGAGTTCGTCGCCGGTAAACATCAGCGGCGGCACCTGGTAACCGCGGCGCAGGCGATAGCCAACGCCCGCCTCACCGTCGATGGGTGCTCCCGACGCGATCAGATCGGCAATATCGCGATAAATCGTCCGCTCCGATACCGCCAGCGCTTCGGCCAGGGCGCGCGCCGTGACGACGCGGCCATGGCGCAGCATCAGAATGATCTGGAAAAGGCGGTCGGCAGGTCGCATGCGTCGTAAAAACCCGTGGTCATCAGCTGGATTTCAGCATAGCACGGGCTTTTCGGTGCTCCTGCAAGGCTCCTGACACCACGCTGTCAGGAGGGGGTGACGAGAATGTGGGCAAGGACGGCATCCCGCCGTCACATCCCTGGAGAAAATCATGACTACCCCGATCAGCTGGTTCGAACTGCCGACCACCGACCTCGCCCGCGCCACGGCTTTTTACGAACAGATCCTGGCGCTGAAGCTGCGCCCGGCCAATTGCGGCGGCAACGCCATGGCCATCTTTCCTTATACCGAGCCCTACCCGTCCGGCGCGCTGGTACAGATGCCGCAACTCTCGCCGCGCGACAACGGCACGCTGGTTTATCTCAATGCCGGCGACGACCTCAACACTGTGCTCGCCCGCATTCCCGCTGCCGGCGGCCAGGTGGTCATGGAAAAAATGGACCTCGGGCAAACGCCGGAAGGCGACAACATCGGCCACATCGCGCTATTCATCGACTGCGAGGGCAACCGCGTCGGTCTGTATTCCCGGCAATAAATCGCCGCGCGGCCAGAAAAATGGAAATTGCCCGAATTTTGCGGTCGACCGCAAAATTCGGGCAATTTCCAGCACAAAACAAAACCCCCGGTTTTGGCGGCCGGGGGTTTTGTCTTTTCTGCGGACTACTTATTTGGCTGCCGCTGCCGCCGGAGTGGCGACCTTGGCGGCCGGCGCGCTAGCGCCCTGGGCGAAAGCAGCGGAAGCAAAGCCAGCAGCGATGGCCAGGGCAATCAGGGTCTTGATAACTTGCATTTTGTAGCTCCTTGAGCGGTAGGTTATTCGCTATTCGGTGCTGCCGACTTTTTCGCAGCGCCTTGGACCGAATAACGCGCCGGATGTCGCCCTGGATGTCATGAGAAAGGTAATCACCTGTAC
Organism: Azonexus sp.; assembly: GCA_030824535.1. GTDB lineage: Bacteria > Pseudomonadota > Gammaproteobacteria > Burkholderiales > Rhodocyclaceae > Azonexus. The sequence continues at coordinate 6,465 of JAVBXO010000174.1, read as the reverse complement.
CGCCACGTAACTGCATCGTTTCGGTTTCCCGCCATGCCGCGGCGGCTTGCCTGAACGGCTAGCGCGGCGGACAATCCCGCGGCCATGCCATCTGTCATCTCCACGCCGTGATCCCGCCCTGTGGCCTTGCCACCTGAAACCTCAGCTGCTCCAGACCTTGTTCGGTAGCCCGGACCCCACGCTAACGAAACGCCACCATGCCTCCCCTGCCCACGACCTCCCTCCTCGCTGCGACCAGCAGCAGCTTTTCCTATTGCGACAGCGTTCGCCAGCCAGTGCCTCAGACCGTCAACAGCGAAGCACTGTTACACGCCTTCTTTCAAGCCACGCCATCATGGATTGAGCGGCTGATGCGCTGGCGCGACCGCCTGGTTGCCCCCTTCGGGCTCAAGACGGCAGGCCCGGCCACGCGGCTCCCAAGCCACTTCCAGGTCGGCCAGCGCCTTGGCATCTTCCGGGTGCTGCAACTCACCGCTCATGAGGCCGTGCTCGGCGAAGATGATCGCCACCTCGACTTTCGCATTTCACTGCTCTGGCAGGACGGCGAACTGGCGGTCAGCACCCTGGTCCGCCCGCACAACCGCGCCGGCCGCCTTTACCTGGCCTGCGTCCTGCCCTGGCACCACTTGATTTCGGCCACAGTGACACGACGCATGGCCGCGCGCCTGAGCGCGCCACGGCCGACGGAGGAAAGCACATGACTTTTGCCACATCTGCGGTCGACGCTCCGCCAGCGGCAAAAACCAGCTGTCCCGATGCCGCGCGCAGCCCGCGAAATCGCCGCCGGTGGGACGAAGCGCTGCTGGCAACTGCCCGGCAGATCGAGCAGAGCCTCTCGCCATTCCCCTGCAAACCCCGCATGCCTCCCCCCAAAAAACGAGGAATCGATTAAACATGTTGTAATCACACAACACATCCCCGTTCCGGGAGTCCTAGCTTTTGCAATCTTGCCCTTCTGGTGAAGAGCCGCCATTCACGGTGAAACAGAACCCTTAAAGTTCGGCCACTTGGATTAACCAAGGTCCTAACCAAAAAAGTGGAGTTCTGACATGCAAAAGAAAATCATCGTCGCCGCCATCGCTGCAGCCGCCTCTTCCATGGCCTTTGCCCAGTCCAACGTCACCGTCTACGGCGTTGTCGACCTCGGCGTTGCCCATTTCAGCTCCTCCGGCAAGAAGGCCCAAAACACCATCGACAATGGCCTGAACGCCCCGTCCCGCCTCGGTTTCAAGGGGGTTGAAGACCTCGGCAACGGCATGAAGGCGCTGTTCACCCTCGAATACAACATCGCGCCGGATCAGAACTCCGGTATTGGTGATGCCGCCTCCGTGACCAAGTACACCAGTTCCCAGTCCCGTCAGGCTTTCGTCGGCCTGACCGGCGGCTTCGGTACCGTGCTGGCCGGTCGTCTGCAAACCACCGGCTTTGACTTCGCCTGTTCCTACAACCCGGTTGCCGGCGGTGCCTTCAACGTCTCCGACCGCATGGGCGCTGCCAGCCTGCTGGTTTGCGGCACCCCGGGCCGTGCCAACAATGCCGTTGCCTACGTTGCACCGGCTTTCGGCGGTGTGAGCATCGCCGTCAACCACGCTCGCGTCACCGAAGATGCCTCGGCCCAGGCAACGGGCAACGACGCCCACGCCAGCCTGGTATCCGCCACCTACGCGGCTGATGCCCTGCGCGCCGGCGTGGTTTACTCCAAGCTCTCGATGGCCAACACGGTAGCGGCCGACGATGCTCGCGAATACGGTCTGGGCGCTTCCTACGACTTCAAGGTCGTCAAGGCTTTCGCGATGTACCAGAACCGCAAGCTGGAAAACAAGAACGCCGACAGCAAGTGGTCCATCGGCGTCAGCGCTCCGGTCGGCGCTGCCGGCACCATCAAGGCTGCCTACGGTCAGAACAAGATCGAAAACACCGGTGTCAGCAACGGCGACTCCAAAGCTTACTCGCTGGTTTACAACTACGATCTGTCCAAGCGTACCCAGTTGTACGCTGGCTGGACCCACATCAGCAATGAGCAGGTCGGCGCTGTCGGCTTCAAGAGCGACTTTGTCGTCGCGGGTAACGGCAGCGGCAACCTGCTGGCCGCCGGTATCACCCACAAGTTCTGATTTTCATCCCCTTGCGAGAACAAGCGGGCAGCCGCTCTGCCCGCCGCAAGCAGCAATCAGCGGCTTGCAGGACAGCCTGCTCACCCCTCGGGTGAGCAGGCTGTCCTTTATGCATTTCACCCAACAGAAATGATGATGCTGCGCTGACTCAGCGCCCGAGAGAAATGGCCTTTTCGGCGCGCTCGACCAACTCACTGCCAATTTCGCGACGCCATTTGCCGTAGACGCCGCGCGTCGCCTGCACAAAAGCCGCGCGTTGCGCTGCCGTCAGCTGGGTCACGACCACCCCGCCGGCTTCAAGCCGGGCGGCCGTAAGGCTGTCGCTGGCCAGGATACCCTGGCGGGCCTTGTCGATATTTTCCCGCGCCGCCTGCTGCGCTGCCTGGCGCACCAGTTGCTGATCGGCCACCGTCCAGCTGGCCCACACCCGCTGATTGACGGCAAAAATCAGGGGATCGGCCACATAATGCCAAAGCGTCAGGTATTTCTGCCCGAAAGCCCCCATGTTGGAAGCGAGGTAAACGCTGAGCGGATTTTCCTGGCCATCAACGACCCCGGAAGCCAGCGCCGGCTGGGCATCGACCCAGCTCATTTGCACCGGCCGCGCCCCCAGGGCAAGAAAAGTATCGGCAAAAAGTGGCGAACCGACGACCCGGAAGCGCATCCCCTTCAAATCCCCCGGCGAATTGATCGCGCGCCGCGAATTCGATAATTCACGGAAACCATTTTCGCCCCAGGCCAAGGGCATTACTCCGGCTTTCTCCAGCAGGGCAAACAGTTCACGACCGACCTCGCCTTGCGTCAGCGCATCAATCGCCTTGTAATCCGGCAACAGAAAAGGCAGGGAAAACAGGTTCAATTCAGGGATCTGCGGCGACCAGTTGATTGTCGAGCCAACCGCCAGGTCAATATTGCCCCGCTGCAGCGCAAGAAATTCGCGCGTCTGGTCGCCACCGACCAGAGAGGCGCCAGCATAGGCGCGAATATTGATCCGGCCGCGGGTTTTTTCGCGTACCAGATCCGCCCAGCGCTCAGCCGCCTGCCCCCAGGGAAAAGCCGAATCCAGCACCGATGAAAGACGATATTCGCTGGCATAACCCTCGGCCCGCAGCGGGCCGGAAAGCATTAGCAGGAAAACCAGCAAAGCGGGTATGCAAGGATGAAAAAACATGGATAACAAGTAAATGTCCAAAAAATGAACGACTTTTCCGGTGTTTCCGGGGGAATATTTCGATGCTAACACCCATTTTCAGGGCTTAAGGGAAGAAACTCGCTCAATCTCCGATCTCCGCCTTCACCAGCCACTTGCTCAACATTGCCGATAACGCCACCGCATTGACCGGTTTCGGCAGGAAATCATCCATGCCGGCATTCAGACAATCCTGCTGTTCCTGGGCGAAAACACCTGCGGTGAAAGCGATGATCGGCAGATGCCGCAAGGCGTTCTCCGACTCCCGGCGACGAATTTCCCGCGTCGCCTGGAAACCGTCCATGACCGGCATCTGACAATCCATCAACACCAGCTCGATGGAATTGTCTTGCGCCAGGAAATCCAGCGCCTGCTGGCCGTTCTCGACACAATCGACCTGGCAGTCCGATTTTTTCAACAGGCTTGCGACTACCCTGCGATTGATCGCATTGTCGTCAACCACAAGGATGTGCCCGCGGATGGCAGCACTTGGCATTGCTACCAAGAGCGGCGAGTCAATGCTGGCCGGCAAAGGCAGCTGAGTCACTTGGCGCTCGACTTCTATCCTGACCCAGAAGCGCGCACCGTGGCCGCTCTCGCTGCTGACACCGGCTTCACCATTCATCATCTCGACGAGATTGCGGACAATTGACAGACCCAGGCCGGAACCACCGAATTTTCGCGTCGCCGAACTATCGGCCTGGCTAAAGGGCAGGAAAAGCAGGGCCTGTTTTTCGGGGGCAATCCCGATGCCGCAATCGCTGACCTCGAAACGCAGGAAGAGCTTGCCAAGCTCGTCAACGACCTCCCGGAAACTGATCAGGACTTCCCCATGCTCGCTGAACTTGACCGCATTGCTGATCAGGTTTGACAGAATCTGGCGCAAGCGCAACGGATCGGCACGATAAAGGCGCGCCGGTCCATCCGGCCAGTCACTCCGTAACACCAGGTCTTTTTGCTGCGCAGCATCGGCAAATAGCGCCATGCACTCCCCGGCAAGCACGACTGGATCAAAGGCGGCACATTCCAGTTCGAGCTTGCCTGCTTCGATTTTGGAAAGATCAAGGATGTTGTTCAGCAGGGTCAGCAGCATCTGCCCGGACTCGAGAATCACCCGGCCATAGTCCCGTATTTCCTCGTCAGCGCCGTGATTCATCAACATGATCTGGGCCATCCCGAGAATACCGTTCAGCGGCGTCCGGATTTCATGCGACATCGTCGCCAGAAAGCGGCTCTTGGCCAGATTCGCCGACTCGGCTGCCTGCCGCGCCTGTTGCAATTCACTTTCGTGGCGTTTCTGATCGGAAATATCGATGAAGGTACCAATGATCCCGCCAATCCGGTCATCGGCATCGAGAAAAGTGTTGCGGGCAAACAGAACCTGACGGGCCTTGCCATGCCGGTCGGTAATAACGTATTCGTAAACCTGCGGAATCCCGCTGCTCAGCAACTCGCGGTCCTTCTCCTGGTAGGTAATGGACAAATGCGGCGGCCAGATTTCGTCGGCGGTTCGCCCGACGATATCGGACTCGCTCAGCCCGAGTATCTCGGTGTACGCCGGATTACAGCCCAGGTAGTGCCCCTCGCTGTCCTTGAAAAATACCGGGACCGGAATCGCCTTCAGCAAAGCCTCGTTGAAGCGCAACAGGCGCAGGCTATCGGCCTGGGCATGCTGGCTGGACAACCACAGACGATGCAAAAAACGCGCTAACAGCGTGCTCAACAGCAGGAACAGCCCATAGGCGCCAATCGCAAAATGCAGGGTCTGGCGCCACGGGGTCAAATAGTCCTCAGCCCACAGGTTGATATTGAGATAGAGCGGCCAATCGACGGATTTACGCAGGGAGACGATGCACTCTTCGCCATCAAGCATGAGCGTCCGGCTGACCCCGTCCGGCTTGTCCACCAGGGCCAGCAAACGCTGGAGTTGAACGGCGTCGCCCTGCGGATAACGAACCAGCGGCTGCAAATCGGCATTGAGCAGCGAAACACTGCCTTTGCTACCGAGTTGCACTTCCGCCAGGCTGCTGCTGAAGCGTTCAAGCTCGGCGAGGATGATCAGGGCACCGGCGAAACTGCCATCAAGATTGGCAACGCGACGAACGAAGGGCAGGAGCAAACGCCCACCTTCATGCAAAGGATCGCCGACGATCAGGCCGGCATAGTTGTCTTCGCGCAAACGCTGGAAATAGCGCTGCTGCTCCACCGACAAGCCCGCGACGCTGGCGAAACCCGAACTGGCAATAATCGCGCCGTCTTCATTGGCCAGCAACAGCCGTGACACCTCCGGCAAACGCGCCTGATACTGGGTCAACAAGCCGTGCAATTTTTGCTCGGGCAAACCCTTGCCTTCAGCAAAACCACGCAGCACGACATCGCCCATCGAGCGCAAGGAAATATCAAATTGGCGGATCGAAGCGTTGATCTGCAGATCAAGAACCCGCGACAGGCTTTGGGCCGTCAAGGCAGCCTTGTCGACATACTGCTTGCAGCTTTCGGAGAGGAAAAATCCCAGCACGACCACCACGAAACAATTTACCCCGATCAGTGACAGGAAGATCAGGCGGGACAAGCCCGAATGTTCAGTGAGTTTCATGGTTATCGATTGATTTAGCGGTACGGAAAGCCATTGGCTGGCGGAGAAATGACTTTACAGCGCACCTGAACACTGCCGGCTTATTCCGGAGAGCTATTGTAACGGCAATAAAAAGGGCGCCGAAGCGCCCTGTCGCGATAAAACTGCGCTGACGAAGCTTATTTTTTCGCCGGCCGACCGGTTTTGACGCGTTCAACCAGCGCCATGACGGTGGTCAACTCATCATCGGTGAGCGCAGCAAGTACCGCGATGCCGCAGCGCAACAATTCACTCTTCTTGACGTCAACACCGAGCTGGCCGAGGCGCTTTTTCAGAACACCAATATTGGCGTACTCAGCTTCGGGCATGGCATAGCTGTCGCGCACCAGGCGTGATTTTTTCGCCTTCTCGACCTTCTCGACCTTCTCGACCTTCTCGACCTTCTCGACCTTGATGACTGGCTCGGCCTTGGCCGCCTTGACCTTGGTCGGCTTGGCGACTTTTTTCGGCTTGGCGCTGTCTTCAGCCGGCGCCACGACGGCTTCGGCAACGGCCTCTGCAGGCGCGGCCGGCGGGACTACGACATC
>JAVBXO010000017.1 GCA_030824535.1 Azonexus sp. | reverse complement strand
GGGAGGGGACCAAGACCATCGTCGCCGTCGTCGGTACCGGCGCGATGGGCGCTGGCATTGCCCAGGTCGCGGCGCAAGCCGGGCATGTGGTCAAGCTGCTCGACAATCGTCCCGGCGCAGCGGAAAAAGCCATTGCCGGCATTCGCGCCCAGTTTTTGAAAATGGCCGAAAAAGGCAAGTTGACCGCAGAATTGGCCCAGGCCGCCGGTGAACGCCTGCTCGCCGCCGAACAACTCGCTGATCTCGCCGATTGCGCGCTGGTTGTCGAAGCCATCGTCGAAAACCTGGCCGCCAAGCAGCAGCTTTACGCCGATCTTGAAGCCGTCGTCAGCACCGACTGCATTTTCGGCACCAACACCTCATCGATTTCGGTCACGGCCATCGGCAGCGCCCTGCAGCACCCCGAGCGTCTGGCCGGCCTGCACTTTTTCAACCCGGCGCCCTTGATGGCCCTGGTGGAAATCGTCTCCGGGCTGGCCACCGCCCCGGCCGTGGCCGACACCCTGTTTGCCACGGCTACCGCCTGGGGCAAGACGCCGGTGCATGCCAAATCGACGCCCGGCTTCATCGTCAATCGCGTTGCCCGCCCCTATTACGCCGAAGCCCTGCGCATTGCCCAGGAAGGCGGCGCCGACATTCCGACCATCGACGCCGTGATGCGCGAAGCCGGCGGTTTCCGCATGGGACCGTTCGAGCTGATGGATCTGATTGGCCACGACGTCAATTTCGCCGTGACCAATTCGGTCTGGCGCGCCTTCTATCACGACCAGCGCTTCCTGCCCTCGCTGATCCAGCAGGAGCTGGTCGATGCCGGTTTCTTTGGCCGCAAGAGCGGGCGCGGTTTTTACGATTACCGTGCAGGCGCCGTCCGCCCGACGCCGCGCGATGCCGCATTGCAGACCTGCCCGGAAGACATCGTGATTTATGGCGAAACGCCGGCCGCGCTGGCGCTGGTCGAGCGTCTGCGTGAACGCAATGTCAGTTACACCCGCGCTGCCGCCAGCGGCGACTGGCTGGCCGAGGCCGGCGGCGCCGTGCTTTATGTCACCGATGGCCGCACCGCCACCGCGCGCGCCGCCACCAGCGGCATTGCCAACAGCGTGCTGATCGATCTGGCGCTTGATTACAGCAAGGCCAGCCGCCTCGCCGTCAGCGTTGCCCAGCAGTGCTCGATGAGCGCCGCCGCCGGCGCGGTCGGTCTGCTGCAGGCCGCCGGTTTCGCTATTTCGCGCTTTGCCGACGTCCCCGGTCTGGCCGTCATGCGCACCGTCGCCATGCTCGCCAACGAAGCCGCCGACGCGGTCAATCAGGGTGTTTGCGATGTGCGTGCTGCCGACGCGGCGATGCGTCTCGGCGTCAATTACCCCTGTGGCCCGCTGGCCTGGGCCGACCGCGTTGGCCTGCCCACCATTGGTCGCGTGCTCGCCCACCTCGGCCAGTTCTACGGCGAAGACCGCTACCGCAGCTCGCCGCTGATCCAGCAACAAATTTCCGCCGGAAAGAATCTTCATGACTGAACACCTGACCCCCGAAGCCGCCCAGGCGCTGGCCGAAGCCACGGCCAAAGCCATGTGGGCGCGCGACCGCGCCGCCCAGGCGCTGGGCATGACCATCGTTCGCGTCCAACCCGGCGCGGCGCTGCTCACCATGCAGGTCCGCGAAGACATGGTCAACGGCCACCACATCTGCCACGGCGGCATGATCTTCAGCCTCGCCGACACCGCCTTCGCCTACGCCTGCAACAGCTACAACAAGAACACCGTCGCTTCGGCCTGCCACATCGACTTCCTCGCCCCGGCCAGGGAAGGCGAATTGCTCGAAGCCGACGCCATCGAGCAGTCGGCATCCGGCCGCACCGGGGTCTACGATGTCACGGTCAGGACCAGCAGCGGCCGCACCGTCGCACTCTTCCGTGGCAAAAGTTATCGCATCAGCGGCGAAGTGATTTCCGGCCTCGAACAGGCCAACAGCAGTCATTGAGGAGGCGCTGATTAATTCAGAACCGTCATTCCCGCGCAGAGCCTGCCCTCGACCTGATCGGGGGCGGGAATCCAGAAAAATCGACGAACTGGATCCCCGCCTGCGCGGGGATGACGATTCAATCAAGCACCCACTCACTAATAGCTAGCAGCTAACAACTAGCAACTAAAAAAGGAGACAAACATGACCGTCAAGACAGCCCAGCCTGGCGAACTCGATGCCATTGAAACCGCCAGCCGCGACGAGATTTCGGCGCTGCAACTTGAGCGCCTGAAGTGGTCGGTGCGCCATACCTACGACAACGTCGAGGCCTATCGCAAGAAATGCCTGGAAAAAGGCGTGCACCCCGATGATCTGAAGACGCTGAGCGACCTGAGCAAGTTCCCCTTCATGACCAAGCTCGACCTGCGCGACAACTACCCCTTCGGGCTGTTTGCCGTGCCGCGCGACAAGGTTTCCCGGCTGCACGCTTCATCCGGCACGACCGGCAAGTCGGTGGTCGTCGGCTATACCAAGAATGACATCGACCACTGGGCCAATGTCGTTGCCCGCTCGATCCGCGCCGCCGGCGGCCGCGCCGGTGACATGGTGCATGTTGCCTACGGTTACGGCATGTTCACTGGCGGTCTCGGTGCGCATTACGGCGCCGAGCGCCTGGGCTGCACCGTGGTGCCGATGTCCGGCGGACAGACCGAAAAGCAGGTCCAGCAGATCATGGATTTCCGCCCGGACATCATCATGGTCACGCCGTCGTACTCCTTGGTGATCGCCGAGGAATTCGAGCGTCTGGGCATTCCGCCCGAGGAAATCTCGCTGAAGGTCGGCATTTTTGGTGCCGAACCCTGGGGCGAAGGCATGCGCCACGAAATCGAGAAGAAGCTCGGCATCGACGCCATCGACATCTACGGCCTGACCGAAGTCATGGGCCCCGGCGTCGCCTGCGAATGCATCGAGACCAAGGACGGCCCGGTGATCTGGGAAGACCATTTCTACCCCGAAATCATCGATCCGGAAACCGGCGAAGTGCTACCTGATGGCGCCATCGGCGAACTGGTGTTCACCTCGCTGACCAAGGAAGCCTTCCCGGTCATCCGCTACCGCACCCGCGACCTGACCCGCCTGCTGCCGCCGACCGCCCGTTCCTTCCGCCGCATCGGCAAGATCACCGGCCGCACCGACGACATGCTGATCATTCGCGGCGTCAATGTCTTCCCGACGCAGATCGAGGAACAGATCCTGCGCGACCCGCGCCTCTCCGGCAACTACCAGGTCGTCGTCACCCGCGACGGGCACATGGACAACCTCGAAGTGCGCTGCGAACTACAACGTGAACTCTCCGGCCGCGCCAGCTCGACCGACATCCAGAGCATCGGCAAGGAACTCCAGCACCGCATCAAGACCATCATCGGCGTCTCGACCCGCATCACCGTCATGGAATTCGACGGCATCCCGCGCACCCAGGTCGGCAAGGCAAGGCGCGTCATCGATGAACGGCCTAAACAGCAGTAGTTAGTTGTTAGCTATTAGCTGTTAGTAAAGTCAAAGACAACCCCGCCGCCCCCTCACTCGATCCTAACTCCTAAATCCTCGATCCTAAAATGACCCAAGCTTTCATTTGCGATGCCATCCGCACCCCCATTGGCCGCTACGGCGGGGCCCTGGCCGGCGTCCGGGCCGATGATCTCGGCGCGATTCCGCTCAAGGCCCTGCAGGCGCGTCATCCGCAAGTCGACTGGACACGCGTCGACGACATCATCTACGGCTGCGCCAATCAGGCCGGTGAAGACAACCGCAACGTCGCGCGCATGTCCGGCCTGCTGGCCGGGCTGCCGATCGAGATTCCCGGCACGACGATCAACCGCCTGTGCGGTTCGGGCATGGATGCCATCGGCCTCGCTGCCCGTTCGATCAAGTCCGGCGAAACCTCGCTGATGCTTGCCGGTGGCGTCGAAAGCATGTCGCGCGCGCCCTTTGTCATGGGCAAGGCCGAATCGGCTTTCTCGCGCAATGCCGCGATCTACGACACGACCATCGGCTGGCGTTTTGCCAACCCGCTGATGAAGCAGCTCTACGACACGCATTCGATGCCGCAGACGGCGGACAACGTCGCCGCCGAGTTCAACATCGGCCGTGCCGACCAGGACGCCTTCGCGCTGCGCAGCCAGCAGCGCTGGGCCGCCGCCGATGCTGCCGGGCGTTTTGCCGACGAACTGACGCCGGTACTGATCCCGCAGAAAAAAGGCGATCCCAAGGTGGTCAAGCGCGACGAACACCCGCGCCCGGAAACCACACTGGAGATGCTAGCCAGGCTCAAGGGCGTCAATGGCCCGGAACTGACAGTCACCGCCGGTAACGCCTCGGGCGTCAATGACGGCGCCTGCGCCGTGCTGCTGGCTTCGGAAGCAGCGGCCGGGCAATACGGCCTGCAACCCATCGCCCGCGTCGTCGGCATGGCCACGGCCGGCGTGCCGCCGCGCATCATGGGCTTCGGCCCCGCCCCCGCCGTGCGCAAAGTGCTGGCCCAGACCGGCCTGACCCTGGCGCAGATGGACGTCATCGAACTTAACGAAGCCTTCGCCGCGCAGGCGCTCGCCGTGCTGCGCGACCTTGGCCTCGGCGACGACGCCGAGCACGTCAACCCGAACGGCGGCGCCATCGCCATGGGCCATCCGCTGGGCATGAGCGGCGCCCGCCTGGTGACGACGGTGGCTTATGAACTGCGCCGCCGTGGCGGCCGTTACGCCTTGTGCACGATGTGCATTGGCGTCGGCCAGGGCATCGCCATGATCATCGAGCGCGTTTGACAATCAACCGCATGAACCGTCATTCCCGCGCAGAGCCTGCCCTCGACCTGATCGGGGGCGGGAATCCAGAAGTTCAAACCCTGGATTCCCGGTCAAGCCGGGAATGACGCACAGAAAGTTTCACCGCAGCACACCATCACAACAATCAGTAGGAGACAAATCCATGAAGCACAGCATCAAGAAACTCGCCGCCGGCACGGCGCTGGTCCTCGGCGCACTGAGCGCTTTCGCTGCCGAGCCGATCAAGATCGGTTCAGTGCTCTCCGTGACCGGCCCGGCCGCTTTCCTCGGCGACCCAGAACTGAAAACCCTGCAGCTCTACGTCGCTGAACTGAACAAGAAGGGCGGCGTGCTCGGCCGGCCGCTCGAACTGGTGCATTACGACGACGGCAGCGATGCCAACAAGGCCAACAGCTTCGCCAAGCGCCTGCTGGAAGACGACAAGGTCGACCTGCTGCTTGGCGGCACGACCACCGGCGCAACGATGTCGATGGTCCCGCTCGCCGAAAAATCCGGCACGCCCTTCATCTCGCTGGCCGGCGCGGTAGTTATCGTCGAACCGGTCAAGAAATTCGTCTTCAAGACGCCGCACACCGACCGCATGGCCGCCGAAAAGGTCTTCGAGGACATGAAGAAGCGCGGCATCAGCAAGGTTGCACTGCTGGCTGAAACCTCGGGCTTCGGCCAGTCGGGCAAGAAGGAAACCGAAGGCGTCGCCGCCAAGTACGGCATCACCCTGGTCGCCAGCGAAACCTACGGCCCGAAAGATACCGACATGAGCCCGCAGCTGACCAAGATCAAGACCACGCCGGGCATCCAGGCGGTGTTCATCTTTGGCCTCGGCCAGGGACCGGCGATTGCCACCAAGAACTACAAGCAACTGGGCGTCAACCTGCCGCTATATCACGCGCACGGTGTCGCTTCCGAGGAATTCATCAAGCTCGCCGGCCCGTCTGCCGAAGGCGTGCGCCTGCCTGCCGCCGCGCTGCTGGTCGCCGGCAAGCTGCCCGACAGCGACCCGCAGAAAGCCGTGGCCCTCGGCTACAGCAAGGCTTTTGAAGAAAAGTGGAAGACCGATGTCTCGACGTTCGGCGGCCACGCCTACGACGGCCTGATGATTGCGGTCGACGCCATCAAACGGGCTAATTCCACCGACAAGGCCAAGGTCCGCGACGCCCTCGAAACGACCAAGGGCTACGTCGGCACCAGCGGCATCGTGAACATGTCGCCGAGCGATCACATGGGCCTTGACCTCTCGGCCTTCCGCATGCTCGAAGTCAAGAACGGCGACTGGACGATTGCCCAGTAAGCCGCGACTTTCCTTCGAATAAAAAACTCCTGCTGCAAATTCGGGCCGCCCGGCGTCATGCCCGGCGGCCCCTTTTTTTCAACCTCTCCCCAACTGGGCTCCGCCATGTACGAAACCCTCGAAATCGAACGTCAGGGCCAGGTCGCAACGATCTGGATGAATCGCCCCGCCGTCTTCAACGCCTTCGACGAGCAGCTGATCGCCGAACTTTCCGCCGCCTGCAGCGAACTCGACGGCGACGACGGTATCCGCGTCGTCATCCTTGGCGGCCGCGGCAAGCACTTCTCGGCCGGCGCCGACCTCAATTGGATGAAGCGCGCCGCTCAATACAGCGAGGAACAGAACCTTGCCGACGCCCGCCAGTTCGCCGGCATGCTGCGCGCGCTGGCGGAAATGTCCAAACCGACCATCGCCCGCATCCAGGGCGCGGCGCTGGGTGGCGGCACCGGCCTGACCGCCGCCTGCGACATGGCGATTGCCAGCGATGACGCGAGCTTTTCCACCTCGGAAGTGAAGTTCGGCATCATCCCTTCGGCAATCAGCCCCTACGTGCTGCGCGCCATCGGCCCGCGCCATGCGCTGCGCTATTTCCAGAGCGCCGAACGCATCAGCGCCGAACGGGCGCTGGCCATCGGCCTGGTCGGCGAGGTCGTGCCGCGCGAGGAACTCGACGCCGGTGTCGGCAAACTCGTTGATGCCCTGCTGCAAGGCGGCCCGCAGGCGCAAAAAGCCGCCAAAGAGCTCATTGCTGCGGTCAACGGTCAAAAAATCGATGATTCCATCAGCGAAGAAACCGCCCGCCGCATCGCCCGCCAGCGCGCCACCGACGAAGCCAAAGACGGCATCGCCGCCTTCCTCGCCAAACGCCCGCCGGCCTGGCTGGCCTGAAACTGTGCAGAACATCATTCCCGCCCCACCCGTCATTCCCGCGCAGGCGGGCATCCAGCAGCGCAGGCACGGTTTACACAGCCCTCAGGCCCCCTTTCGCGGAAAAACCCTCATGCGTGAAGCGGTAACGCCAGATTTTTCAGACCGGCGCCTTCGGTTCCCCCGTCGCACCAAGGCGCAAGGACAGCGCCTCGGCGTGGCGCAGCAGGCTGCTGACGATCTCGCCTTCGGGGTTCAGGTCGAGCATGCCCTGGACGCCGACGACGACGATGCCCATGGTGATTTCGTTGCGAAAATTGAACACCGGCGCGGCAATCGCCTCAACGCCGGGAACGCGATGAAAGCCTTCGGCCGTCGCATAGCCGCGCGCCCGCACTTCGCTCAGCATGCTCTCGAGGCCGGCCTTGCTACGCAGTTCGGCCGGCACGTCCGCAGCCTTGATTTCGGCAGCGATCAAGGGCGCGACGATTTTCTTCGGCATCCACGCGGCGAAAACCCGGCCGGTGGCCGAGGCCAGCAGATCCAGCACCGTGCCGGTAATCACATTGACCGTGATCGGCCGACGCGGCCGTTCCCAGCGCACGATCACCGGCCCGCGGTCGCCCCACACGGCGAGCGCCGTGGTCTGGTTGATCTCGTCACGCATTTCGGCAATGGCATTCAGGCCGAGGCGCACGCGATCCAGCCGGTCGAGCGCCACCAGGCCGATATTCAGCGCAAACGGCCCGAGGTCGTACCGCGAGGTCATCGGATCCTGCTCAACCAGCCCAGTGCGGATCAGGCTGACCAGGTAGCGATGCGCCTTCGACGCCGGCATCCCGGCCGCCGCCGCGATGTCCTTGAGCATCATCGAACGCTGGCCATTGACCATCGCCCGCAACAGGCCCATACCGATTTCCAGCGACTGGACGCCGTGCTTGCCTTCAAGTTCATCGCGCATGACCGCCTCTTGAATTACGTTATATAAAACTAATTCTATAATACAGTAATCACCAACCGGGATCCGAATATGTCTACCCTGCGCGTCTATGCCATTGACGGCATCGTCCCCGTCGTCGATCCGACGGCCTATGTCCACCCCAGCGCCGTACTCATCGGCGACGTCATCGTCGGCCCGAACTGCTACGTCGGCCCCTGCGCCAGCCTGCGCGGCGACTTCGGCCGGCTGATCCTGGAAAAAGGCGCCAACCTTCAGGACACCTGCGTCATGCATGGGTTCCCCGGCACCGACACCGTCGTCGAAGAAAACGGCCACATCGGCCACGGCGCGGTATTGCACGGCTGCCGCATCGGCAAGAACGCGCTGATCGGCATGAACGCGGTGATCATGGACAACGCCGTGATCGGCGAAGCCAGCATCGTCGCCGCCTCGGCCTTCGTCAAAGCCGGCCAGGAAATCCCGCCCGGTGTCCTGGTCGCCGGCATGCCGGCCAAGCTCATCCGCGAACTATCAGCAGAAGAAATCGCCTGGAAAGGCGAAGGCACCCGCACCTACCAGGACCTGACGCGGCGCTGCCTGGCGAGCATGGTTGAATGCGCACCGCTGACAGAGGTTGAGGTGGGTCGCCAGCGTATCGTGATGCCGGAAGTGGTGCCGTTGGTGGAATTGAAGAAACGGGGTTCGTGAGGAACTGGCTTTGAGCCTGCCTAACCGGGGTTTATCGATGATTTTCCTTCGTGGATGCGCTGGTTTCGCGCTTGCGGCGCGACCTACTTTCTTTCGCTTCGCCGAAAGAAAGTAGGCAAAGAAAGGGCGACCCCGGTTCGCTGCCGGGCTGCGCCCGGTGCCCTGCGCTACTCGGACTTG
>JAVBXO010000302.1 GCA_030824535.1 Azonexus sp. | reverse complement strand
TTACATCTACAAGACGCATCCGTCCTGTAGTCAGGGTTCCTGTCTTGTCAAATACAAAATGCGTAGCTCTTGCAAGAGTTTCGATGGCGTGCCCCCGCGTGACCAATAAACCGTCCTTGGCCAAGGCTCCCGCAGCAACCGTCAAGGAGATCGGTGTCGCCAGTGAAAGTGCGCAAGGACAAGTCACCACCAATACGGAGACAGTAATCCACAGCGCCCGGTCCGGGTCATATAGATACCAGGCGATCGCCACAACAATGGAAATCAATAACAGGACAGCCACAAAATAGCTGGCCACCCGGTCAGCCAGCACCACAATGCGCGGCTTCTCGGCAGCCGCACGCTCCATCAGGCGAACAATTGCCGACAGACGAGTTTCCTCACCCACCCTTTCCACTCCGATAACCAGTGGACTCCCTGCATTGACGGAACCGCCGGTTACGACGTCCCCCGGTTCCTTGGGAAGCGGCTGACTTTCGCCCGTCAGCAATGCTTCATTGGCGCAACTCACCCCTTCGATCACCCGGCCGTCGGCAGGAATGATTTCACCTGGGCGCACCAGCACCTTATCACCAACCTGCAGATCGGAAACGACACACTGCTCGGTACTGCGGTCAACCGGAAAATTTGGCAATTTTTGCGCAAATGCCGGCAACAGTTTGGCCAGCGCCTCAGTCACACTCAACGCCTTCTGGCGCGCGGACATTTCCAGGAAACGCCCCCCCAGCAGAAAGAACACGAACATCGTCACCGAATCAAAATACACTTCGCCAGACTGAATCAGGGTTGCCCAGATACTGGCAGCAAAAGACACCCCAACCCCCAGCGCCACCGGCACATCCATGCCGACGCGGCGAAGACGCAAATCACGCCAGGCACTCTTGAAGAAGGGGGCAGAAGAGTAAAATACGACGGGCAAAGTCAGAATCAAGCTTGCCCAACGCATCAGACTTTCAATATCCGGTGCCATTTCCCCATTGGCGATGTACACCGGATAGGCATACATCATCACCTGCATCATTCCGAAACCGGCCACCCACAAACGCCACAGCGCATCCCGCCGCTCCTTTTGCGAGATTTCCTCGTTCTTGGCCGCATCGTACGGATAAGCACGGTAGCCGATTGCTGCAACCGCGGCCAGAACGTCGGAAAGTCTGATCCGCGACTCATCCCAACGTACCCTCGCCCGCCGCGTTGCGTAATTGATATCAACTGCCAACACCCCCGGCAGCCTGCCAATATGCTGCTCATTCAACCAGATGCAGGCCGCACAGGTAATCCCTTCCAGCAACAAGGACGCCTCTCGCTCACCCGCCCCCAGTTCTTTGACAAAACTCTTCTGGAATTCGGCATGGTCAAAAAGGGTCAGTTGCTCCAGCACGGCCGGAACGGCTTCGCGTGGTGATTCTGGCAAGGCGTCACGACTACGGTAGTAATCATCCAGGCCATTATCAACAATTGATTGTGCGACAGCCTGACAACCAACACAGCACATCTCCCGCTGCGCCCCCCTGACGCTTACCGCCAGATGGACATCGTCAGCGATGGGCAAACCACAGTGATAACAGGAAGCTTGGGACATGAACAAAAAAAGACACCGAAGTGTCTTTTGAATCTAGGGTGGAGTCGCAGTATATAGAGTATTTGGATGCAGCAGCATTCAAGCAGATCCGACGCAAACCCAGTGCCGTCGAACACTTGCTGCCCGCAACGGCGCGAGTCGACGAATATAGAACAGGACGGAATCAATCACTGCCCGTAACAGCCTTGACTCCCGAAGCCGTCACATCAACAGCCGTTTCAACCACGCTGGCACCTATTTTTACCGTGGTCGCCGCAACGCTAACTGCTGCATCAGCAACAGCCACAACAGCACAACCAGAACCCAGCATGGCAAACAGGATTGCGATCAGGAAAATACGCATGAAAATCTCGATTGAAAAATGATCACAGCAAAAAAAATGGCCAAATCTTTGAGATTTGGCCATTTTTCGAATTTATGGTGCCGTTGAAGTGAATCGAACACTCGACCTACTGATTACGAATCAGTTGCTCTACCAACTGAGCTACAACGGCACATCTGCGTCACATTTTGGCAGCTGAAATCCGTGGATTTCAAGACTGCTCAGCAGCAGAGCGTAGAATTATACTTTTCCAGTTCGAATCAGGCAATCCCCTAATGAATTTGCTTCGCACTTTAGCGACGGTCAGCGGCATGACCCTGCTTTCCCGCATTCTCGGTTTTTTTCGCGACTTCGTGATTGCACGTTCCTTTGGCGCTGGCGTTGCCACCGATGCATTCTTCATCGCCTTCAAACTACCCAACCTGTTGCGGCGCATGTTTGCCGAAGGAGCATTTTCCCAGGCGTTTGTCCCCATTCTTGGCGAGTACAAAAACAAGCGCAGCGAAGAAGAAACGCACTTACTGGTAGATCATGTCGCCAGCCTGCTATCCATCGCACTATTTGCCATCACCGCCATCGGCATTGTCGCCGCACCGTTGTTCGTCTGGATTTCTGCACCAGGCTTTGCGGCCAGTAGCAACAAATTTGAGCTGACCATCACCCTGACCCGCATCACTTTCCCCTACATTTTCTTCATGTCCCTGGTGGCGCTGGCAGGTGGCATATTAAATACATGGAGCCGCTTTACCCTGCCGGCTTTTACCCCGGTCGTGCTGAATCTGAGCTTTATCGGCATGGCCTTGTTTGCCACCCCCTATTTCGACCCGCCTGTTCTCGCCCTTGCCTGGGCTGTTTTTCTGGGTGGCTTGTTGCAATTGGCGATCCAGATTCCCGCACTCAAAAAAATCTCCATGCTGCCGCGACCAACACTGAACTGGCGCGCAGCCTGGAGTGATGCGGGAGTACAACGTATTGTGCTGCTCATGGCACCGGCTCTCATCGGCGTTTCGGTATCGCAGATCAGCTTGCTGATCAATACGGCCATCGCTTCCTTCCTGAAAACCGGCAGTGTTTCCTGGCTCTACTACGCTGATCGCCTGATGGAATTCCCATCCGGCTTGCTCGGTGCAGCGCTTGGCACCATTCTGCTGCCCTCACTTTCCCGCTGCCATGCGACAAAAGATTACGCTGAATACTCTCGCCTGCTTGATTGGGGGCTGCGCCTGACATTTCTCCTCGCTGCACCAGCAGCGCTCGCGCTGGCGATTCTCGCCATCCCGCTGATCGCAACCCTGTTTTTTCACGGTGCATTTTCGCCCGATGACGTTCTCCAGACCCGCAAAGCCTTAGTCGCCTACAGCATAGGATTGACCGGACTCATACTGGTCAAGGTACTCGCCCCTGGCTTTTACGCTCAACAAAATGTTCGCACCCCGGTCCGCATCGCCCTGATTTCACTGGTGGCAACGCAAGCCATGAATCTTGCTTTTTTCCGCTGGCTCGAACACGCCGGGCTGGCCCTTTCCATCGGGCTGGCGGCTTGCCTGAATGCCGCCCTGCTCTTCAAGGGCTTGCGAAAGCAGGAGATTTATCAGCCACAACCCGGCTGGACGGGATTTCTGCTCAAACTGGGCCTGGCATTGTCAGCACTGGGCATGACCCTCTGGACAGGGATCGGCGCAGATACGGACTGGTTACATGCCAGCATTGCTACCCGAGCCACACAACTCAGCATCCTGGTAGCACTTGGTATCAGCGCATATTTTGCAACGCTGTACATACTCGGCTTTCGCCTGAAGGATTTCAAGCGCTCCGCCAGCACCTGAGTACCGCCCCCTGCAGGCTCAGGCGCCAAGGCAATCACTGGAAACGGGCGAACAGCTTTTTCTGCCCGTCCGTCATTAAAACCTTTCCCTTGCGGAAATTCAGGGTTCCAGTTTCGCGCTGATTGCTGCCAAGGTTGCGCGGACCATGTCCTCCCTTGCTTCTCGTCCATCGCCTTGACGATGATGCCGAAAAGCAGGTTCGAGGTCGTGGAGATGGTCAGGATGATGCGAGGATGAAGAACAGCCAGGCATAGGGCAGTAGTCCGACCACAGAACCGGCGCCGGACAAGGCATTGAAGGCATGATCGTCACCATGCGCATCAAACGGAATAGCCGCACAGCCAGCGGAGCGGAAAGCCGCCGCTGGCTCCGCTGTTAGAATTCGGCGCCAGCGGGAAACTGGGAACGATTTTCAATGGACAGGACCAGCCAGGGTGCCCCTTTTCGACCCGCGCGCATTTTTCCGAATACTTACTGGAGACTCACGATGAGCGACGTCCTTTTCCCCCGTACCGACGATGAGGTTGAAGCGATTCTGGATGCTACCCGGATGTGGCTGGAGCGCGCTGTGATCGGCCTCAATCTTTGCCCGTTTGCCAAAAGCGTCTTTGTCAAAAAACAGGTGCGTTATGCGTTGACCGCAGCAACGACAGCAGACGAACTGCTTGCCGAACTGGAAAACGAACTGTCACTACTGGCGACAAGGGAAGCCGAACAACTCGACACGACCTTACTGATCCACCCCCAGGCAATGACCGATTTCCTTGACTACCATTTCTTTCTGGCGGAGGTCGAGGCACTCTTGAGAAATCGCGGTTATGAGGGGATCTTTCAGGTCGCCAGCCTGCATCCTGACTATGAGTTTGCCGGCAGCGACCCCGATGACATTGCCAATTACACCAACCGTTCGCCTTATCCGATGCTGCACCTGCTGCGTGAAAGCAGCATCGACCGTGCAGTTGCCGCCTTTCCCGATGCGGCAACCATTTTCGAGCGCAATATCGAAACCATGCAAAGACTGGGTCACGAGGGCTGGAAAAAACTCTGGCTGACACCTGGGAAATAGTGCCAGCCCACTCTCAGTCAGCCTGTGAAAATATTATTGAAGAGGCTTTCGAACGGTACTGCGGTCGGATCCCATTGCGCGATGCCGACAAAGGTGACTCCTGAGAGAACGACGACATCGGCAATCTGGGCATCGCTCAGAACTGGCTGCACCGCCGGATCAGCGAATATCCCCAAGAGCAGTTGCATCCCCTGCTCTGTCACGACAGGATCGCCAGCTTCGAGCGCAAACTGGTTGTTGACGATGAAAGGCACAAGCTCGTTCACAACCTCCTGCTCATCCACCATCCGGGCCATGTTGATCACTGTTCCGAAATAGAGACTTTCAAGAACCGCTTGCGTCGCCG
Organism: Azonexus sp.; assembly: GCA_030824535.1. Taxonomy (GTDB): domain Bacteria; phylum Pseudomonadota; class Gammaproteobacteria; order Burkholderiales; family Rhodocyclaceae; genus Azonexus. Next base: position 3,699 of record JAVBXO010000302.1, on the reverse strand, counting down.
GCAAATCTGGCATACCGGGGATCCCGAGATCGCTGGCTGACAGGATGCCATCTTCCGCCCCCGGAATACCCGAAGGGTCAAATGCATAGTCATACGCCGACGCCCCCGTACTGGCGACGATTCGATCATGCAAGACGCTACTGGAAAGAATGTCGGCATTGTTGTTGAGACTGACCAGCGAGGTAAGTGCCTGCAATTCCGGGGGCAGGAAAGTCCCTCCCGTACTACCCGACTGATCAAGCACCGCAGCATCAATACCTTGCCCGGCAAACCAGTTGCGGACATCGCCTGCACCAACACCACCACCGACGATTTCAGCCAGCATGTCATTGGTCAGACCGTATTGATACGCAGCATTGAAGATGCTTATCGGTGATTCAAGATTGGCAAAAATGAATTCCCGTGCCTGCAGTACGGAAACACCAAATTGCGACAAATGCGTAACAGCTGACATTTTTCTCCCCCCTTTTGTTGTAAACAAACTTTCCGCCAAGGCATCTGCTGCTTCCAGCAAACCTGAAGCCCGGCGTTCACCCTTTACTTTAGCCCAAGTCGGCCTGACAGGCCGTCTGCACGACTGTTTTTGTGCCAAGAAAACAACACTTGCACCGGCAATTTTCTTCACTGATCGCATCGACGGGCAACAGGGGGACAGCGTCTTGGAGCAACAACCGGGAAGCCCCGTAATTTGGCGCCACTTGCATTACGGCAAGTCCATTCCAATTACAGTGAAGGAGTACAAAAGATGCGCATCAAGTCGCTCGCCCTGGCTATTGCCGCCCTCGGTTCCGCTACCGCTTTCGCCCAGTCCAACGTCACCATCTACGGTTCTGTCGATGTCGGCTATGCCCACATGAGCAGTTCCGGCCTGAAGAGTGGCAACGTCATCGACAATGGCCTGAACGCGCCGTCCCGCCTCGGCTTCAAGGGCATCGAGGATCTCGGCGGCGGCATGAAGGCCTTGTTCACCCTCGAATACAACATCGCTCCCGACCAGAACTACGGCGTCGGCGATCCCGCTTCGAAGACCCAATGGACCGGCAGCCAGTCGCGCCAAACCTTCGTCGGCCTGACCGGCAATTTCGGTACGGTCGTTGCCGGCCGTCTGCAGACCGCCGGTTTCAATTTCGCCTGCGCCTACAACCCGGTGGCCGGTGGCGCCTTCAACAATACCGACCGCATGAAGGCCACCTCACTGCTGGTCTACGGCAATCCGGGCCGCGCCGACAATGCCGTCGCCTATGTTGCACCGAGCTTCGGCGGCCTCAGTCTTGCGGTCAACCATGCCCGCGTGACCGAAAACGCCGCCGCTCAGCCGACTGGCAACGACGCCTACGCCACCCTGCTCAGCGCCACCTATAACCATGGCCCGCTGCAGGCCGGCGGCGTCTATTCGAAGATTGCGACGAAGAACACCGTCGCCGGCGACGACGTGCGTGAATACGGTCTGGGCGCTTCCTACGACCTGAGCGTTGCCAAGCTGTTCGCGATGTATCAGAACAAGAAGGTCGACAACCTCAACGCCGACAGCAAGTGGGCGGTGGCTGTCACCGTGCCGGTCAGCGCTGCCGGCCTGGTCAAGGTTTCGTATGGCCGGAACAGCATCAAGAGCACGGCGGCCGACGATAACTCCAGTGCCTGGTCGCTGGTTTACAACCATGCCCTGTCCAAGCGCACCACGCTTTACGCTGGCTATACCCATATCGGCAACGGGACAGCCGGCAACGTTTCGATCAAGGGCGATGACGTTCCGCTGGCCGGCAACGACGCCAACCTGTACGCCGTCGGCGTGAGCCACAGCTTCTAAGCCCGACGGCGGCCGGCCGGACACGAAAAAACGCCGACGCCAGTCATCACTGGCGTCGGCGTTTTTCCTGGCAAGATCAGACGATCAGAACAGGTGCCCCATGCGCTCGATCTTGGTCGCGATATAGCGCTCGTTGTCGGCAACAACGCTGGATTCGCTGGGCAGGCGTTCGACGGCAATGCCCATGGCGGCGATTGCCGCCAGCTTTTTCGGGTTATTGGTAATCAGGCGGATGGATTGAATGCCGAAATGATTGAACATGAAACGGCAATACTCGTAGGACCGTGAATCGACCTCGAGACCGAGGGCGAGATTGGCATCGACGGTATCCAGCCCGCCATCCTGCAATTGATAGGCCTTGAGCTTGTTGAGCAGGCCAATGCCGCGCCCTTCCTGGCGCAGGTAAATCAGCAGGCCCCGCCCTTCGCGGGAAATCGCCTGCAGCGCACTGGCCAGCTGGCTGCCGCAATCGCAGCGCTGGCTGAACAGCGCGTCGCCGGTCAGGCACTCCGAATGGATGCGCGTCAGCACCGGCCCGGCTTGCGTCAGGTCGCCCAGGACCAGGGCAAGATGATGTTCTTCACCAAACGTAAAAACGTGCAGGGCAAATTCGCCCCACTTCGTTGGCAACTTCGTTACTGCGACCAGACTGCCTTCCATGGTCAGTACTCCGGAAAATGGTTCTGCAACAAAAACGGGCGGCAAGTGTACGCCATTGGCGGCCACTGGCTTGGGGACATCGCCCCCGTTGCGGCGCGCGGCAAAGTGCTCAATACGACCCTGGTGCTGCGCAATGAAAATGCCACGCGCCAAAGCCTCCCCGGCAAGACAGGGGGCCATCAGGTCGAACTGAGGATGATCAGCAAACTCGTGAAACAAGGTTCAAACGCGACGGCGACGCGCCTCGAACAGGCAGACACCGGACGCGACCGAGACGTTCAAGCTTTCGACCGAGCCATACATCGGGATGCTGACCAGCTGGTCGCAGGTTTCGCGCGTCAGGCGGCGCATGCCCTCGCCTTCGGCGCCCATGACCCAGGCCGTGGCTTGCGGCCATTCGGCGGCATACAGGTCGCTAGGCGCTTCACCGGCGGTGCCGACTACCCAGATTTCGCGTTCCTTCAGCTCACGCAAGGTCCGCGCCAGGTTGGTGACCATGATGTAGGGCATGGTTTCAGCAGCGCCGCAGGCCGTCTTCACCGCCACGTCGGTCAGGCCGACGGCCTTGTCCTTGGGGGCGATCACCGCATGGACCCCGGCGGCATCGGCGACGCGCAGGCAGGCGCCGAGGTTGCGCGGATCGGTGATGCCATCGAGCACGAGCAGGAAAGCCGGCTCTTCCAGGGTATCGAGCACATCGTCGAGATGCGCCAGCTTGCGCGCCCCTTCGATACGGGCAATCACGCCCTGGTGGCGCGCGCCAGGCGCCATGCCGTCGAGCCGCTTGCCATCGAGGGCCAGCACCTTGATGCCCTGCAATTCGGCATGCTGCATCAGCTCACGCGCCCTGGCGTCGTGACGACTGGCATCGACCATGATTTCCTTGAGCGATTCCGGGTCGTGACGAAGCTTGGAGGTGATGGCGTGAAAACCGTAGATCAGGCGTGAGGACATCTTTTAAGTGCTTTCAAAATCGGGCGAGCCGCATTTTACCGCGCTCGCCCGCCGCTGCTGCGGTCAACGCGGTTTTGCGGCCTTTTTTGCCCGCGGCTTGGCGGCCACCTTGGCTTTGACCGGTGCTTTGGCCTTCTTGGTCGCTGCCTTGGGTTTGGCAGCACTCTTGGCCTTGCCGGCTTTCGCCTTGGGCTTGCTGGCAGCTTTAAGCAGCGGCTGACTTTCCGGCTGACTGACTACCGGCGCGCCCCGCGGCGTTGCTGCCCTGCGCACTCCGC
>JAVBXO010000097.1 GCA_030824535.1 Azonexus sp. | reverse complement strand
CAGCGAGCACCTGCAGCAAAGCTGGGGAACACGCGCCTGCATGTCCTATCTTTATTACCTTCTGCACGACACGCGCGCCGGCCAGCGCCACGGCTTCCCGCTTGAGGTCATCGAGGAAATTGTCCTGCTGATCCGCATTCTCGAAGATGCCTATTCACTGCAGAAGGAAGCGGCCTAGGCGGCACTCAAACCGGGTTCGGCAAATCGATGAACTCGCAGCTGATGGCAAATTTGTCGGCCAGGTGAGCAGCCAGCGCCTGCGCGCCATAGCGTTCGGTCGCATGGTGCCCGGCAGCCAGGTAGGCCACGCCGCTTTCGTGTGCCAGATGTACGGTCTGTTCGGAAATCTCGCCAGAAAGATAGGCATCAACCCCCAAGCCAATGGCCTGTTCGAAATACCCCTGTGCCCCACCTGAACACCAGGCAATGCGGCGGACCCGACGATCAGGATCACCAATGACCAGAGGTTCGCGCCCCAGCGCCAGGGCAATCCGGCGAGTCAGGTCGCCCAGGCTGACGGGCTCCGCCAAAACGCCATGCCAAGCGATGTCCTGATCGCCGAAGCGCCCCTCGGCTTGCCAGCCAAACAAGGCCGCCAGGCGGGCGTTGTTGCCCAATTCCGGATGCGCATCGAGCGGCAGGTGATAGGCCAGCAGGTTGATTTCGTGGTGCAGCAAGGTGCCCAGACGACGGCGGCGCAAACCGGTAATCCGTCCGTCTTCACCTTTCCAGAAATAACCATGGTGAACAAGAATGACATCGGCGCCACGGTCCACCGCAATATCCAGCAAGGCCTGACTGGCGGTTACGCCGGCGACAATCCGGGTGATTTCCTCGCGACCTTCCACTTGTAAACCGTTTGGGCAATAATCCCGGAACTTCGCGGGCTGCAACAGCCCGTCCAGATAACATAACAAGGCATCACGCTTCATTGAGACAATTCCATGCAAAGGCTTTGGCTGATTTTTGCACAAACAGTGACTGTTGCGCTGGCCGTGCTGTTTGTTCTATCAACCTTGAAGCCCGAATGGCTGGTCAGGACACCCAGCATCGTCGCCTTGCAACAAGCGACCAGTCCGACTGGGCCGGATAGCCCGTCGCCTGGCTCGTATCGCGAAGCCGCACGCGCAGCCCTGCCCTCGGTCGTACATGTCTACACCACCCAGGAAATCAAGCAGCAGCGCCATCCCCTGTTCAATGACCCGCTATTCCGGCATTTTTTTGGCGAACGTCCTGACGAACCCGCGCAACGCAATTCCGGACTCGGCTCCGGCGTGATCGTCAGCCCTAACGGCTACATTCTGACCAATTTCCACGTCATCGAAAGCGCCACCGACATCCAGGTCGCGCTGAACGACGGTAAAACCTACAAAGCCGCGGTAATTGGCAGCGATCCCGAATCCGATCTGGCCATTCTGCGCATCAAGGCGGAAGGCTTGCCGACCACCACCTTTGGCCAAACCGAAAATCTGCGCGTCGGCGATGTCGTACTGGCCATCGGCAACCCCTTCGGCGTCGGGCAAACCGTGACCATGGGCATTGTTTCGGCGCTGGGCCGTTCTCACCTCGGGATCAATACCTTCGAGAACTTCATTCAAACCGATGCAGCGATCAACCCCGGCAATTCGGGCGGGGCACTGATCGATACCCAGGGTCACCTGGTCGGCATCAATACCGCCATCTATTCCCGCACCGGCGGTTCGCTCGGCATCGGCTTTGCCATTCCGGCCTCCAGCGCCCGCAGCATCATGGAACAAATCATCAGCAACGGCACCGTGACCCGTGGCTGGATCGGCGTCGAAGCCCAGGAAATCACCCCCGAACTGGCCGAGTCGTTCAACCTGCCGGACACCGCAGGCGCCCTGATTGCCGGCGTGATGCGCCGCAGCCCGGCCGACATTGCCGGCATCCGACCGGGCGATGTACTGCTGGCGGTCAATGGCAAGCCGGTCAAGGATCCGCAGGTCATGCTCGAACTGATCGCCGCCCTGACGCCGGATGACAAAGTCAGCTTCCGCCTGCGCCGCGACAAGAATGTGCTCGAGCTGCCCGTGCGCATCGGCAAGCGTCCGGGCACACGCTCCGAAAAGGAATAAACCATGTGCCAGCTTCTGGGCATGAACTGCAACGTCCCCACCGACATCTGTTTTTCCTTCACCGGCTTCCAGGCCCGTGGTGGCGCCACCGATGTCCATTCCGATGGCTGGGGCATCGCTTTTTTCGAAGGCCGGGGTACCCGGCTGTTTCTCGACCCGCAACCGTCGAGCACCTCACCGATTGCCGAACTGGTCAGCCGCTACCCGATACGCTCGAAAAACGTCATCGCCCATATTCGCAAGGCCACGCAGGGCGCCATCGGCCTGGAAAACACCCACCCCTTCATTCGCGAACTCTGGGGGCGTTACTGGATATTTGCGCACAATGGCAATCTGCTGGAATTCGCGCCGGGACTCGACGGCAGCTTTCGCCCGGTTGGCCTGACCGACAGCGAGCGCGCCTTCTGCTGGTTGCTGCAGGAGCTGCGCGGTCATTTTGGCGACGAACAGCCGAGCGACGAAGCGCTGTTCGAAGCCCTGCACGTGCTGACGCTGGCCATCAGCCGTTACGGCGAATTCAATTTCCTGCTGTCAAACGGTAATTGCCTGTTTGCCCACGCCTCGACCCGCCTCTCCTATATCGAGCGCCGCGCGCCCTTCCGTCAGGCCCACCTCAAGGATCAGGATGTCACTGTCGACTTCAGTGACGTGACCACGCCGGATGACCGCGTCGCGGTGATTGCCACACAGCCGCTGACCGATAACGAACAATGGGAAGAAATGCCCCCCGGCAGCCTGTGGTATTTCGCCGAGGGTGAGGCCGTACTCAGCCGGGCAACGCTGCCCGGCCCGGTGCGCAACAAGTCCTGATCAGTTATCGCCGGAAAGCTTGCGGAACTCGGCTTCGGCCTTGTCCAGTTCGCTATTCATCTCGCTGTCCATTTTTGCCGATTGCAGCGGGTCGACCGCAGCAGCGGCATTTTCCGGCGCGGCCGGGGCCGAGACGAAGTGCGACACCAGAATGCCTAATTCATAGAGCAGACACATCGGAATCGCCAGCGACAATTGCGACACGACATCTGGCGGCGTGACTACGGCCGCCACGACAAAAGCCCCGACGATGAAATACGAGCGCCATTCCCTGAGCTTCTCGACATTGACGACGCCCAGCTTGACCAGCACGACCAGAGCCACCGGCACCTCGAAGGCAATACCGAAAGCCAGGAACATGGTCATCACAAAGGACAGGTAAGCCTCGATATCCGGCGCGGGGGTAATGCTCTTGGGGGCAAAACCGTTAATAAAGGTAAACACCTGGCCAAATACGAAGAAATAGCAAAAGGCCATCCCGGAAATAAACAGGAAAGTGCTCGAAATGATCAGCGGAATGCCCAGGCGTTTTTCGTGGGCGTACAAACCTGGCGCGATAAAAGCCCAGGCCTGATAAAGCACGAAAGGCAAGGCCAGGATGAAAGCGACCATACCGGTCACCTTCAACGGCACCATGAAGGGCGTGATGACGCCGATAGCCACCATCTTGGTGCCCTCAGGCAAAGCCTTGGTCAAGGGTGCGGCCAGAATGTCGTAAATATCTCCCGGACCGGGATAAATGCATAAGGCAATCAGTGCAACAAAGACCGCCCCCATGCTCCACATCAGGCGATTACGCAACTCCACCAAGTGGGAGATGAATGACTCTTCCGGGCTATCGCTCATGCTTTTGCGCTATTGGCGGGAATTTCGGCAGCCGGTACGGAATCCGGCAATGACGCCGGGCTCTCCGCTGCGGCAGAAATCGGCTGGCTGGCGCTGGACTCCAGATCAGCAACCGCTGACCTGACTTCCTCGACCGGCGCCTCGATGGCGCTGCGGGCGGCATCGTATTCGCTGCGCACCGAAGCTTCCAGCGAACGCGCCGACTCGGAAACCTGCGATTGCAGCTTCTTCAGTTCGTCGAGCTGGATTTCGCGATTGATGTCGGATTTGACATCGTTAACGTAACGCTGCGCCCGACCGAGCAGGTGCCCGAGCGTGCGCGCGACTTTCGGCAATTTCTCCGGCCCGATGACCACGAGGGCCACGATGCCAATCACCAGCAATTCAGAAAAGCCAATATCGAACATAGCGAATAGGATTCAGGATCAAGGATCGAGAATCGAGTGGTCAGGCATGGTCACCTGATCACTAGGCAACTCGATCCTGACAACTCGATCCTGCTCAGCTCTTGGTCTTTTCCTTGACGTCTACATCAATGGTCTGGCCGCCAACCTGCTGGGGGGGCTGCTGCGCCGCATCCGCCGGCTTGCCGTCAGCGCTCGCTTCCTTCATGCCATCCTTGAAACCCTTGACCGCACCGCCCAGATCCTGGCCGACATTGCGCAGTTTCTTGGTGCCGAAAACCAGCATCACGATGACCAGGACAATCAGCCAGTGCCAAATCGAAAAGCTACCCATGTCTCTCTCCTAAAGCCTTAAATACGCTTGAGCATCGGGCCGACCGGATCAGGGCCACCCACGATGTGTGCGTGCAGATGCTGCACTTCCTGCTGTCCGACGCGACCAGTATTGATGATGACCCGGAAACCGTCCGGACTACCTTGCGCCAGCGCAATTTCGTTGGCCTTCGCCAGGATCTTGCCCAGCACCAGCGTATCGTCCGCCGTCGCTGTCGCCAGCGAAGTAATGTGTTTTTTCGGAATCACCAGCACATGCACCGGCCGAGCCGGCGCGATGTCCTTGAAGGCAAGGATGTCATCATCCTCGTAAACCTTCGCAGCCGGAATTTTTCCTTCGACGATCTTGCAGAAAATGCAATCGCTCACTTCGTCCCCCGTGCCGCCTTTTCGTCGATACCGGAAATGCCTTCGCGACGGCGCATTTCCTGCGATACGTCTTCGATGCCCATCTCGTAGAAGGCCAGCAGCACCAGTACGTGGTAGATCACATCGGTGGATTCCCAGACGATCTTCAGGCGCTTGCCTTCCTTGCCAGCCATGATCAGCTCGGCGCATTCCTCGCCGATTTTCTTCAGGATCGAGTCCGGGCCTTCGGCGAACAGCTTGGCGGTATAGGACTTTTCCGGATCGGCATGGCGACGGGAAGCCAGCGTTTCGGAGAGACGATGGAGAATGTCATGCGTGCTCATTGGTAAATTTCCTTAGGGTCTTTCAAAACCGGGTCAGCGGGAACCCAGCGGTCCCCCTGCAGTTCATTGAAGAAACAGCTCTCACGACCGGTATGACAGGCAATGCCGCCAACTTGTTCGATGGCCAGCAAGAGAACGTCGCCGTCGCAATCGGTGCGAATCGAGTGCACTTTCTGGAAGTGGCCGGATTCTTCACCCTTGCGCCACAGGCGCTTGCGTGAACGGGACCAGTATACAGCGTTGCCGCAGGCCAGCGTCTGCTGCAACGAATCGCGGTTCATGTAGGCGAACATTACGACGCGACCGCTTTCATCCTGGGCGATGGCCGGAATCATGCCGTCGGCGTCCCATTTCAGCGCTTCCAGCCAGGGCAAGGTGTTGTCGAGATCGGCCATTACAGACGCACTTCGATGCCGCACGTAGCCATGTATTCCTTGGCTTGGCGCACGGTGTACTCACCAAAGTGGAAGATCGACGCGGCCAGTACCGCATCGGCACGACCTTCAGTGACACCATCCGCCAGATGCTGCAGATTGCCGACACCGCCGGAGGCGATGACCGGAATCTTGATCGCGTCGGAGACAGCGCGGGTCAGCGCCAGGTCGAAACCATTCTTGGTCCCGTCCCTATCCATGCTGGTCAGCAGGATTTCGCCAGCGCCGAGCATTTCGACGCGTTTTGCCCAGTCCACCGCATCCATGCCAGTATCGTTGCGACCGCCATGGGTGAAGACATTCCACTTGCCCGGCGCGGTCTGCTTGGCGTCGATGGCGACGACGATGCATTGCGAACCAACTTTGGCAGAGGCATCGAACACCAGGTCGGGGTTCTGCACCGCTGCGGTATTCATCGACACCTTGTCGGCGCCGGCATTCAGGAGACGCCGGACGTCTTCCACCTTGCGCACGCCGCCACCAACGGTCAGCGGAATGAAAACCTGCTCGGCGCAGGCTTCAATGATGTGCAAAATGATGTCGCGCTGATCGCTGGACGCCGTGATGTCGAGGAAGGTCACTTCATCGGCGCCCTGCTCGTTGTAGCGACGGGCAATTTCAATCGGATCACCAGCGTCGCGCAGGCCAACGAAATTGGTGCCCTTGACGACCCGGCCAGCCGTGACGTCCAGGCAGGGAATGATGCGTTTAGCCAGCATCAGGCGCCCAACTCATCAGCCAGCTTTTGCGCGGCGGCGAAATCGAGCGAGCCGTCATAGACTGCACGGCCGGCGATGGTGCCGACGACGCCTTCCTTCTCAACGCCACACAAGGCCCTGATGTCGTCAAGGTTGGACAGGCCGCCGGAAGCGATGACCGGCACGGTCAGCGCCTGCGCCAGACGCACTGTGGCTTCGATATTCAGCCCGGAAAGCATGCCGTCGCGACCGATGTCGGTATAGATGATCGATTCGACGCCGTAATCTTCGTATTTCTTGCCGAGATCGACGACATCGTGGCCGGTCAGTTTCGACCAGCCATCGGTGGCGACCTTGCCATCCTTGGCATCGAGGCCAACGATGATGTGGCCCGGGAAGGCTACGCAGGCATCGTGCAGGAAGCCGGGGTTCTTGACCGCGGCCGTACCGATGATGACGTAGGTCAGACCGGCATCGAGGCAAGCCTCGATGGTATCGAGGTCGCGAATGCCACCGCCCAGCTGGACGGGGATTTCGTCGCCGACTTCGGCGAGGATGGCCTTGATCGCAGCCGCGTTCTTCGGCTTGCCGGCAAAGGCGCCGTTCAGGTCGACCAGATGCAGCCGGCGGGCGCCCTGTTCAACCCAGCGGCGAGCCTGTTCGGCCGGGCTGTCGGAAAACACGGTGGCCTGTTCCATCAGGCCCTGTTTCAAACGGACGCACTGTCCGTCCTTCAAATCGATGGCGGGAATAATCAGCATGGGAGTATCAGGAAATTGGCTCGAAAATAGCGCTCAGGGGCGCCACACGACAAAATTTTTCAGAAGCTGCAAGCCGTCGCGAGCACTTTTCTCGGGATGGAATTGAACCGCAAAGATATTATCCCGCCCTACCGCACAGGTAAAGGGGATGCCATAGTCACAAATCCCGGTGGTCAGCAGCGGATCGATGTGCTGTACGCAATAGCTGTGCACGAAATAGAAGCGCGAACGATCTGCGATGCCGTCCCACAGCGCATGCGGTTTCTGCTGCACTTCGTTCCAGCCCATGTGCGGCACCTTCAGACGCTGGCCATTATTGCGGTCGACCATCATTTCATCGGGAAAACGCTTGACGTCGCCAGCGAAGATGCCGAGACCCGGCACATCACCTTCTTCACTGTGCTCGAAGAGCATCTGTTCGCCGACGCAAATGCCGAGGAAAGGTTTGTCCTTGGCCGCCTGAATGACGGCAGCGCGCAAACCACGGGCTTCGAGTTCGCGCATGCAGTCGGGCATCGCCCCCTGTCCAGGGAAGACCACACGTTCGGCAGCGGCAACCACGGCCGGATCGGCGGTAACGACGACCTGCTTGGCGCCGGCCACATGTTCCAGCGCCTTCGACACCGAGCGCAAGTTGCCCATGCCGTAGTCAATCACTGCGATGACATCAGCCATTGAGCGTCCCCTTGGTCGAGGGCATGACACCGGCCATGCGCTCATCGGGCGTCACGGCCATGCGCAGCGCGCGTCCGAAAGCCTTGAAAATGGTTTCGGCCTGATGGTGGGCATTCTTGCCGCGCAGGTTGTCGATATGCAGGGTCATGCCGGCATGATTGACCAGACCGTGGAAAAACTCGCTGAATAGATCGACGTCAAACGAACCAATCATCGCGCGAGTGAATTCGACATTCAGTTCCAGCCCCGGCCGACCGGAGAGGTCGATGACGACGCGCGACAGCGCCTCGTCGAGCGGCACATAGCTGTGGCCGTAGCGGGTCAGTCCCTTCTTGTCGCCCCAGGCCTTGGCCAGCGCCTGGCCGAAGGTGATGCCGAGGTCTTCAACGGTGTGATGGGCGTCGATGTGCAGATCGCCGTTGGCCACGATGTCGAGATCGATCAGGCCATGGCGGGCGATCTGGTCGAGCATGTGATCGAGAAAAGGAACGCCGGTGGCAAATTTGCCCTGGCCGGTGCCATCGAGGTTGAGACGGACGGTGATCTGTGTCTCGAGGGTGTTACGGGTGACTTCGGCTTGCCGCATCGGATTTAGGCTGCAAAAAGCGTTTGAACGGAGGGGCATGATACCATTTCGCCCTGCTTTTACGCCTTCCGTGAATACCCCATGAGCCGTTTCTGGAGCCAGGTCGTCAGCGACCTCACCCCCTATGTGCCGGGCGAACAGCCCAAGATCGCCAATCTGATCAAGCTCAACACCAATGAGCACCCCTATCCGCCTTCGCCGAAGGCCGTAGCGGCGATCCAGGCCGAGTTGGGCGACGATGGCGCGCGCCTGCGCCTGTACCCGGACCCGAATGCCGACCTGCTGAAGCAGGCTGTCGCCCGGCGCTATGCCGTGACGCCAGCACAGGTCTTCCTCGGCAATGGTTCCGACGAAGTCCTGGCGCATGTTTTCATGGCGCTGTTGAAGCATGAACAGCCCATCCTGTTCCCGGACATCACCTACAGCTTCTACCCGGTGTATTGCGGCCTGTACGGCGTTGAATATCGCACGGTGCCGCTGGCCGGGGACTTTGCCATCGATCCGGCCGATTATTGCGGTCAACTGAGTGGTGACCAATGCGGCGGGATCATTTTCCCGAACCCGAACGCCCCGACCGGCCGCCTGCTGGCGCTCGCGGCCATTGAACAGATTGCC
>JAVBXO010000405.1 GCA_030824535.1 Azonexus sp. | reverse complement strand
GACCTGGGATGAACGCATTTCCTTCGTGCTGACCGAAAAGCTGGAAATCAAACGCCTGACCTTCCTCGACATTCTCAAGGATGAAGCAGAAAAAAGTGCCGAGCATGCTGACGAGCAGTTCGATGCCGATTTCGCGCTGATGACCGGCGAACTCGCCCGATTCCTGCCGGCCTTGGTCGACGCCCTGGGCGGCGAAGTTATCGACCTGGCTGAACAAGGAGGTGGCGCACCGCGTGCGGCAACGGACAGCAATCTCCCCGGCAATGGCTCGGACCCGCTCTATGCCCAAGCGGTCGCAATTGTGCGAACCACCCAGCGCGCCTCGATTTCACTGGTGCAGCGCGAACTTCGGATTGGCTACAACCGGGCGGCCCGGATGATCGAGGCGATGGAAAAGGACGGCCTTATTTCGGTACCGGATAACCGGGGCGCCCGCGAAGTCCTCAAAGCGGAAGAGCCCGATGGCTGACAAAAGCGCCATCGCATGAGCCAAAGCAACTTGGCATCAGATGCCTAGATTGCTTCAAGCAATTGATATCGAATATTCAACCCAAAACATCTCGAAAATTTGCCGGTACCGCGGCAAATACCCCCCGTAACTATCAAAGTTTTCGAGCAAAACATGGAAATACAGAAAGGATTACCCGAAATGAAAGGCCCTGAACATGTTAAGCCCGGCATGGTGCTGATCAACCGCAAGCGGCTTCTCAGCATGATTCCTCTCTCGGACAAATCGATTTACAACATGGAGAAGCGTGGCGAATTTCCCAAGCGTATCGCCCTCACCACGCGCAACGTTGCCTGGGATCTGGACGAGGTCACTGCATGGGTCAACGAGCGCAAAGCATCTGGCAGCCAGGCAATCCGTCCTGGGCAAACCGTCGTCGCGGCGTGAACAAACTACTCATCGACCAATCTCCCGGGCTTCGCAATGGGCAAATCGTCGCACCACCTTCGGCTGGCTGCGACGATGCATGCTTAGGCCTTGCGTCTTACTGTCCACCCATCAATCATGTCTGCCCAGTCTTGCAGCATGGCCGTCCGCTGTTCTCGGTATTCGGCCTTGTTGTACACCGCCCTGACCCCCTTCTGCTCGTGGGCCAGACATTTTTCGATCCAATCCGTGTTGTATCCGGCCTCATGCAGCAAGGTGCTGGCGGTTCGGCGCAGGTCATGCGGCCCAAACTTGGCCAAGTCCTTGCCATCCTTCTGTGCCAGGGTATAGACCAGTTCCAGCACCCTGTTCAGCGTGGCATTACTCATCGGCGCATCAGCGTCATAGCGCGATGGGAGCACCCATTCGGACCCGCCGGCAAAGGTCTTTAGCGCCATGAATATTTCAAGCGCCTGCCGTGACAAGAAAACCAGATGCGGGTTTCGGCGCTTCATCCTCTCCTTCGGAATTGTCCATAGCGCATCCGTGAAACTGATCTCACTCCACTTGGCATCGGTCAGCTCACCTTTGCGCACCATCGTCAGCAGCAACAGCTTGCAGGCCACCTTAAATTGCGGGCCTGCCGAGACCTTGTCCAGGTACTCGTACATCAGGCCGATCTCTTCAGGCAACAAGGCGCGCTCACGTGGCGCGAACCGGGCTATGGCTGTTGGCCTGACCTTGTCAGCAGGGTTATCGACGTGCTGACCGCGCTCATTCGCCCAACGATAAATCTGCATTACGACCTCACGAGTGTGAACCGCCGTGGCCGGCGCATTTCTCGCTACGATTTTGTCGGTCAAATTGCGCAGATCTTCATGGGAAATTTCGGCTAACAGCTTGTTGCCGAATACAGCTTTCAACTCACGCTCATAACAGGCGCGGCGCATGTCCCGCGTCGAATCGGCCATTTCGTAGCCTCGCAACCAGCTTTGCGCCCAGTCGTCGAAGGTGTTGGCCCCCTTCTCCCTGGTCTTTGATTTGGCCTTTTCTCGGGCCGGAGACTTGCCGGCGGCAATCAGGCGCTTTGCTTCGCCAAGTCGCTCACGTGCCTCTGCCAGCGTGATGCCGCCCAAACCGTACTGGCCGAACGTCATCGTTTCCTGCCGGCCATTGAGCGTGTAGTTGTACCTGAACGAAATGCTGCCGGCTTTCGTTACAGCAACATAGAGCCCATCACGATCGGCAACTTTATAGATCTTATCCTGCGGCTTCAGATTGCGTAGTTTGGTATCGGAAAGCATGGCTTTCTCCTTCATTCATGGTATCAAAGCGGTCTGAAAATACCATGATCTGAAAACCCCGAAAAATCGCTGTAAACCGTTGCTGCATCTCGGTTTTCAAGATTTCAATACCATGAGTTCCTAAGTCATCAATGAATGGTATCAGACCAAATATTCCAGGCACTTTATAACAATACCATTCAGAAAACCATGCAAAATAACTCCTTGCCGGTACTCAGTTATGCATGCTGCTGCCAGACCAAAAATGAAAAAAGCCCGCAATTACGCGGGCTTGGAAGGATTTTTTACCATCTGCTACCAGATGGTACGCGACGCCGGATTATTCCCACTCAATCGTTGCCGGTGGCTTTCCAGAAACGTCATAAACCACGCGGTTCAGGCCACGTACTTCATTAATGATCCGGTTGGAAACTCGACCGAGGAGCTCGTAGGGCAAATGCGCCCAATGCGCCGTCATGAAGTCGCTGGTAACCACTGCACGCAGCGCAACGACGTTTTCGTAGGTGCGGCCATCGCCCATCACGCCGACGCTCTTGACCGGCAGAAAGACGGCAAAAGCCTGGCTGGTCAGGTCATACCAGGTCTTGCCGATATCGGCTTCGGTGCAGGCACCGGCAGCGACATCGCGTTCGGTAGCGACGGTAGCGCGCAGCTCGTCAATGAAAATCGCGTCGGCGCGTTGCAGCAGATGCGCCGCCTTCAGGGTGACTTCGCCAAGGATACGCACGCCCAGGCCCGGACCGGGGAACGGATGGCGATAAACCATCTCGCGCGGCAGGCCGAGCGCCACACCGAGTTCGCGGACTTCATCCTTGAACAGTTCGCGCAGCGGTTCGAGCAGCTGGAGGTGCATGTCTTCCGGCAAACCACCGACGTTGTGGTGACTCTTGATGGTGTGCGCGCCCTTCTTGCCCTTGCCGGCGGATTCGATCACGTCCGGGTAAATGGTGCCCTGGGCCAGCCACTTGGCGGAAAGCAGTTTCTTCGACTCGGCCTGGAAGACTTCGACGAATTCCTTGCCGATGATCTTGCGCTTCTGTTCCGGATCGGAAACACCGGAAAGCTTGCCCATGAAGGCGTCGACCGCATCAACGCGGATGACCTTGACGCCAAGATTGCGCGCGAACATGTCCATGACCATGTCGCCTTCGTTGAGGCGCAAGAGGCCGTGGTCAACGAAGACGCAGGTCAGTTGATCACCAATGGCGCGATGGATCAGTGCGGCAGCAACGCTGGAATCAACACCACCGGACAGGCCGAGGATGACGTCATCCGTACCGACCTGGGCGCGAATCGAGGCCACGGCTTCGGCAATGTAATCGCCCATGACCCAGTCGGTGCCACAGCCGCAGATGCCATGCACGAAATTTTCGAGAATGGCGCGGCCCTGGATGGTATGCGTGACTTCCGGGTGAAACTGCACGGCGTAGAACTGGCGTTCCTCGTCAGCCATACCGGCAAACGGACAGGATGGCGTCGAGGCCATGGTCTTGAAGCCAGCCGGCAGCTCCATCACGGAATCACCGTGGCTCATCCAGACCTTGAGCATGCCGTGACCTTCGGCGGTGGTGAAGTCGGCGATGTCCTTCAACAGCGCCGTATGACCATGGGCACGCACTTCGGAATAACCGAATTCACGCGCCTTGCCGGCGGCTTCGGCGGTCATTACCTGGCCACCCAGCTGTTGGGCCATGGTCTGCATGCCATAACAGATGCCGAGCACCGGAATGCCCAGTTCAAAAACGATATTCGGTGCGCGCGGCGTATCACCTTCGGTCACCGAGCTCGGACCACCGGAAAGAATGATGCCGTTGGCGCCGTAGTTGCGAATGAAATCTTCCGATACATCGTAGGGATGGATTTCGCAAAAAACCTTGGCTTCGCGCACGCGACGGGCGATCAGCTGGGTGACCTGGGAACCGAAATCGAGAATGAGGATTTTTTGATGGGACATTACAAAACCTTGAATGAACAAAGGCGGCCCTAGTGCGAAACTGAGGAGCCGCCTTGCTGAACGCGGGGTCGATTAATCGACGTGGTAGTTCGGTGCTTCCTTGGTGATCTGCACGTCATGAACGTGGGATTCACGCACACCAGCCGACGTGATTTCGACGAAGCAGGCCTGTTCGTGCATCAGGTCGATGGTCGCGCAGCCCAGGTAACCCATCGACGAACGCAGGCCGCCCGTCAATTGGTGGATCACGGCGAGCACCGAACCCTTGTAGGGAACGCGGCCTTCGATACCTTCCGGCACAAATTTGTCGACATTGGCCGTACCTTCCTGGAAGTAGCGGTCGGACGAGCCAGCCTGCATCGCACCCAGCGAACCCATGCCACGGTAAGACTTGTAGGAGCGGCCCTGGAACAACTCAACCTCGCCTGGTGCTTCTTCGGTACCAGCAAACAGACCGCCGAGCATCACGGTATTGGCGCCAGCGGCAATGGCCTTGGCAATATCGCCGGAATAACGGATACCACCATCGGCAATCATCGGCACGCCGCTACCCTTGAGGGCTTCGGAAACGTTCTGAATCGCAGTGATTTGCGGCACACCGACACCAGCAACGATACGCGTGGTACAGATCGAACCGGGGCCGATACCGACCTTGACACCGTCGGCACCATAGTCAACCAGCGCACGGGCGGCATCGCCGGTCGCAATATTGCCGCCGATGACTTCGATATGCGGATAGTTCTGCTTGACCCACTTGACGCGGTCGAGCACGCCTTGCGAGTGGCCGTGTGCCGTATCGACGACGATGACGTCAACACCGGCTTCAGCCAGCAGTTCAACGCGTTCTTCAGTGCCGGCGCCAACGCCAACTGCCGCACCGGCGCGCAAACGACCAGCGCTGTCCTTGTTGGCCAGCGGGTGTTCGTTGGACTTGAGAATATCCTTGACGGTAATCAGGCCGCGCAGATTAAATTCGTCGTCCACCACCAGAACGCGTTCCAGGCGATGGGTGCGGATCAGTTCCTTCGCATCTTCGATGCTGGCACCTTCCTTGACCGTAACCAAGCGCTTTTTCGGGGTCATGATCGCCCGGACCGGCTGGTCCAGATTGGTTTCAAACCGCAAGTCACGATTGGTGACGATGCCGACGACCTTGCCGGTCTTGTCGATGACCGGCAAACCGGAAATACGGTACTGACGGGTAATCTCAATAACATCACGAACCGTCATGTTCGGCGTAACCGTATACGGATCTTTGATGATACCGGACTCGAAACGTTTGACCTTGGCCACTTCGGCCGCTTGGGCCTTGGCAGTCAGGTTCTTGTGGATGATACCAATGCCGCCTTCCTGCGCCAGCGCGATGGCGAGGCGGCCTTCCGTGACGGTATCCATGGCAGCGGAAACCAGCGGCAGGTTCAGGGTGATATTGCGGGTCAGCTTGCTGGCGAGGCTAACATCGCGCGGCAAGATCTGGGAATGGGCGGGGACGAGCAGAACGTCGTCAAAAGTCAGGGCTTTTTGCAGAAGTCGCATGGCCTTTGAATCCAAGGTCACAAAATCGTATTATACAGAAATCCGCCAAAACCCAGAAAACCATGAACAAGGCTTTGATTGTCACCTTCGGAATAGCGCTTGCCACAACGCTAACGAGCGCCCAGGCGCAGATTTACCAGTGGAAGGATTCTGCCGGCAAAACCGTCATTTCAGACAGCCCGCCTCCTGCCAAGGCCAAGGGAGCGCGCAACATCAACGACCCGTCAGCGTTTCCGGAAAACACCATCGATGCCCAGCCTTCTCTGGCTGACCGGGCAATCGAATTCAAGAAACGGCAGCAGGAAGCCAAGGAGCGTGCGGAAAAGCAGGCCAAGGAAGAAAGCAGCGCCCGGGAAAAGCAGGAGCACTGCGACCAGGCCAGGCGCAATATCGGCACGCTTGAATCCGGTCAGCGCCTGATTGTCAGCAGTGAAAATGGCGAACAGCAACTGATGGATGGCTCACAACGCGAACAAGAGATTGAGCGCCTGAGCCGCCAAGTCAGTGATCTTTGCAAGTAAAAAGTAATCAGGCCTCAGCGGCGTCGGCATCGCCGGCGCCCTTTTTCATGACTTTGCCCTCGGCAGCACGCTGTTTACGCACTTCCTTGGGGTCGGCAATCAGCGGCCGGTAAATTTCAACGCGATCTTTGTCGCGTAATACGGCATCTACCTTGGAAAGCTTGTTCCAGATGCCGAACTTGTTTTTCTTGAGGTCGATGTCCGGATATTTGACGAGCAGACCTGACGCCTCGAGGGCTTGCCCAAGCGTGCTGCCGGTTTGCAGTTTCAGACGCACCAGCTCTTGCTTGCTGGCCATGGCATAACAAACCTCGATGGCAATTTTTTCGGCTTCAGCCATGTTGTGCTCCATAAACCTGACTGGCGCGACGCACAAAGGCGTCGACAAAGGTATTGGCGATGTGACTGAACACCGGGCCAATGACCTTTTCAAATAATTTGCTGGAAAATTCGTAGTGCAGACGGAACTCAATCTTGCAGGCATTCTCAGCCAGCGCCTTGAATTGCCAGGAACCTTCGAGGCGACGAAACGGGCCATCAACCAGGCGAATGAGCATGGTTTGCGGATAGACCTTGTCGTTTTCCGTAGTGAAGTTTGATTTCACCGAGTGGTAATTGATATGCAAGGTGGCGACCGTTTTTTGCGGGTCGCGAAATTTGACCTCGGTACTGCTGCACCAGGGCAGAAAGGCCGGGTAATCCTCGCAACGATCCACCAACTCGAACATGCGGGCCGCCGATTGTTCGATCAAGACTGTCTTTTCAACCAGGGCCATGCGCCGTCGGTGTTCCTGTATCCTGTAGAATCGCAATTTTAATGGATCGTCCGGCAGCATGAGCATCACCGACAATAAAAAAGCCTTTCACGATTACTTTGTTGAAGAGCGCTACGAGGCTGGCCTCGCCCTGCAGGGCTGGGAGGTCAAGGCTATCCGTGCCGGACGGATGAATATCAAGGAATCCTACGTCATCATCAGGAATGGCGAGATTTTCCTGATCGGCATGCATATCACTCCCCTGCCGACGGCCTCGAAACATGTCAGCCCGGATCCGACCCGCACGCGCAAATTGCTGTTGCACGCCATCGAAATCAACAAGTTGATCGGCAAGGTGGAACGCGCTGGCTACACCCTGATCCCGCTCGACCTGCATTACAAGAACGGCCGGATCAAGCTCGAGATCGGCTTGGCCAAGGGCAAAAAGCAGCACGACAAGCGCCAGGACTCGCTGGAAAAGGACTCCAAGCGCGAAGCCATGCGCGCGATGAAAGAACGTCAGCGCTGAAAGCTGCTGAATTGAATGTCCAGACCCTGCTGTACTGGGTCGGCATCGCCGCTGTCGCGGTCAATGCCCTGGCGGGCGTGCTTGACTCACGCCACAAGCGCATGGACTTGATCGGTGCGTTGATGGTCGGTACGGCCACTGCCCTCGGTGGTGGCACGGTGCGTGATCTGCTGCTGGATCGACCGGTCTTCTGGGTCCAGGACCAGACCTACCTGCTGGCTGCCAGCTTGACCGGCCTGGTGAGTTTTTTCATTGTCCGGGCCTTTGCCCTGCAAGCCCGGCTATTGCTCATCCCGGACGCCATTGGCCTGGCGCTGTTCAGCATCCTCGGCACCCAGGTCGCACTACAGAGCCATGCGCCCTGGCTGGTCGCCAGCCTGATGGGCGTGACCACCGGCGTGGTCGGCGGCATACTGCGCGACATTCTGTGCAATGACGTGCCGAGCATCCTGCTCAAGGGCGAACTGTATGCAACGGCGGCCTGGCTGGGGGCGATCAGTTTAATCGCCATGCAGGCCGCTGGTGCTTCCTCGGTTTTGGCCAGCAGTCTGGCGATGGCCCTGGTGCTGGTGGTGCGTCTGATGGCGGTGCGCTATCACATCACCCTGCCCGCCTTTGGCAAAGACGGCTGCGCCTGAAATAGCGAACGCCGCCCGATAGTTGCGGTCAACTGCCAATTATTGGCCAATTTCAAACATGCTGACTCTCGATATCGTTGCCGACTTTGTTTGCCCTTGGTGCTTCATTGGTAAACGCCGCCTGGAAACCGCGCTGGCGCAACTTCGCCAAACGCATCCGCAATTTTCCTGCGAAATTCGCTGGCGCCCCTTTTTCCTGAATCCAGATACGCCGCCCGCTGGCGAACCCTACCAGCCCTTTCTGCAACAAAAATTTGGCAGCCAGGAAGCGGTGGAGGCACTGTTTGCCCGGGTCCGTGAAGGTGGCAAGCCTTATGGCGTCAATTTCAATTTTGAGCAAATTTCGCTGCGCGCCAATACCCTGCAGGCGCATCGCCTGGTGCGCTGGGCCAGCCGAATTGCTGCGGTCGACACATTGGTTGAGAGGATATTCGTCGCCCAATTTCAGCGTGGCGAATATATTGGCGACCGCGCCTTGCTGGCACAGTGGGCGGGCGACTGCGGATTTGATGCGAAGGCTGCGGCCGACTGGCTGAATAGCGATGCCGAAATAGCGGAATTGCGCCAGGAGGCACGAGAATTGCGCGAGCTGGGCATCCGCATGGTGCCGACTTTTATCGTTGACCACCGGGAAATTGTGGTCGGTGCAGAAGATCCGGCGATTCTGGTTGCCGCCATGGAGCGCGCATTTGCGGTCAACGCCGCCTGAGCAGCAAAAATGGCTGACAACAAAAAAGCCGCAACTCTGAAAGTTGCGGCTTTTTTGAAATTCTTGGCGGAGTGGACGGGACTCGAACCCGCGACCCCCGGCGTGACAGGCCGGTATTCTAACCAACTGAACTACCACTCCGCGT
>JAVBXO010000027.1 GCA_030824535.1 Azonexus sp. | reverse complement strand
ATGCGCCTGTTGAACATGTTGTGGGAGCGCGCCCGGCAAGGGCAGCGGCAAGCGCTGTTGCTCCAGGGCGAGCCGGGTATCGGCAAATCCCGCCTGATCCAGACGCTGCTGCACGAGGTCGAGGCTAGCGGCGGCTTGTGGCGCAAGCTGCGGTGCCAGCCGGAATTCCAGCACACGCCATATTTTCCGGTGATCGATTTTTTGCAGCGCCAGCTCGATCTGCAACTGGCCAGTGCGCCGGCCGGGCGCAGTCGTAGCCAGGTGCTGGCCGACTGGCTGGCGCCGGCGGGAAGTCCGCTGTTGGCCCACTGGCCGGCAATCGCCGGCTTGCTTAACCTGGCGCTGGCCGGGCAGCCGGAAATCGCCGCAGCGAGCCGGAAGAAACAGACTGAGGCGGCCTTGTTCGCGATGCTCGATGCCCTGGCGCGGCAGCAGACAATTCTGTTGGTGCTTGAAGATATTCATTGGGCCGATCCCTCGACGCTGGAATTGCTGGCGCACTATCTCGAGCATGGCCGGACGCCGGTTTTCCTGCTTTTGACCTCGCGAACCGAAGCGCCGCCGCCCTTGCGTCTCAAGCAGCTGGCGCTGGCGCCTTTGCCCGCCCGGCAGGCAGCGCAGCTGGCGCAGCTGGCGGTGGGCGGCGCCGGTCTTGGCCAGGTGGCCCTGCAAGCGGTCCTGGCGCGCGCCGACGGGGTGCCGCTGTATATCGAGGAAATGGCCCGAGCGCTTGATGAAAGTCGTGAGCAGCCAATTCCGGGAACACTGTGGCACCTGCTGGCCGTGCGTCTGGAGGCGGTGGGTGAGGCCAAGCGGCTGGCGCAGCAGGCGTCGGTCATCGGGCGCAATTTCCGGCTGGATCTGCTGGCCCGGCTGTGGGATGGCGAGGCCGCGCTGGTGACGCCGGGGCTGGCTCGTCTGACCGAGGCCGGATTGCTGCAGCCGCAAGGCGGTGGGCATTACCGGTTCAAGCACGCGCTGATCCGCGACGCCGCCTACCAGATTTTGCCCTTGCCCGAACGCCGGGTCATTCATGGGCGGCTGGCCGCTTTGTACCGCAGCACCTTCGCCGAACTGGTCGCCGATACGCCGGAAGCGCTGGCGCAGCATCTGGCCATGGCCGGGCAGCCACTGGCCGCCGCCGAAGCCTGGCTGCACGCCGGGCGCATGGCGGCTGGACGTTCGGCGCACCCGGAAGCAGTTTTCCATTTTCAGGCCGGGCTGGCGCAGTTGTCCGGGCTGGCCGCCGAGGCCGGCGCGGCGCTGGAGTTGTCGTTGCAGGCAGCACTGGGGACGACGCTGGTGGCGATGAAGGGCTATGGCGCCGAGGAGGCCAAGGTCTGCTTTTCCCGGGCCCTGGCGCTGAGTCGGGCAAGCGCCGACCACGCCGAGCTCTTCCTTGTTACCTGGGGGCTCTGGCTGGGGGGGCGCTCCTGCACGCCGGAGGCTTATCCGCTCGAATTCACCCACAAGCTGGAACGCATTGCCCAGGCATCGGGCGACCCGGAGCAGGCGATGCAGGTGCACTACGCCTATGGCAATAATCTGTTCTGGCTGGCACGTTATGGCGAAGCCCGGCAACACCTGATGCAGGCGGTGGTCATTGGCCAGGGCTTGTCCTCGGCGCGGCTGGTCAACACCTATGGCGAAGATACCGGCATCTCGTCCCAGGCTTTTCTGGCCTGGATCGACTGGATCGAGGGCGATCACGAACGGGCGCTGGCGACGGGCGAAGCCGCGGTGGCGGCGGCGCGTGAACTGGGGCACGCCCATACGCTATGTTTTGCGCTGACTTTTCAGGCGGTGTTGCAGCGCTTCCTTAATCGCCCTCGCGAAACCGAACAACTGGCCGGGCAATTGCTCGAACTGGCGCAGCAGCACGAGTTGTCATTGTGGATCGCCGCAGCGTCGGCACTGCTGGGCTGGGCGGCGACGGCCCAGGGCCGGTTCGAAGCGCTGGAGATGATCCGGCAGAGCGTTGAAGCGGCGCGCAAGGCCATGCTGGTGGTCGAGGGGACGTTCATTGCCTTCCTGATTGACGCCTTGTTTGGATTTGCTGATTACCCGGCTTGCGTGGCGCTGGCCGACGACATCATTCCGCGTTGCCAGACCCACGGCGATCTCTATTTTCTGCCAGAGTTCCTGCGCCAGCGCGGCGAAGCCCTGTTGCATCTGGGCCCCGACCGGGAAGACGAAGCCCGCCAGAACTTGCGCGACGCCGCGGCGCTGGCCATCGCCCAGGGCGCGAAGTCGCTGCACTTGCGGGTGCTGATGTCGCAAGTCGTCCACGCCCCGGATGAGGCGGCAGCGCAGCTTGCCCGCCAGCAATTGGCCGCCTTGCTCGAACAATTCAGCCGCGGCTGGCAAAGCCCCGATCTGCTGGCGGCTGGGGCACTACTGGCTGAACCGGTCGGCTAGTCAGTGTTGCGAATGAATTCGCACCTACAACACGATGGTCAATGATGCGTAGGTGCGAATTCATTCGCACCTACGCGTCTTCCCGATCCAGCGCCAGCGAGGCTGAGTTGATGCAGTAGCGCAGGCCGGTGGGTGCCGGGCCGTCGTCGAAGACATGGCCGAGGTGGGCGCCGCAGTCGTGGCAGGTGACTTCGGTGCGGACCATGCCAAAACTGCGGTCGACGTGCTCGACGATGCCTTTTTCATCCTTGGGCGTATGAAAGCTCGGCCAGCCGCAGCCTGAGTCGAACTTGGTCACCGACTCGAACAGCGGCGCGCCGCAGCAGATGCAGCGATAGGTGCCGCTGTCGTGGCAATCCCAGTACTGCCCGGTGAAGGCGCGCTCGGTGCCTTTCTCGCGGGTGACGTGGTACTGGATGTCGTCAAGTTGCTCACGCCATTCGGCGTCGGGTTTTTCAATCTTGGGCATGGCTGGGCTCCGTGGTTGCTGCGTATGACTGTGGCGGGAGGCGAAAGATTCCGCGTCCGTTCAAAAAGCGCCGAGTTCGCTGCCCTTGCGTCGGGCGGCGTCGCGTCCCGGCGGGGTGCCGAACATCCGGCGATATTCGCGGCTGAATTGCGAGGGGCTTTCGTAGCCGACGCGGTGCGCGGCGGAAGCGGCGTCTTCGTCGTGCACCAGCATCAGCCGCCGCGCTTCCTGCAGGCGCAATTGCTTCTGATATTGCAGCGGCGTCATGCCGGTCAGCGCCTTGAAATGGTGATGCAGCGAGGACTTGCTCATATTGGCCAGGTTGGCCAGGTGGTCGACGCTGATGCTTTCGCTCAGGCGCTCATTAAGCAGGGCGATGGTGCGGACGATGCGGTGGCTGTGGCTGCCCTGGCTGGCGGCCTGTTGCAGGCGCGCGCCGAGCTCGCCGGTGAGCAGGCGGTAGAGCAGTTCGCGTTCGGCCAGCGGCGCGAGAAAGGGAATGTCGGCCGGCGCATCGAGCAGGCGGGCCAGGCGCAAGGCGGCGTCCTGAATGGCAAAACTCTGCCGGCCGACGCCAATTCCACGGTCGACGGCCGGGGAGAGGCGATTTTCAGGCAGGCCGGCGGCGAGTTCGGCGAGCTTGACCGGATCGATGCGCAGCGCGAAACCGAGGTAGGGCTCGCGCACCGAGGCGCGGGTCAGGCGTGAGAAAACCGGCAGTTCGACGGCCGAAATCAGGTAATGCCGGGCGTCGTAATCGTAGTGTTCGTCGCCGACCTGAATCGATTTCGCCCCCTGCGCCATCATCGCGAACAAGGAACTGGCGATGCCGCAGGAAGGCGCATCGGTACTGGATCCGCGAAAAACCGTCAGGCCGGGAATCGGCGTTTCGTGGGCGCCATCCTGCGGGCAATGGCGGCTGATGATCGCCGCCAGTTCGGCGCGCTGGGCAGCCAGGCGGGCATCGTCGGCAGCGGCGGAATCATTGGCAGTGGGCATGGTCTGAAGGCGGGTATTCATGCGGGGAAGCTTAGCGTTTTTGTTGCTGCCCGGCGAGGGGTTCGCGGCGGCTTCTGGAGGATCAGGCAATAAGTCTGCACTTTTGGGTTACCGCCGCCCGCCACCCGACGCGCACACTGTGGCAACGGCGTCCCATGCACGCCATTCAGCTTCATTACATTTCAACAGGAGACTGGCTGATGATTCAACTGACGATCAATGGCAAGTTGCAACAAGTCGATGTCGCCCCCGATACGCCCCTGCTTTGGGTGTTGCGCGACACGCTGCAACTGACGGGAACGAAATACGGTTGCGGCCAGGGCTTGTGCGGCGCCTGTACCGTGCATCTCGATGGCGTGGCGATGCGCTCGTGCTCGCTGCCGGTGTCGGCGGCGGTCGGCAAGAAAATCACCACCATCGAAGCGGTCGACGCCGCGCGCGTTGGCAAGGCGGTGCAGGCTGCCTGGCAGAAGCTCGACGTCGTGCAATGCGGTTATTGCCAGTCGGGCCAGATCATGAGCGCGGTGGCGCTGCTGACGCATAACCGCCGACCGAGCGATGCCGACATCGACAACGCGATGTCCGGCAACCTGTGCCGCTGCGCGACCTATGTCCGCATCCGCGCCGCCATCCACGAAGCCGCCAAAGCGCTGGTCTAGGAGCTTGTCCATGAACGAGATCAACATTGAAAACGCCAGCCGCCGCCGCTTTCTCCAGGGCAGCGCCGGCCTGACGCTGGCTTTCGCACTGCCCGGCATTGCCGCTGCAGCGACGGCCGGACCGGGCAAGGCCGGCGATGGCCTGGTTGCCGCCGTGACTTTCGAACCGAATGCCTTTCTGCGCATTGGCGTCGACAACAGCGTGACGGTCATTTCCAAGCATCTGGAAATGGGCCAGGGCACTTACACCGGCCTGGCGACGATGCTGGCCGAGGAACTCGACGCCGACTGGGCGCAGGTGCGTGTCGAAGGCGCGCCGGCGGATGCCAAACGCTATAACAACCTGTTCTGGGGGCCGGCGCAGGGCACTGGCGGCAGTACCGCGATGGCCAATTCCTGGGAACAGATGCGCAAGGCTGGCGCCGCCGGGCGGGCAATGCTGGTCGCCGCTGCCGCCCGGCGCTGGCAGGTGCCGGCCGGGGAAATCACCGTCAATCAAGGCGTCGTGCAACATCCGGCGAGCCAGCGTGCGGCGACTTTCGGTGAACTGGCCGAAGCGGCGGCGCAGGAAAGCGTGCCGAGCGAGCTGAAGCTCAAAAATCCGGAAGATTTCCGCCTGATCGGCAAGCAGGCCAGGCGCAAGGACAGCCGCGACAAGACCACCGGCAAGGCGAAATTCACCCAGGACGTGCAGTTGCCGGGCATGCTCGTCGCCGTCGTTGCCCATCCGCCGCGCTTTGGCGGCAAGGTTGCGAGCGTTGATGCGAGTCGGGCGCTGGCGCTCGCCGGGGTGGTCGAAGTGGTGCAGATTCCCCAGGGCGTGGCCGTGCTCGCCCGCGATACCTGGACGGCCAAGAAGGGCCGCGATGCGCTGCAAATCACGTGGGACGATAGCGCCGCCTTCAAGCTGGGTAGCGACGAGATTCTGGCGCGTTACCGGGAAATGGCCCAAAAACCGGGGTTGACCGCAAAAAAGCACGGTGATGCCACGCAAGCCATCGCCGGGGCGGCCAAAGTCATCAGCGCCAGCTACGATTTCCCGTATCTGGCGCACGCGGCGATGGAACCGATGAATTGCGTCGTGCATCTGACCGACAGCGGCTGCGAAGTGTGGAACGGTGAGCAACTGCACACCGGCGACCAGTACGCGCTGGCCGGGCTGTTCGGCATCAAGCCGGAACAGGTCAATATTCACATGCTCTACGCTGGTGGCAGCTTTGGCCGGCGGGCGTGCAAGGATTCCGACTACGTGCTGGAAGCCGCGCACATCGTCAAGGCCATGCGCAGCAAGGCGCCGGTCAAGCTGGTCTGGCTGCGCGAGGACGACATGCGCGCCGGCTATTACCGGCCGCTTTTCCACCATACGCTGCAGGCCGGGCTCGATGCCCAGGGCAATATCGTCGGCTGGCAGCATCGTCTGGTCGGGCAATCGATTGTGACCGGTTCGCCCTTCGAGAAAATGCTGGTCAAGGACGGCATCGACCATGTTTCGGTCGAAGGCGCGGCCAATTTGCCTTACGCGATTGCCAACCTCAATGTCGAACTGCACACGCCGACCGACATTAACGTGCCGGTGTTGTGGTGGCGCTCGGTTGGCTCCTCGCATACGGCTTTTTCTACCGAGGCCTTTCTCGATGAAGTCGCGGCAGCCGCCGGCAAGGATCCCTACGAACTGCGCCTGAGTCTGCTCAAGGAGCATCCGAAACATGCGGCAGTGCTGCGTCTGGCGGCCGAGAAATCGGGCTGGGGCCAGGCGCTGAAGGCGGGCAAGGCCGGCGAACGGCGTGGGCGCGGCATTGCCCTGCATGAATCCTTCAATAGCGTTGTTGCCCAGGTGGCCGAAGTCACGGTCAGCAAAAATGGCGCGGTGCGCGTTGATCGCGTCGTTTGTGCGGTCGACTGCGGTACGGCGATCAATCCCGACAATATCCGGGCGCAGGTTGAGGGTGGCGTCGGTTTCGCGCTGTCGGCAGTCTTTTATGGCGAAATCACCTTGAAGGACGGCGTCGTCGAGCAAGGCAACTTCGATGGCTACCCGACGCTGCGCATCCATGAAATGCCCAAGGTCGAGGTGCATATTCTGCCCTCGACTGCTGCGCCGACCGGTATCGGTGAACCCGGTGTGCCGCCGGTGGCCCCGGCCGTGGCCAATGCCATCGCCGCAGCGACCGGCAAGCGCCTGCATCGCCTGCCGATCCGTTCAGCCGACCTGCTGGCCTGAGGAAACCATCATGGACAATCTCGATACCCAGGTGCTCGCGGCGGCCCAACGCTGGGCGGCCAGCGGTCACCGTTTTGCCTTGATCACCGTGGCCCGTACCTGGGGCTCGGCGCCGCGGCCGCCGGGCGCGTGGATGGCACTGCGTGATGATGGACTGGTGCAGGGTTCGGTGTCCGGCGGCTGTATCGAGGACGACCTGATTCATCGCATGCGCGCCGGCGAATTTGCCGGTTCGGCGATGCAGGTCGTGCGCTATGGCGTGACGCAGGACGAGGCGCATCGCTTCGGCCTGCCTTGCGGCGGCACGCTGGAGCTGGTCATCGAACCGGCGCCGGACGGCGATTTGCTGGCGGCGATGGCGGCGCGCATCGCGGCCGGGGAACTGGTGCAGCGGCGGGTGTTGTTGACGGAAAACCGCGTCGAAATCGCTGGCGGCCGGGCGGGCCAGGCATTGCTCTGGGATGGCACGCAACTGCTGACCCAGCATGGTCCGGCCTGGCGGCTGCTGATCGTCGGTGCCGGGCAGATTTCGCGTTTCCTGGCGACGATGGCGCAGCAACTGGGCTATCGCGTTTTTGTCTGTGACCCGCGTGAGGAGCACGCCAGCGAATGGGACGTGCCGGACACGGTGCTGCTCGCCAGCATGCCCGACGATGCGGTGATCGAACTGGCGCTTGATCCGCATAGCGCGGTGGTGGCGCTGACCCACGACCCCAAGCTCGACGACCTGATGTTGCTCGAAGCCCTGAAATCGCCGGCTTTCTACGTCGGGGCGCTGGGTTCGAAGGCGAACAACGACAAGCGTCGCGAACGGCTGCGGCAATATTTTGATTTGTCGGCCGCCGAACTTGACCGCCTGCACGGGCCGGTCGGCTTGCCCATCGGCAGTCGCACGCCGCCGGAAATCGCCCTGTCCATCCTTGCCGAAATGACCGCCGTCCGGAATGCCGTCAATCCGCGCACTGCCGGTATGGCCCGCGAAAGCGATCCTTACGCCTGTCGGGTAGCCTGAAGCATGGCCGGCGGGATTGTTGGCATTTTGCTGGCGGCCGGCAGCAGTCGGCGTTTTGGTACCGACAAGCGCTGGTCCTTGCTGCCGAATGGCGTACCGCTGGCGCTTGAATCGGCCCGCCGTTTGCGTGCCGCCTGCAATGACGTGCTGGTGGTCTTGCGGCCGGGCGATGAAATCTGGGCCGAGCGGCTACGCGAAATCGATTGTCAGGTGATCTATTGCCCGGATGCGGCGTCGGGCATGGGCCATAGTCTGGCGGCCGGGGTTCGGGCCTCGGCGGAGGCTGCCGGCTGGTTGGTGGCGCTGGCCGACATGCCGGCGATTGCGCCGGCGACTTATCGCTTGTTGCAGGCAAGGCTGCTGGCCGGCGCAGCGCTGGTCGCGCCGGTGCATGCTGGACGACGCGGCCATCCGGTGGGATTTTCCGCGCGTTGGTACGCTCAGTTGGCTGCCTTGCACGGTGATCAGGGCGCGCGCAGCCTGTTGCAGGCGCAAAACGACTTGCTGGAACTGCTGCCGGTCGACGATCCGGGCGTGTTGACGGATATCGACACGCCCGCCGATCTGGCTGAGGCATTTCCGGGCAATTCTGCGGTCAACGGCTAAAACCGGGGCAAAACCAGGCTTGCCGACTGACGTCAGGGGCTGGGTCGGCTATCATTCGCCCATTGCAACAGGAAGCTGAATGATGAATCCGAATCCATTGACTGACGCCGATCTCGACCGTCTTGAACAATTGCTCGAAGCTGAAGTATTCAAGGATGAAGCAATGCGCCTGGACGAAGTCCAGGCCATGCTCTGCGCCGTGGTCAGCAGCCCGGTGCCGGTGTCGCCGGCCGTGTGGTTGCCCGAAGCGCTGGGCGAGGGCATGGCTGCCGGTGGCAACGCCGAGGTTGAAGAAACCCTCGAATTGCTGATGCGCCTGAACAACGACATCGCCGCCGCATTGCTGGCCGATGAAACGGTGTCGCCGGTGCTCTACCCGCTCGATGAAACTTGCGAGGAATACGATTACGAAGCCTGGGCCGATTCCTACGTTTTCGGCGCTGGGCTGGGCGGCGACTGGTACGAACTGGCTGGCAAACACGCCGACGACCTGTCCGAACTGCTCGAGCCCTTGTTCCTGCTGAACGGCATGCTCAAGGAAGATGCCGAGAAGAGCGGCGAACGCTGGTTTTCGCCGGCTGAGGAAGAGCGCCTGGTCGCCGATATCCAGGAAAACCTGCCGGTCATCGTCCAGACCCTGTACAACTTCTGGCGCAACAAGCGCGCC
>JAVBXO010000184.1 GCA_030824535.1 Azonexus sp. | reverse complement strand
ACTCGATCATCGCGGCGCTGCGCGCTGCGCTTCAGGATTGAGGATCGAGTTGCCAGGATCGAGCAAGAGCAAACCTCCTGCCTCTTCGCCTTTACTAAATCCTCGATCCTAACAACTGGATCCTACGACATGCATTTCCAATCCGTTACTTTCGATCTCGACGGCACGCTGCTCGATACCATTGCCGATCTTGCCGAGGCTTGCCGGCTGATGCTTGCAGACATCGGCGAGCCGCCGCGTAGCCAGGCCGAGGTGCATAGCTTTGTCGGCAAAGGCATGGCGGTGCTGGTCGAGCGTTGTCTGACCCACGCTCAGCCACCGTCAGCCGAAAAGCTGCAGGCCGGCATCGAGGCGTTCAAGCATCACTATGCTGCGGTCAACGGTCGTTTTACGCTGATTTATCCGGGTGTCCACGAAGGCCTGCAGGCCTGGCGGGAGAGCGGCGTAAAGATGGGCGTGGTGACCAACAAACCGGCGATGTTTACCGACGCCTTGCTGGAACGCATGGGGCTGGCCGATTACTTTTCGGTCGTCGTTTCCGGTGACACCACGGCGTACAAGAAGCCGCATCCGGAACCGGTCCTGCACGCCTGTCGCCTGTTCGAGGTGCCGCCGGCGTACAACCTGCATATCGGCGACTCGGAAAACGACATTGCCGCGGCCCGCGCTGCCGGTTCGCCGACCTTCTGCGTGCCTTACGGCTATAACGAGGGCAAGCCGGTGGACAGTGCCGATTGCGATGCGCTAGTATCCGATCTGCTGTCTGCCTACCGGCAAGCCCTTACTTTCAAGACCTCCTGATCAAATGACCTTCTTGCGTGACTGGATTATCGAGCTGCGTTGGCGCCTCTGGCGTCCGTAATCACTCGCCCCTTTGGCGCTCCATTCTCGTGGGCGCGACCAGTCAGTAACACGCAGAAAACCTGTCATTTTGAGGCTCCTCATGACCGAAAACGAATTCAACGCGCTCGCGGCGCAAGGCTACAACCGCATTCCGGTTAGCCTGGAAACCTTTGCCGACCTGGATACGCCGCTATCCATTTATCTCAAGCTGACCAGTGGCCACAACAATGGTCATTATTCCTACCTGCTCGAATCGGTGCAGGGCGGGGAGCGCTTCGGCCGCTACTCGATCATCGGCCTGGCGGCGCAGACGCGCATCGTTGTTAACGGCCAGCAAGTCCTGGTGCTGACCGGGAATCGCATCGCCGAACGCGCCGATGACATTAATCCGCTGGATTTTGTCGGCACCTACATGCAGCGCTTCAAGGCGCCGCCGGCCAAGGGCATGCCGCGCTTTCTCGGGGGGCTGGTCGGTTGCTTCGGCTACGACACCGTCCGCTATGTCGAGCGCAAACTGGCCAGCAAGCAACATCCCGACGAAATCGGTGCGCCCGATATCCACTTGCTGTTGTCCGAAGAAATCGCCGTCGTCGACAACCTCTCCGGCAAGCTGACGCTGATCGTCTATGCCGAGCCCGGTTTCCCCGGCGCCTACCAGAAGGCGCGCACCCGTCTCAAGGAGCTGCTGGCCAAGCTACGCACGCCGGTGGTGATTCCCGCCGAGCAGCCGACAACGTCCGAACCGGCCGTCTCGAGTTTCGGCGAAGAGGCCTTCAAGGCGGCTGTGCTCAAGGCCAAGGAATACATCACCGAAGGCGACATCATGCAGGTGGTGCTGTCGCAACGCATGAGCAAGCCTTTTCATGCCAGCCCGCTGGCGCTCTACCGCTCCCTGCGCAGCCTCAATCCTTCGCCCTACATGTTCTATTTCGATTTCGAGGACTACCACGTCGTCGGCGCTTCGCCGGAAATCCTGGTGCGTCTCGAAGGCGATCGCGTCACGGTGCGGCCGATTGCCGGCACGCGCAAGCGCGGCGCGACGCGCGACGAGGATCAGGCGCTGGCTGAAGAACTGCTCGCCGACCAAAAGGAACTGGCTGAACATACGCAGTTGCTTGATCTCGGGCGCAATGACTGCGGTCGTGTGGCCAAAATCGGTTCGGTCAAGGTCACTGAACGCATGCTGATCGAGCGTTATTCGCACGTGATGCATATTGTTTCCAACGTTGACGGTGTGCTGGGCGATGGCCTCGATGCGCTCGACGTGCTCAAAGCCACCTTCCCGGCGGGCACCGTTTCCGGTGCGCCCAAGGTCCGGGCGATGGAAATCATTGACGAACTTGAACCAGTCAAGCGCGGCATTTACGCCGGTTCGGTCGGCTATCTCGGTTTCAACGGTGACATGGATCTGGCGATTGCCATCCGCACCGCCGTGCTCAAGGACGGCAAGCTGTACGTGCAGGCGGGCGCCGGGATTGTCGCTGACTCGAATCCGCAGGCGGAGTGGGATGAAACCCAGAGCAAGGCCCGCGCCGTACTGCGTGCCGCCGAACTGGCCGAACAAGGCCTCGATACCCGGATTGCCTGAGGAGAACGGCCATGTTGCTGATGATCGACAATTACGACAGTTTTACTTACAACATCGTCCAGTATTTCGGCGAGCTGGGTCAGGACGTGCGGGTTTACCGCAACGACGAGATCACGCTGGCCGAGATCGCGGCGCTGAAGCCCGACTATCTGGTCATTTCGCCGGGCCCCTGCGCGCCGGCGCAGGCTGGCGTGTCGCTGGCGGCGATCAAGGAATTCGCCGGCAAGATTCCCTTGCTCGGCGTCTGCCTGGGGCACCAGGCCATCGGCGAAGCCTTCGGCGGCAGGATCGTCCATGCCAAACAACTCATGCACGGCAAGGTTTCTGCGGTCAACCACAAAAATGAGGGTGTTTTCAGAGGCTTGCCCAATCCGCTGACCTGCACCCGCTATCACTCGCTGGCCATCGAGCGTGAGAGCCTGCCTGATTGTCTCGAGGTCACGGCCTGGACCGCCGACGGCGAGATCATGGGCGTGCGCCACAAGACGCTGGCTGTCGAGGGCGTGCAGTTCCACCCCGAATCCATCCTGACCGAACGCGGTCACGACCTGCTCAACAACTTCCTTCTGGAGCACCAACAATGACTCCGCAAACAGCATTGCAACGCGTCATCGAGCATCGCGAAATTTTCCACGACGAAATGGTTTCGCTGATGCGCCAGATCATGGGCGGCGAAGTGTCGCCGGTCATGATTGCCGCCATCGTTACCGGCCTGCGCGTCAAGAAGGAAACCATCGGCGAAATCGCTGCTGCGGCCAGCGTCATGCGCGAGCTGTCGACCAAGGTCGAGATCGCCGATACCAGCCGCTTGGTCGACACCTGCGGAACCGGCGGCGACGGCGCGCATACCTTCAATATCTCGACCACGGCGATGTTCGTCGCTGCTGCTGCGGGCGCCCAAATCGCCAAGCACGGCGGGCGCTCGGTATCGAGCTCGTCCGGTAGCGCCGACGTGCTAGAGGCGCTGGGCGTCAATCTCAATCTGCCGCCGGCGCAGGTGGTGCAATGCATCGCCGAAACGGGAATAGGCTTCATGTTTGCCCCGAATCACCATGGCGCGATGAAACACGCCGCGCCGGTGCGGCGTGAGCTTGGCGTGCGCACGATCTTCAATATCCTCGGTCCGCTGACCAATCCGGCCGGTGCGCCGCAGCAGGTCATGGGGGTTTTTCATCCCGACCTGGTCGGCATTCAGGTCCGGGTGTTGCAGCGTCTGGGTAGCCAGCGGGCACTGACGGTGTTCGGTCGCGAAGGTCTCGATGAGATTTCCATTTCCGGCACGACTTTGGTCGGCGAACTGAAAAATGGCCGGGTCAACGAGTACGAAATTCACCCCGAGCAATTCAATCTGCCAGTGCATGATCCCAAGGTTCTGCAGGTTGGCAATGTCGAGGAGTCGAAAGCCGTGCTGTTGTCCACACTCGACAACCGGCCGGGCGCCGCGCGCGACATCGTCGCCCTCAATGCCGGTGCCAGCATCTATGTGGCGGGCAAGGCCGAAACCCTGGCCGATGGCGTTGATCTGGCCTTCGAGATGATTGCCTCGGGTGCCGCACGCGCCAAGCTCGAGCAATTCGTGCAAGCGACGCGAGGCTTCGCGGCATAATTGCCGGAACTGCTATTCGAGGAGCAAAAAATGGCCTTGCCGCAACAAAAAGTCGTGTTTGATGCCGCCGCCTATCTGGCTTGGGAGGCGGAGCAGACTGAGCGGAATGAGTACGTTGCCGGCGAGGTGTTCGCCATGGTCGGCGTGCGTCAGGCGCACAATGTTGCGTCAGGTAATCTCTACACCCTGTTGCGCCAGGCGCTGAAAGGCTCGCCCTGTCGGGTTTTTATCGAATCGGTCAAAACCCGTGTCGAGGCCGCCGACTGTTTCTTCTATCCCGATGTTGTTGTCAGTTGTGATGCCCGGGACCGGGCCACGCCGGACTTCCTCAGCCATCCGGTTCTGGTCGTCGAAGTACTGTCCGACTCGACGGCGGCTTTTGACCGGGGCAACAAGTTTGCCGCTTACCGCAAGCTCGTCAGCCTGCAGGAATATGTGCTGGTCGATGTGCTAGCCCGGCGGGTCGAGGTTTTCCGGCGCAATGCCGAACAGCACTGGGTGCTTTACGAATTTAACGAAGGCGAAACCGTCGAGTTTGCTTCACTCGACCTTCGCTTGCCCATGGCCCTGGTGCTGGAGGATACCGAAGAGGAATCGCCGGCAGTCGGGGACGCTTCTCTCTGAATAAAGTCATGTCCGACATACTCAACAAGATCATCGCCACCAAGCGCGAAGAAGTGGCTGCAGCGCTGGCCGTCAAGTCCCTGGCCGAACTTGAGGCTGAAGCCGCCGCACAGCCTCCGGCTCGCGATTTCGTCGGTGCCATTCGCGCCAGGCTCGCCTGCGGTCAACCGGCCGTGATTGCCGAAATCAAGAAGGCCAGCCCGTCGAAAGGTGTCATCCGTCCTGATTTTCATCCTGCCGATATTGCGCGCAGTTATGAAGCGCATGGCGCGGCCTGCCTGTCGGTATTGACCGATCGTGATTACTTCCAGGGTTGCCCGGAATACCTGCAGGCGGCCCGCGCTGCCTGCGCGCTGCCGGTGCTGCGCAAGGACTTCATGGTCGATGCCTATCAGGTCGCGGAAGCGCGGGCGATGGGGGCGGACTGCATCCTGCTGATTGCCGCCGCCTTGAGTCTGCCAGAAATGCAGGCGCTGGAAGCGCAGGCCATGGGGTACGGGATGGCCGTGCTGGTCGAAGTGCATAACGCTGAAGAACTTGGCGCCGCTTTGCAGCTGAAAACCCCGCTGCTGGGAATCAACAACCGCAATCTGCGCACTTTTGAAGTCACGCTGAATACCACACTGGGCCTGCTTGAGCGTATCCCGTCTGATCGTATCGTGGTTACGGAGAGTGGCATCCTGAAGCCCGAAGATGTCGCTCTGATGCGGAATAACAGCGTTCAGACCTTCCTCGTCGGCGAGGCTTTCATGCGCGCCAGCGAGCCAGGTGTTGAGCTCGCTCGCTTGTTTGCTTGAGTTTGTTGCATCCGCGCAACAAACCTTGCGTTTTGTCTCACACAAGTCGAATCATTCATTGCTAAGGACTTCGGCACTTTGCGACAATCATCGCCAACTTCTCGATCCGAGAGGTAAAGCTTAATTCGGGAAGCCGGATTAAAAACTAACCACTAAGGAGATTATCTGATGCAAAAGAAGATTATTGCTCTGGCTCTGGCTGCTCTGGCCGGTTCCGCGTTCGCTCAATCCAACGTTACCATCTACGGTATCGCTGACGTCGGCCTGGTCGCTGTTGATAACCAAGCCAACTCCAAGAATGTTTACGCGATTAACTCCGGCGTTCTGTCCACCTCGCGTATCGGTTTCAAGGGCGTTGAAGATCTGGGCAATGGCCTGAAGGCTCTGTTCACCCTGGAATACGGCCTGGCACTTGACCAGAACACCGGCATCGGCGCTACCGGCGCTGTTGCTCGTCAGCAGTTCGTTGGCCTGACCGGCGGCTTCGGTACCGTGATCGCCGGCCGTCTGCAGACCACCGGTCTGGACTTCACCGTTGCCGGCACCCCGCTGGGCGGCTCCACCGGCATCGGCGCCACCAACATTGCTGGTGGCGGCACCCTGATCTCCGCTGCTGCTCGCGCCAACAACGCCGTTGCTTACGTCTCCCCGACCTTCTCCGGCGTGACCCTGGCCCTGAACCACGCTCGTGCTCCGTTCGGCGCCGAAGGTGCTGTTGCCAACACTTCTGACCAGAACGCTACCCTGGCCAGCGCCAGCTACGCTGCCGGCCCGATCACCGCCGGCCTGGTTTACGCTTACGTCAGCAATCCGCAGACCCCGGTTTCCGACAACAACAAGGAATGGGGCGTTCGCGGTGGTTACGACTTCGGCGTTGCCAAGCTGCAAGGTACCTATCAGCAAGACAAGAACGAAGTCGCCAACAAGGCCAGCCGCAAGTACGCTCTGGGCGTGACCGTTCCGGTTTCCGCCAAGGGCGCTGTGGTCGGTGAATACGCTCAGTTCTACAACCGTGCTACGGTTGCCGTTGCTGACGACGTCAAGTCCTACACCCTGGCCTACACCCACAGCCTGTCCAAGCGCACCACCGCTTACGCTGCCTTCAACGGCAAGAACCCGGATGGTTCGAACAACAACACCAACACCTACGGTGTCGGTCTGCGTCACTCCTTCTAATCTAGCCTAGCTAGTTTGGAAATGAAGATGGCCACCTTCGGGTGGCCATTTTTTTGCCTTGGCAGGCTGCTGTATTATTCGGTCAAGTATTTGCGCGATGTCAGACTTCTTCGACGAGAAACTCGATTTCGCTGCCGAGCATGACGATTTCCTTGACCGCACAATGCGTGATGCTGTCCAGAATGGCTGCCTTGTGCTCGGTGCTGAAGCCTTCCGGGAAGCGCACTTCGGTTTTGAACTTGCCCAGACTCAGGGGCCCAGCTGCACCGGCAAAGGGTTTGCAGTTGATTTCTATACCAGCAGCCTTGATTCCCAGCGGCTTGCAGGCTTTTTTGGCAAACACCGCTGCGCAGGCGGCTAGCGAGGCGTAGAAGGCTTCCAGCGGGTTCATCAGGCTGCCATCAAGCGCGTAGCTGCTTTCATGTTTCCCGCTTTGCACCTTGATTAGCGGCGTGTTGTCGACAACGGTGGTGTACATGCTGTTCTTCCTTGAAGTGGTTTTTTGAGGCTTGCGATTTTGTGGGGTAAGGCAAAAATCGATAAACATCAATATAATAAATATCTAATATACTGATTGCAAGCACCTGGCTTCAAGATGAGCTATTAATGATCCGTTGATCAGCAAGCATGAGCCGATTGGCGAGGGTTTCCATGAATCCCTGGTAAAAGCGCATGCGGCAGCTTTCAGAGGCACGGTGCAGGGATTCGCTGCGTATGCAGACGATGTCTGATTGCATGCTGGCAATGATGTCGGCGCTGCGCAGGCTGGACTGGCGACGGATCACGGCCATTTCACCGAAGCAGTCCCCGGTAGCGAGTGTGCGCAGGGCTTGCCCGTGCTTGCTGACGGCGAGTTGGCCCTGGGCCAGAAAACAGAAGAAGTTGCCGGTATCCCCGTCGCGCATGATGATTGTTCCCGCCGGGATCCGGCGCCATTCGGCGAAACGGATGACTTCCCAGATTTCGACGTCGGAAAATTCGCCGAAAAATGGCATGGCGCGCAAGGCGGTGAATTTGCGTGTATCGGCAAATTCGTTCGCACGTTGTCGCGGGAGTTCCAGGCCTTGGGCGAGTGTGACGAGATCCTGGGCAAACGCATCCCAGGTCTGGTAACGCGCGTCCCTGTCCTTGGCCATGGCCCGTGCGGCGATCCGGTCAAAGCTCAGCGCGAGCCCCGGCCGAAGACTGGAGATCAGTGGGGTTTCGTCGTTGAGGATGCGATAAATGGTTTTGAAAGTGTTTTCGGCGAAGAAGGGCAGCTTGCCGGTGAGGAGCTGGAACATGACGACGCCCAGCGAATAAATATCGGTGCGGTGATCGAGGTCGTGTTCGCTGAGTTGTTCGGGTGACATGTAGGGCGGTGAGCCGACGCCGCGAACCTGGGTCAGGTCCTGGGCGTTGGCGTCCAGCGCCGCGCCGAAATCGGTCAGCTTGAGATCGTGCTCGCCACTGAGGAGCAGGTTGGCGGGTTTGATGTCGCGGTGGGTGATTCCGGCACGTTGGGCAAAGTTCAGCGCCAGCGTGGCCTTGAAGATCAGTTCGACGACCCGGTCAATCGGCAACAGCGTGGCGGGTGTGGTGTGCTGATCCAGGGTTTCGCCGGGGATGTATTCCATGACGATGTAGCTCAGATCTTCGGTGACCACCGCATCGTAGATCTGGACAATGTGCGGATGCTTCAGCTTGCCGACCAGCGCCGCTTCATTGAGGAAGAGGTGGGCATAGCGCTTGCCTTTGGCCGGGTCGCTGAGCAGGCCAGCGGTCGCGACCTTGATCGCGACCTGACGCCCGGCAAAAGGGTCGTTGGCGAGATAGACCGTGCTGGTCGCGCCCTCACCAATTTTTTTGACCAGTTCGTATTTGCCGAGCCTTTTTTTCATCGCTTACAGACGGCCACGGGCGCGGGCGATGGCCGCCCTGACCTGGGCCGGCGCCGTGCCGCCGATGTGATTGCGGCTGGCCAGCGAGCCTTCTACGGTCAACACCGCAAAAACGTCGTTTTCCACTTGCGGGCAGAAGGCGCGGATTTCGTCGAGCGTCAGCTGCGGCAGATCGACGCCCTTGGCTTCGGCGGCCTTGACGGCATGGCCGACGGCTTCGTGCGCATCGCGGAAGGGCAGGCCCTTCTTGACCAGGTAGTCGGCGAGGTCGGTGGCGGTGGCGAAGCCCTGGGTCAGCGCGGCCTTCATGTTGTCGGCACGGACGGTGATGCCACCGGCCATGTCGGCGAAGATGCGCAGGGTGTCGGTGACGGTATCGACGGCGTCGAACAGCGGTTCCTTGTCTTCCTGATTGTCCTTGTTGTAGGCCAGCGGCTGCGACTTCATCAGGGTCAAGAGGCTCATCAGCTGGCCATAGACGCGGCCGGTCTTGCCGCGCGCCAGTTCCGGCACGTCCGGGTTCTTCTTCTGCGGCATGATCGACGAGCCGGTGCAGAAGCGGTCGGCAATCTGGAT
>JAVBXO010000293.1 GCA_030824535.1 Azonexus sp. | reverse complement strand
CCGGGTACGCAAGCGCCACTGCAGGTTTGGCGGCGTGGTGGCAATACGCGTGATCTGGTGGTGGTGGTTGGCGAAATGGCCGAGGACAAGCTTGGCGCTAATCGTTTGGCCAAGGGGGGCAAGCTGTCAGAGCCGCTCGCTAACCGCTTTGGATTGGTGCTCGGTGAGCTGACGAGCGAGCAAAAGCGCGAGCTCAAGGTGAGCTCCGGACTGGTGGTCGAAGAAATACGGGCAGCGACTGTACGGACAGAGTTGCGCACTGGCGACATCCTCATTGCTCTCATTGCCAAGGGGGCGACGACAGAACTTAAAAGCGTTGAGCAATTTAACAAGCTGCTTGCTCAGTTTGATAAAGGGAGCAATGTCACCTTGCTGGTTCGTCGCGGTGAAATGCAGACTTTTATTACCATCAAGGGCTTCAATGGTTGAGTTAACGCTGATCAGTCGTGGCTACTGCCATCTTTGTCACGACATGGAGGCGGCTGTCCGACCGTTGCTGGAGGAGTTCTCGGTTGGCCTTAAGGTTGTGGATGTCGATGCCGATCCTCTGCTTGAGGCGCGTTACGACGAACTGGTTCCAGTATTGCTGCATGGTGAAACAGAGCTTTGCCACTACTTTCTCGATGAAGCCAAAACCCGTGAATATTTGGCTCGAATCCGCTAAAATTCAGGGTCTTCTGAACAGGGAAGGGCGCTGGAAAAGCGCCCTTTTTTACTAGCTGCATGGATCACATCCGAAATTTCTCCATCATTGCCCATATCGACCACGGTAAATCGACCCTGGCTGATCGCATCATTCACCTCTGCGGCGGCTTGTCCGACCGGGAAATGGAAGCCCAGGTGCTCGACTCGATGGATATCGAGCGCGAGCGTGGCATTACCATCAAGGCGCAAACCGCTGCGCTGCAGTACAAGGCACGTGACGGCAAGGTTTATAACCTGAACCTGATCGACACGCCGGGACACGTGGATTTCTCCTACGAGGTTTCCCGCTCGCTGTCCGCTTGCGAAGGCGCATTGCTGGTGGTTGACGCTTCCCAAGGGGTAGAAGCGCAAACGGTGGCTAATTGCTATACGGCACTCGAACTCAATGTCGAGGTTGTCCCGGTGTTGAACAAGATTGACCTGCCTTCCGCAGATCCGGAAAACGCCAAGCAGGAAATCGAGGACGTTATCGGGATTGATGCATCGGAAGCCGTTCACGCATCGGCCAAAACGGGGCTGGGTGTCGAGGATATTCTTGAGTCGCTGATCGTTCGTATCCCGCCGCCAAAGGGCGATCCGAAGGCGCCGCTGAAGGCGCTGATCATCGATTCGTGGTTCGACAACTACGTCGGCGTGGTGATGCTGGTGCGCGTTGTCGATGGCGAGATCCGTTCCAAGGACAAGCTGTTCTTCATGGCCAGCGGTTCGCACCAGTTGTGTGAACAGGTGGGTGTGTTCACCCCGAAATCCCTGGCACGTGATGTCCTGCGCGCTGGCGAGGTCGGTTTCGTGATTGCCGGCATCAAGGAACTCAAGGCAGCCAAGGTCGGCGATACGATCACCCATGCTGATCGCAAGGCATCGGAAGCCTTGGCGGGCTTCAAGGAAATCAAGCCGCAGGTGTTTGCTGGCCTTTATCCGGTCGAGTCCAATCAGTACGACTCCCTGCGCGAATCATTGGAAAAACTCAAGCTCAACGATGCTTCGCTGCAGTACGAGCC
The DNA here is from genome assembly GCA_030824535.1 of Azonexus sp. Taxonomy (GTDB): domain Bacteria; phylum Pseudomonadota; class Gammaproteobacteria; order Burkholderiales; family Rhodocyclaceae; genus Azonexus. The sequence continues at coordinate 7,414 of JAVBXO010000293.1, read as the reverse complement.
CGAAGTATCACAGGCACTGGGTTTCGGTTTCCGTTGCGGCTTCCTCGGTTTGTTGCATATGGAAATCGTCCAGGAGCGTCTGGAGCGCGAGTTTGACCAGGATCTGATTACCACGGCGCCGACTGTTGTGTACGAGGTCGTTCTGCGTGACGGTAGCGTCGTCCAGGTTGAAAACCCGGCCAAGTTGCCGGATATCAGCAAGACCGAGGAAGTGCGCGAGCCGATCATCACGGCGACGATTTTTGTTCCCCAGGATTATCTCGGTAACGTCATCACCCTGTGTAATCAGAAGCGTGGCAATCAGGTGGACATGCATTACCACGGGCGTCAGGTCAAGCTGGTTTATGAAATGCCGATGGCCGAAGTGGTCATGGACTTTTTCGACAAGCTGAAGTCCTGCTCCAAGGGTTACGCCTCGCTGGACTACGATTTCAAGGAATATCGCATCGCCGACGTGGTCAAGCTCGACATCCTGATCAATGGCGAAAAGGTTGATGCCCTTTCGCTGATTGTGCATCGCTCGAATGCGCAATATCGTGGTCGTGAACTGGCCTCCAAGATGCGCGAACTGATTCCCCGGCAGATGTACGACGTTGCCATTCAGGCGGCGATCGGTTCGCATATTATCTCCCGGGAAAATGTCAAGGCAATGCGTAAGGACGTGCTGGCCAAATGTTACGGCGGCGACATTAGCCGCAAGAAGAAGCTTCTGGAAAAGCAGAAGGCTGGCAAGAAGCGCATGAAGCAGGTTGGCAGTGTCGAGATTCCTCAGGAAGCCTTCCTCGCTGTGCTGCGTGTCGATAACTAAGATTACGAACGATGAACTTTGCTCTGATTCTCTTTGTTCTTTTAGTCGTCACCGGGGTGCTTTATGCGGTTGACGTTGCCAAATTCCGGAAATTGCGGATGCCAGGAGGTCCCGAGCCAATTTGGGTGGAGTGGGGGGCAGGGTTTTTCCCGGTAATCCTGGTGGTTTTTGTACTGCGTTCGTTCTTGTTCGAGCCATTCAAGATTCCTTCGGGCTCAATGATCCCAACGCTACAGGTTGGGGATTTTATTCTGGTCAATAAGTTCACCTATGGTGTGCGCCTGCCGGTGATAGACAAGAAAATCATCAGTTTGAATGATCCGCAACGTGGCGACGTCATGGTTTTCCGTTATCCGGAAAACCCGTCGCTGGATTACATCAAACGCGTTGTTGGCTTGCCGGGCGATACCATCGTTTATCAGAACAAGCAGCTGACGATTAATGGCGAACCCGTGATTCAGCAAAAGCTTGACGATTATCTGCATCCGGAGCGCCTGTATTATTCCGAACAGTTCCTGGCAAAAATGGGTAAGGTCGAACACCACATCCTGAACGATGTTGATGCGCCGGCATTCATCCCGGATGCGGCGCATTTCCCGTATCGTGAAAATTGTACTTACAACGCCAGCGGCGTAGTTTGCAAGGTGCCTGCCGGCCATTACTTCATGATGGGCGACAATCGTGATAACAGCCGTGATAGCCGGGCCTGGGGCTTTGTTCCAGAGGGAAATATAGTCGGCAAGGCATTTTTTGTATGGCTGCATATAGATTCAATTTTGCCGCCGAAATTTGATTTCTCCCGAATCGGTGCTTTCAATTAAGGAAACAGTGATGAAAAAACAGCGCGGTGTAGCACTTTCCGGCTTGATGTTTTGGGGTGTGATTCTTGCAGCGGTGGCTATCTTTGGTATGCGAGTAGTGCCTAGTTATCTCGATTATTACAAGACCGTAAAGGCGATTAAAGCGGTTGTTGCGCAGGCAGGACCAGAGGCTTCGGTTGCTGAGTTGCGTCAGGCGTATAACAAATATTACGTGACGGATTCCTTGGTGCTGGTTGCCAATGAACTGGATATTTCCAAGCGGGATGGACGTATTGTGATTGAGTTTGGCTATGAAAAACGAATTCCCTTGTTGGGGAATGCTAGTCTGCTCATCGAGTATCACGGGACTTCCGCAGATTAAGGCATGACCGTCATTTCCATTAGCCAGCAACTTTCTTTCGTATTTAAAGACGCAACTCTTCTGCGGACGGCTTTGACTCACCGGAGTTTTGGCTCGCCGAATAATGAGCGTCTTGAATTTCTCGGTGACGGAATCCTTGATTTCATTGTTGCCGAACTGCTCTACAAGCGCTTTGCCGATCTGCCTGAAGGCGACTTGTCGCGCTTGCGCGCCAATCTGGTCAGACAGGATACCTTGCATCAACTGGCACTGAAGTTGGGGCTGGGACAGCAACTCAGGTTGGGTGAGGGCGAGCTGAAAAGCGGTGGCGCCCAGCGTCCGTCTATCCTTGCCGATGCGCTTGAAGCTATTTTTGGCGCTATTTATCTCGACGGCGGATTTTCGGCGATACAGGATGTCATCGCCCGGCTCTACGCCCCATTGCTTGACGAATTGCGCCCAGGGCATCAGCAGAAAGATGCCAAAACACGCTTGCAGGAATGGTTGCAGGGGCGCAAAAAATCCTTGCCGCGTTATGTTTTGCTGGCAACGAGCGGGGCGGCGCACGAACAGTCGTTTTCGGTCGCCTGCGAAATTGAAAATCCCGCCCTGCGCACAACTGGCGAAGGCGCCAGTCGGCGTATTGCCGAACAAGTGGCTGCCGAAAAGGCGCTGAAGGAATTGAATTCATGAATGAAATCCGCTCTGGCTACATCGCCATTGTTGGTCGTCCCAATGTCGGCAAGTCGACCCTGCTCAACAAGCTGGTTGGCGAAAAAATCAGCATCGTTTCGCGCAAGGCACAGACGACGCGTCACCGGATTACCGGCATTTTGACCAAAGAGGATGCGCAGTTTGTTTTTGTCGATACGCCGGGCTTCCAGACCAAATATTCGAATGCACTGAACCGGGCGATGAATCGTGGCGTTACGCAAACCCTGGGTGACGTCGATCTGGTGTTGTTCGTCATCGAGGCCGGTCGTTACGACGCCAAGGATCAGGCCGTTGTACGCCTGCTGCCTAAGGACAGGCCGGTGATCCTGGTGGTCAATAAAATGGACCAACTGAAGGGCAAGGAAGCGATGATGCCCTTCCTGGCGCAAGTCTCCGCTGACTACGACTACGCGGCCATCGTGCCGATCAGTGCGGCCAAGGGCAAGCAGACTGATGTGTTGCTGAACGAGGCGCGCAAGCATCTGCCGAACGAAGGCCTGATGTATCCGGAAGATGACCTGACCGACAAGAGCGAGCGATTTTTGGCGTCGGAATACATTCGCGAGAAGGTTTTCCGCTTGCTGGGTGACGAATTGCCCTACGCCACGGCGGTCGAAATCGAGAAATTTGAGGTCGAAGGTGAGCTGCGGCGAATTTTTGCCGCCATTGTCGTCGACCGTGAAGGTCACAAGGCCATCGTCATCGGCAAGGGCGGCGAATCGCTGAAGCGCATTGCCAGCGAAGCCCGTCAGGACATGGAGCGTTTGTTCGGCGGCAAGGTTTATCTGGAAATCTGGGTCAAGGTCAAATCGGGCTGGAACGACGATGAGCGCCTGCTGAAGAGTCTCGGCTACGAATAAGCCATGAGCCAGCGCAGCAAGGTCGACGGCCAGCCCGCCTACGTGTTGCACACCTATCCCTTTCGGGAAACCAGCCTCATTGTCGAGGTTTTTAGTCGCGATTTCGGGCGCATGGCCGTGCTGGCACGCGGCGCGCGGCGGCCACGGGCGGCAATTCGTGGCCTGATGATGGCTTTCCAGCCACTGGAAATCGGCTGGGCCGGCAAGGGCGAAGTCCTGACGCTGATGAAGGCCGAATGGCAGGGCGGGCAACCCTTGTTGGGGGGCGAAGCCCTGTTTTGCGGCTACTACCTCAATGAGTTGCTGGTCCAGCTTTTGCCCCGCGAAGACGCGCATCCCCGGCTTTTTTCCCGCTATGCCCAGATTCTCAAGCTATTGGCTGAGGAGGCTGGTCGCGAGGTTCACGAAGCCAATCTGCGCAGTTTTGAAAAGGCCTTGCTGCAGGAACTGGGTTATGGCCTGGTCCTGGTGCATGACAGCGACGGTGCGCCAATCATCCCCGACGCTTTCTACACTTACCGGATCGAGGAAGGTCCGGTACGCCTGACCGGTGAGCAGGAAGCGGCGCAGAGGATACGCGGCAAAAGCCTGCTGGATCTGGATGCCGAAGATTTCTCCGATGCCCGTTCGCGGCTGGAGGCCAAGATTCTGATGCGAACGCTGATTGGCCATTACCTGGCCGGCACGGAACTCGAAACTCGTAAAATTTTCAAGGACTTACAGGAATTATGATCGAACTCGGCGTCAACATTGACCATATCGCGACGATCCGTCAGGCGCGTCGTACTTACGAACCCGATCCCTTGTGGGGCGCAGTGGAAGCCCATTTGGGTGGGGCGGACGGCATTACCGTGCATTTGCGCGAAGATCGCCGGCATATCCAGGATGATGATGTCCGCCGGCTCAAGGAAACGACGCAGATCAAGCTGAACCTGGAAATGGCAGCGACCGATGAAATGGTCGGCATTGCCTGCCAGATAAAACCAGAAATGGCCATGCTGGTCCCGGAAGGGCGGCACGAAGTGACGACTGAAGGCGGGCTCGATATTCTTGGTCAGGAAGCCCGCTTGCAGGACGTCATCGCCCGTCTGGCAGCCGCTGGTATCAGCACCAGTGTCTTCATCGATGCCGAAGTGGCGCAGATCGAAGCGGCAGCGCGGATCGGCGCCCAGGTTTGTGAAATCCACACCGGCCCCTATGCCCATGCTTTCTACCAGCTAGGGCGCGATGCCGAAGCGCCGGCGGTGTTGGCTGAACTGGCCAAGATTCGTCTGGCCGGAGAGACCATCCGCTCGCTGGGCATGCGTTTCAATGCCGGTCACGCGCTCAATTACTACAATGTTCAGCCAGTTGCACGGCTGGCCGGGATTCGTGAATTGCACATTGGTCACGCCATCGTCAGCCGGGCAGTTTTTGTCGGCTTGCGTGAAGCCGTGCGCGAAATGAAGGCGCTGATGACCGCCGCCGCCAGGCAGGGCGAATGATTTTCGGCATTGGCACCGACATCGTTGCCGTTGCGCGCCTGCAGCGTTTGTGGGAGCGCCACGGCGAGCGGGCGCTGGAGAAATTGCTGGCGCCGCAGGAACTGGCTGATTTCACGCTGGCCGTCGACAAAGGGCGGTTTCTGGCCAAGCGTTTCGCTGCCAAAGAGGCTTTTTCCAAAGCCTTCGGCACGGGCGTGCGACCACCGGCCGTGCTGCCAGCGATGGCGGTGACCCACGATGCCTTGGGCAAGCCGCAATTCGAATTCTGCGGTGAACTGGCTGTAGCGGTCGAAAACCGCCAACTGCGGGTACATCTTTCGCTGAGCGATGAAGCCGATTACGCCATCGCCTACGTCATTCTGGAGAGTGCATGATTTCCTTACCTCTCGGTCCGCTGATGATCGATGTTGCTGGCACCGAACTGAGCGAACTGGATCGCCAGCGGCTATTGCATCCGCTGGTCGGCGGCATCATCCTGTTTTCGCGCAATTTCGCGAATTGTGCTCAGTTGGCGGCGTTGACCGCAGAAATCCACGCCTTGCGCTCGCCAGTCTTGTTGATCGCTGTCGATCATGAAGGCGGACGGGTGCAACGCTTCCGCAGCGGTTTCACCCGCTTGCCGGCGATGCGGCTGCTGGGGCAGGCGTATGCGCAGGATCCTGCGGCCGGTCTGGGGCTGGCGCGCGATGTCGGTCTGGTGTTGGCGACTGAATTGCGGGCGCATGGCGTCGATTATTCCTTCACACCGGTGCTTGATCTCGATTACGGCCCGTCGCGGGTAATCGGTGATCGTGCCTTTGCCCGCGATCCGGAAGTCGTCATCGCCCTGGCCGCTGCGCTGGGCGAAGGCCTGCGTGCCGGCGGTATGGGCAATTGCGGTAAGCATTTTCCGGGGCACGGCTATGTCGTCCCGGATTCACACGTCGAACTGCCGATTGATGACCGCCCGCTGGCGGCGATGCAGGACGATCTCCTGCCTTATCGTCGCCTGGCGCTCGACGGGGTCATGGCGGCGCATGTGATTTACCAGTGCGTTGACTGCCATACCGCCGTTTTCTCGAACAAATGGCTTAGTCATTTGCGCGATGAGCTGAACTTCGACGGCGTGGTGTTTACCGATGATTTGTCGATGGCTGGTGCTGGCGTGGTTGGCGACATGCTGGCGCGGGTGGAAACCGCCTACGCTGCCGGTTGTGACATGTTGCTGGTGTGCAACGCGCCGGATGCGGTGGCGCAGGTGCTCGAGCACTGGCGGCCGGACATTGATCCGCTGCGCACCGGGCGCCTGATGAAACTCTTGCCGACCAGGCCGGCCCTGGCGCTGGATGACCCGGACTATCTTGCGGCCTGCGAGCGCTTGGCGGAATTGCCCGTCTGAAAAAACAAAACCCGCCAATCGGCGGGTTTTGTTTTGGGGCAGGGTGCTGCGTGGATCAGACTAGGCCGAGGCTTTCCTCGACGCCGAGATGCACGTTCATGGCCTGTACGGCAGCGCCGGATGCGCCCTTGCCGAGGTTGTCGAGGCGGGCGATCAAGATCATGCGTTCGGCGTTGCCGAAAACGGCGATGTCGACGCGGTTGGTGTCGTTGTTGGCTTCGACGTTGTAGAAGCCGCCATCGGTTGTCGCCGCCAGATCAACCGGCAGGACATTGATGAAAGGTTCGCCGGCGTAGTAATCGGCAATGATTTTCTGCACGTCTTCCGGGCTGGCGGCGCGGGTGAATTGTTGCGGCTGCAGGTAGGTGGTGACGGCCAGGCCCTTGTAGAAGGGGCCGACGATGGGCTGGAAGATCGGTGCTATGGTCAACCCGGTGTAGGCCTGCATTTCCGGCAGATGCTTGTGCGCCAGCGTCAGCGCATAGGGGCGCGGGGCGTCGATGCGCGCCGGGCTCTGGTACTGGGCGATCATCGATTTGCCGCCACCGGAATAGCCGGTGATGGAATGGGCGGCGATCTGCGTCGCGGCCGGCAGCAGGCCGGCTTCGACGAGCGGGCGGAGCGCCAGGATGAAGGCGGTGGCATGGCAGCCGGGGTTGGCGATGCGCTTGGCGGCGCGGATTTTTTCGCGCTGATCCTTGGCCAGTTCCGGCAAGCCAAAGGTCCAGGCCGGATTGACGCGATGTGCGGTCGAGGCGTCGATGATGCAGGTATTCGGGTTATCGACCAGGCTCACGGATTCCTTGGCTGCGTCATCGGGCAGGCACAGGAAGGTGATGTCGGATTCGTTGATCAGGCGCTTGCGTTCGGCCAGATCCTTGCGCTTGTCGGCATCGATCTTGAGCAGCGTGACGTCGCTGCGCTTGGCGAGGTATTCGTTGATTTGCAGGCCGGTGGTGCCTTCCTGGCCGTCGACAAAGACTTTGTAGGTCATGATGAATCCGGTGGG
>JAVBXO010000116.1 GCA_030824535.1 Azonexus sp. | reverse complement strand
GGTGACGTCATCTATCTGCTGCTCGGCAGCGGGCCGGCGCCGGCGAAACTGGCGTTCGAAATCGTGGATATCGAGGCCATGGTGAACATTCCGCCCTACGCAACGCGCTACATCACCAATCGCCGGGACGACCTTCACATCCCCGCCGGATAGCAAACCCGGAAAACGCCCCTAAAAGGCGGTTTTTGACCCTTTCAGAATACTCACAAGTCGGTTTTCCGATGCGCTCGGTTATGCGGGCGAGGAATAAATCTTGTGTTTGATTTTCAGAAAGGTTCTATATGACCAAGCGCATCAATCATGAATACGCCGATCAGGAAACTGCTGGTGCGGGCAAGTTCGTCAACGGCCTGAAGGAAGCTGCGACCAAAGGCGGCACCTTCGACTCCGCTGCCGCGAATGATTTCATGGCAACTGCCATTAACCAGAATACCGGGATCAAGGTACCCGAGCAGCTGCAGGCAGTCCTTGATGAGGCTGGCGAAGATGGCGTTCGTGTTACCCGCGCGATCCTCGATGGTGTAGCCGCTTATGAGTCGCAACATGCGATGGAACCGCCTGCGGATCTGATTCAACAGGCGCTTCACGCAGCTTTCGCCACGACCGACGGTGCCCGCAGTCGCTTCAAGCTGGACTCGGCTACCTCCAACCACCACGACGCTCTGGCATTGCAGCCGAACCGTGCCATCGTGGCCATTCTCTCTGCGATGGGCGAGGCGATTCCGTTTGCCCACTACCTGCCTGCGGACATTGGCTCCAACGAGGCTATTCTCGCGATCATGAGCCATAACGCCGGTAGCACCTACGGTCGTTATGCCCAGGGCGCGCTGATGGATGGCTCCCTGTCTGGCGACACCTATATTTCTTCGTCGCGCATCAACATGTCGATGCCAGCAGCTGCCGATGGGGCTGTGACGGGCAAGCTGAGTACCATTCAGTCGTCCGACGAAACTTGTGATCCCGCCGCGCCTGGCGTCAAACTGTTGCGTGGCCGGACGCTGATTTACGTTAACGGGATCTTGGCTGCTCGTGAAGTGGACTCGACGGGCAGTGGTAATTCCCCGGTGTCCGGCTCGGTTTCCATTGGCGGTGCGAATTACCTGATCGGTGGTGCCATCAACACTGACAATGGCGAATACGCACTGACGACGACGCCGAAGCTTGCCTCGACCGTTCCGGTAGTGGTGGAAGGCTTCATCGACTACGAGCGCGATCCGGACCTGACGCCTTCGATCATCACCGCAGTGACCACCTACAAGCTGCATGCCAAGCCCTGGCGTGTGGTCACGTTTGCGACCATCGATAGCCGTACTCAGATGGCCAACGAATTGGGGCTTGATCCGTACGCCGAGGCCGTGATTGCGATTCAAGCGCAGTTCGCCAATGAACGCCATTACGAGGTGCTGGCCAAGGCCCGCCGTCTTGCAGCTAACAACCAGGTCGACTACGACTTCGAGTGGGCTGCGCGCTCGCCGCAGATGAACCGCGCGATGCTCTGGCTGGATTTCGGGCACATCCTCGCGGCCGCTTCGCAGCAAATGGCCCTGGATACCATGAATCACGGCATTACTCACCTTTACGTCGGCAAAAAGCTTGCCGCGCAATGGCAAGCGTTGCCGCGCGAAGTCTTCGAGCCCTCGGGTACGCCCGAGCGTCCGGGGATTTACCGTATCGGTCGATTGCTGGGCCGCTACGAGGTCTATTACACCCCGAAGGGCGTTAACGAAAGTGATACGGGCGCACAGGTGTTGTGCGTTGGCCGTGCAACAGATGTAACTCGAAACCCGTTCGTCCTGGGCGATGCCGTGCCGCCGACCGTGGTGCCGCTGGCTGTTGGCCGTGATCTGAATCAGGGGGCTGCGTTTTACTCCCGTAACTTCACGTCGGTCAATCCGCATGCCCCGTCCTCGCTGGGTTGCGCGCTGATCAACATCACCAACCTGAAGTAATGGATAGGGAGCAATCAATGACGACCCGTAAAGTCGAATTGGGCGCTCCTTCCCTGACCGGGAAGGAGGCCAAAACGCTGGTGGCCCAGGTGTTTGCCGAGGCCAAGTATCCGCTCAAGGTGCAGGTGACGAACCTCATGCCGCGCGATGTTTCGTTTCCCGAGGTCGACGGGCTTTTTCTGCGTCACTGCGCTAGCGACAAGGGCTGCCAAGCGGTGGTGTTGGTCGACAGTCACGACAAACTGCAGCGCTTGGCCTCGAGCGTTGTGCAGATTGCTGAGCTGAATCGCTACCCGTCTGCCTTGGTCATCGAAGAAGTGCCCGTTGCCGAGCAACCCAAAGGCAAGGGCACCAAGGCTCAAACCGCTGCGAAAGATCAGGGGTAAGGACGATGACCACTGCTTTTGTGAGACAACTCGGCGCCGAATCCGGTGTGCAGTTGAACCCGCTACGCGACAACTCCGAGATCCCGACCGTCGGCAATGCCGACCAGGCCTTCGCCATCATGATGCGCTCCACTCGAGGCCGTATCGACAAACCGTTCAAGGTTGATCGCGGGAATGTGTTCAAAAAAATCGGGAAGGGAGAGCAAATCCGCCTCTCGGCGCTGAATGAAGCCTGGGTGCATGTTGTCGAGGCCTTGAACAAGGGAGCCTACGAGTGCGTTACCCAGCGCTTGGTCACGCCCGATGCCGTCATCAGCTGGGCGGTGGTGTCGGTTATGCCCGAAGTCATGGATCTTGCTTTTAATGTTTCGGATCTTGAGCCGGACGGTGAATATCTATTCGCCGTAAAGCATCTCGATTGCTTCAACGACGGGATCGTCCTGGAGTGCCGGGCTGATGAGAAAAAATCCGGTAGTGTCGCTTATGCGAACGAGCGGATTACCCTGCGCATTCTCGACAAGGATGGCGTGCTGCTGCATGAGTTCTACGGCTCCTTCAACGTCGATGCCAAAGACGATTACGGCAATTCTGCTTATCTCCCGGATGTTGCCCTAGCGCAGACCGATTCCGTTGAAATCAGAGTCGGCAGCATCGGTGAGGGAGGCGGAGCGTTCATCGATCCTGTCTCCAATGCCTACGGGTACGATGAAAATGGGCGTGAGAAGTGGGCGAAATCCTACGTCATGCATTGCTTCGACGAAGGTGGAACGGGATACAGCACGGCTGATTACATGGCTGCTCGCGAAAAGCTGCAATATGCCCCATTCGACTACGCCTACATTTCGTCGGGCGGCACACAGTCGCCGGCATTGCTGGCCCAGTTGGCGCAGCTTGCCTTCGATACCAACCGTCAGCTTCGCTTCGACATTCCGGGCAACCTTGATCCTGAGGCGGCAATTGCCTTCCTTGAGCAGCTGAACATGGGCGCCAGCCCGGCTGCTCACCTGCTGCATGCTTTCTGGACGCCGCTCAAGTCCGACGATCCGACGGGTATCAATCCCAAGGGCTACTTCGGCTCTGCGACCTTGAACATTGCCTACGCCTGCGGGCGCAATGCGCAGACCAATGCCAAGGGGTTCGCTCCGAAGAACTACGTGATTGCCGGCCGCGAGTGGCCGATTACCCGTACTCGCATCACCCAGGCTTACACGCCTCGTGATCAGGAGCTCAATGCCCTGGCCAAGGCCAAGATCAACCCGGTGATGTACGAGAGCTATACGGGTGGCGGTCGCTATGTCTTCCGCGACTCCCTGACTTGTGCGCAGGTTGAATCCAGCCTGAAAAAGCTGATTGCTGTGGCTGACATGTCGACCAGCATTGACGACGCCGTGACGCGGGCTGCCAAGGATGCACTGCAGTTGCCGATGGAGGCTTCGGTGAAACGCACCAAGGACTTCCTGACCCGCTTGTTCGAAGGGGCCGATTCGGCGAAGTGGCTGGTGCCTTCAGATGCCCCTGAAATGGGGGGCAAGGCTTGGATGTTCGATGTACGTCCGAACGAAGTGCATCCGTATGAGCGCATGGATGTTTCCTATTGGCTGCGTTACGACGGCACCAACCGCCAGACCTTCGTCACCCAGACGCTGACTCGCTAATTCCTGAACAGGGAAAGGACAGAAAGATGAGCATGACCCAAATGCTGCGTGGTGCGATGAAGCCGCCGGCAGCGCCTGAAAAAAAGACCTTTGATTCGGCGGGGAGCGATTCACTCGTAGCCGGTGCCGAGGATTTCACCATTGCAGATATTTCCATGGCCGCAGTCGCTGCCATCCAGCAGTGGGCGGAAACCGACGATCTGGATGACGGTGAAAGCCATGCGGATCGCCTGATGGCGCTCCTTGTCGGTATCGCCGATGCCAACAAGGATGGTGAAATCACCGAGGATGAACAGGGGGTTCTGGACGTCGCAGTGAATGCGGCCTGGGACTACTTGGTTAGCTGCGGAGTATCCGAAGAGGATGCTGGCGCCTTGCTGAACGACTGGGATAGCGAAACGGCTGACCGCGTGCGTGACTTGGTAGCTTCGGTACTCCCGGAAGGCGAGGACGAGGCCAGTGCCGAAATCGACAACTTTGTTTTCAGCGAGTCCGATCAGGAGCCCGCCCTTGATGCGGTCTACAAGATGAAGGTGGCCGTGCGCGGCGGCAAAAAGGTGCGCATCCGCAAGCGCATTTCCGGCACCGTTCGCCTCTCCGCAAAGCAAAAGCTGGCCATTCGCAAGGCTCGCATGAAAAGTCACTCGGCGGCGGCAATGATGCGCCGAATGAAGTCCATGCGCCAGCGCCGGAAGATGGGCCTGTAATCGTTGTCTCCTCCTTGACTGGGGTTTTGGCGCTGCTTCGCGGTAGCGCCTTTTTTTGCCATGATGACACCACCAAGCCTTGATAAAAACGCCTTGTCCTCGTTGTGGGATGGCCTGTCGCCGCACCTGATTGCCAGCTTCTACGAGGTGGGCAAGATTGGAGATGCCTGGGGGGAGGTGACTAATAAAACCGACCCCAAGACGGTATTTGCACCGCTCACCGAGGCGAGCATGGAAATCGCCCTGAATTGGCAAAGCCCATTTGAACAGGCTGGGCCAGAGTCGAAGGCGCCGGCACTGATGGCCATGCTGCAGTCGGGGGCACTGCAGCCCATCATCGACTCACTCTTCGGAAAGACTAAAGGCGACGAAGGGGGAGCGACTGCACAGCAAAAATCGAATGACTTCCTTCGGCAGTTTGAAGGCCGCACCGGCATTACCAAGCTCAACTCGACCCAGGTCTTCAACGGCATGCCACCAGTCAAAATTCAGGTGACGGCATTGTTCCGCGCTTGGCGTGATCCGGCCACCGAGGTCGAGGAACCCTTCAACAAACTGATGGAGTGGGCTTTGCCGGTGGAGCTATCCAAGGATGGCTCCATCCTGGCACGTGCCGCTCAGACATCCAAAGGGGATATGGGATACATCGAGGCGCTGATGCCCTCCCGAGCCCCTGTCTGCATCGCCATGAAGTACAAGGGCCGTATCTACTCGCCGCTAGTTATCGAGTCCATTGGGCAGCCAATGTCGTCCCCCGTTGACAAGAATGGGCGATACGTCGAGCTGGCCATCCCTCTTACGCTCTGTACGCTGACAGCCTTGGACCGGAAGGACTGGGCAAAAGCGGTTTCGCTCTAGGAGAGCAGCATGATTCATTTCCCCCCGCTCCGGACGCGACGCCTGACGGTGCAGTTGCGCGAGCTTTCCATCGGCGAATCAATTGCCATCGCCGGCATGCCGGCCCATCTTGAGGAGGCTTCATGTACAGCTTTCCTTCGTCGGGCGGTTGAAACTGCAAAGGGGGTCGACGATCCCGCCCAATGGACGGTTCAAGAACGGATGTTGGGGATTTGCCATTACCTGGCTTCAACCTCCGACGAAGGGCCTGATTTTTCCGTGGGCGATGGCCGCTATTCCAGCTATCTCGACGGCGCTTCCGACATTCGGGCATCTGACTCCCTGGTCGAGATCGGGGCAGTGGGTGGTGATTCGTGGCATATCCGCCATCTAACCGGGGCCATGGCCGAATCCATCGAGCGGCTGACCGGAGAGGTTGAAGGGATTGCCGGCCGCCTGCACTGGTTGCTAGGGGGCATGGCCTGCCAGCTGGTGCGCGCTGGCGAGAGCGTGCCGGACGCTTTGGATGGCGAAGGTGCTTTTGACGAGTTCATCGTCGACCGCATGCGCATCATGGCGGGTTTCCCCGAGAGCGATTTTGCCGCCCTGATTACCCAGTATCTCGCTGGTCGCGACAAGCTACACCACCTTTTCAGGATCGAGTTTTCCCAGGATGGCATCGTGGCAATGCCGAAAGGAGGGGCTGCAAGTGACTTGCCGCCAGCCCGATTTCCGGCCCATACCTGCCTCACCCGAATGGCGCGCGACCTGGTCGGAAAACCTGGCGAATCTGGCCTCTAACCTGACTCTATATTCCCACACATCACTGAACGAGGCGTTGGCAACGACTGCCAGCGCGGCAAGACGGTTTTTCGATGGCAAGCCGTTCGAAGACTGGAAAAAGGGAAGGGAGTCCGAGTTGAAAACACAGGCAGCTGTCGTGAACCGCTTGAATGGCGTGATTCGCGCGTGTGGGAACGTAGCCAAGGCGTTAGGGAGGGCTCGGTAATGTCTGAAAAACCCATGAGACGCATGGCGACATGTGATGCCGAAAGAGGGCTTTGCCATCATGCGGAGCAGGCGTCAGAGGATGCTGCTGACTCCGCTGTCAAGAAAGTCTTTGCCATCCTCGGCGTCGATATTGACCGCCCTGAGAGTGTCGAAGAATTTCGGGAAGACCTTCGCTTTGGCCGTCGCTTACGCAAGGTTGCTGACCATGGAATGCTGGCTTTTTTTGGCGTTGCTGCTGCGGCGCTGGCGGCCGCCGTCTGGGCCGGCATCGTCGCCAAGATTAGCGGTGGTCACTAATGGAACTTCTGCCCGATTGGAAGAGGATCGCACGCCGCGCGTGGAGCTTTCGTCTATCCATCATCGCCGCACTTTTGTCCGGGGCTGAGGTTGTTCTCCCGATGTTTATCGATGTGCTGCCACGTAGCCTTTTTGCCACCCTTTCATTTGTCGCAGTCGTTGGCGCGGCCTTGGCTCGCGTCATATCTCAGCCGAGGATGAATCAATGAACAGTCGACCACGAAATACGCTTGCAGCATTGACGCTTTCCGCTACTGCCCTAGTGGGCATCGTCATGCATGAAGGTTACAGCGAGCACGCGGTAATTCCTGTGAAGGGGGATGTGCCAACCATTGGTTTCGGCACCACGGTCGGCGTCAAGATGGGCGACACGATCACGCCACCCAAGGCCCTTTCGCGCTCCCTGACTGACCTGCAGAAGTTCGAAGGCGCGCTGAAGCAGTGCGTCACTGTGCCGCTTAACCAATACGAATACGACGCCTTTGTCAGTTTTTCCTACAACGTCGGCTCCACCGCGTTCTGCAGGTCAGCAATAGTTAAAAAACTCAATACCGGTGACTACCAGGGGGCATGCGGAGAAATCCTGCGATGGACGTATTTTCAAGGGAAGAATTGCGCAGCACTTGAGAATGCACGGCTCTGCGGCGGATTGGCGAAGCGCCGACAGGAAGAGTATCGGCAGTGCATGGGGAATGGCTGATATGAGCATCGTAAATACACTTATCCCATCGCCTTACCGTTGGCTGCTGTGGCTGGCAGCAGCAGCTATCTTCGCTAGCACCTGTGCATGGGCTGGCCACAAAGCTACGCAAGCCTATTACCAGCCAAAAGTTGAGACGCTGACCGCGCGGGCAAAGGAAGCCGAGGATCGGGCAGTCGAGTTTGAGACGGCTTACAAGATTTTGGCCAGCACCTCTCAGCGCCAGAATGAGGGCATCAATAAACTCCGAACCGATGCTGCCAAGCGTCAGCACCTGGCAGAGGTTATGGCAACCAAGGCCAAGGCCGAGTCAGCACTTTTCGAGGGTAAAGCGACAGGCATCATGAGGCTCATGGTGCCGCTCGGTTCCGATGAATGCGCCGCTGCACGTGAAGCGTTTGATATCGAACTGAGAGAAGAGAGAGGGAAGTGAGCATGCGGACGATTGCAATTGCCGCCGTGATGGCCCTGGTGCTGCCAAGTTGCGTATCTACTGCCCCAAGAGTTCAAGAGGTTCTTGTTCCGATTCCAATCCCTTGCAAAGTGGCGATTCCTAATCGACCTGCATTCGCTGTCGAACAGCTCCCTATCGGTTTAGGAATCTGGGAGCAAATGAAAGCCCTGCGTGCCGAGCGAAACCAGCGACAAGGTTACGAAACTGAGCTTGAGGCAGCTGTCAAATCCTGCCAGGAAAGCACGGAAAACGCGCGGATTGAGGCAGCATCTGTGCAATACATTCCCAGATAGCAACTCATCTATCGAAAGGATGTACCGTGACTGTCTCTATTCCCGCCTACATGAAAGGCTTTTACGATTCAACCAGGGCGATGGGGGCCAAGGTTGTTTCCAGTGACTTCACCCTTGAGATCGAGGGGTTCGAGCAAAACTACCTTTTGTGCAAGCAGGCGCCGTGGCCAGAGCTGTCGCCGGCTGGGGAAATCGAGTCGTATTCCCCGCTGGGCGGCAAAATGTTCCAGCCGCAACAGGTCGAATTTGCCCAGCAAGGTCAGGTCTCCATGATGGAAACCGTCGCTGGCAACATCGACAACATGATGATCGATCTGATCACCAAGGGCGGCACGTTCAACGCCAAGGTCTACGAGGGAACGCCGCAGAAGTTCTTGAGAGCCAAGCGCATCGTGGATTGCTTCATCCAACTTGATGCCCCAGATCGTGACTGGGAGAACCGTTCGCAGATCCTGATTTTCTCGGGGACGATGTTCTATCATTTTTTCGGAGAGGTCATTCCCGGAAATTCAGGCAATTACCGGTAATGGCAACGCTCTCAGCACTCGCTGAAAACTTCGAAAACAATGAGCGTCCGGCCGGCAATCTGCTGGACGGGCCTTCTGTTCTTGCGCTGGCCATTGCAGCAACTCGGCAATACGCCGGCTATGCGAAGTTGTTGGCTCACGAAAGCGTGGAAGTAGCCCCAGAGCTTTCTGGCGATACTTCCGTCAGCAATTCCGAATGGGCAGTAATCAAGCCTCTGTTCTTGCTTTATGTCGAGCGCGAAACGGCGCTGCAACTTGAGGCATCCAGGGGGTTGGGCATGGACGTTTACGGGCGCTCCTCCAGCGAAGTGGCCAACGACATCACGCAATACGAAGCCGAACTTCCTCGCTTGGCTTTCTTTTTTC
>JAVBXO010000003.1 GCA_030824535.1 Azonexus sp. | reverse complement strand
GACTGAAATCCATTCCCCTCATCCGCACGGCTATCGAAGCCGCAGAGGATGCCGCCAAGAAGACGGCGGAAGCAGCCAGCGCGGCGGCAGCAGCGGCAAAAGAAAAGGCTGTCGAGGTCGCCACCAAGGCAGTCGAAAAGGGCAGGGAAGTTGCACAGGCAGTCAAGGAAAAGGCCGTCAAGGTCGGCACAAAAGTGGCTGAGGGAGCCAAGGCTGGCGCTGAATACCTTGGCGAGAACACAACCGTCGGCAAAGGGGTCGTTGCCGCCTATCAGGGTGCAAAGGTTGTCGGTGGGAAGATCGGCGACCGCTGGAATGATGCTAGGCAATACCTGCTCGGCGCATCCGATAAGGCCGGCGTCGATGCCGGGACGGTTGCCAAGATCGCCAACTTTGAGAGTGGGTTCAACGCTAGCGCTGCCCCGATCAAAAAGGACGGCACCAAGATTTCATCGGCGCATGGCTATGGCCAGTTCATTGATGGCACCTGGACGGACATGATCAACAAGTATGGTGCGAAGTATGGCGTCGAAGGCGCCGGGAAGCTGACAAAGGATCAGGCTGCCAAATTCCGTGACGATAAGACAGTGCAGGCGGGCATGCTCGCCGAATTTACTCGGGACAACATCGAGAAGGGCCGGGCGTATGGCGGCAAGGATGACGATGCCAACGTCTATGCCTTCCACAATTTAGGCGACAAGGACGCAAAAAACCTGCTCACGAGCATGAGGAAAGACCCGTCAATATCAGTGCGCGATGCGCTGCTGCAAGGCACTAAGTCGGACAAGGAGCGAGCTAGAGTAGAGCGAGTGATTTCCGGGAATAAGAGTCTGTACGGGGATGGCGGTGTTACCGCCGCCGATGCTTACGGGCGCATGGGGCAGGTGATGCGGCGTGGCGAAAAATTTGCTGCTGATGCGCGGGAAGGACAGGCGTCTATTGCGGCTGTAACTCCCCTTGCGCTGGTTGCACCCCCAGCCGCTCCGGTGGTCGCTAGCATTAGTGCGCCACCCGTTTTCGTGGCTCCGAAATCTCAGCAGATTGCGGACGCTCCTTCAATTGTTGATCCATTGGCGTCAAATGCTGGCGGCGGCCGCCAGCAAACGATCACGGTAGCGGCCCAGGACGCCGGACAGGATCTGAGGGACCGCCGTATTGCTCATATCGTCACGGGAGGCATAAGCGGCACGTAATGCGAATTGTTGCGCCGACAGTACATTCCCCTCGATTGGAAGTGGTCAATAATTTCGAATCATCTTTCTATCCGCAGAAAAATAAAAATTCCTTCGGTCCCGTGTCGTGCGCCCAGAAGGCATTTTCCTCAAGATGACGGTGTGCCGACTTGGCACTATCCTACTCGAAAGGAATGACAATGACGACTAAAACTCTCGCTCCCAAGGCTCCGGCCGCCCCGATGACCCAGGCTGCTGCCGCACGCATCCAGAGCGCGGCAGCCAAGGCGGATGGGGTGTCCAAGGCTAGCTTTGCCGCCCGCGCTCAGCGCGCGGCAGTAAAGGGCGGTAAGCGCTAATTATGGAGGGGGGCGGAAAACTCCCGCCCTGATAAATATCATAAATGAAATCACCCATGATTAACATGACCAAAGAAACCATCATCCCCCGCCTCGGCAATCTTCTTAGAGCACTAATCAAAGCCGCTGGCTATCGTTCCTACCTCGTGCAGATTGGAGAAGATAAAGATCTCGATGATCTGGCCAATGAGGTCGATATGCGCCAAGGCAGCCAGTTCGATAGGCTGCAATTCATCGAAGATGCTTGTGCGAACGCACTTGCTCGTGATTGCGGGAATGATTGGGTAGGAACCTTTCGCTACGCTTGGTTTCAGACCGCAAAGGCACTGCAAAATCTGGCTCAACACCTGGATGTCACCCCACTAAGCACCGCTGAAGGGCAAAAGCAGGTCTCACAGCACTTCACTGCGCCAATGCTTGCCAGCTTCCTCAGCCTTGCAGCCAGAGGGAGAGCTGCTCCAGATTTCGAACAATGGGGGGGCTCACCGTTCAAGGCCTGGCTGGCATTTGCCTCGCATCAAGCCCAAGTGTCTGAAGAGAGTCTGCTTAGGAATTTGGGCAACGAACTCAATGCCGACCAGAGAACGATAGAGCGCTGGCTTTCTGGTGATCCCGTGGGTAAGATCGATTGGCCCTATGCGCCCAAGGTTGCCGCAGTGATCGGCAAGGATGCATTAGCGCCGGAAATTCCCCTACTGTCGGGATGGCTCCTGCTGGCCTGTGCCTACCAATCTCTGCCAACCGAGTTGCGATATGCCGTAAAGCGCAACCTGACTCTACGGACGCAACAACCTTGGGTGCTTGAAGATGCGAGGTGCGCCATCAGCCAAGTGAGCAACAGAGCGGGCGATGTTCCTTTGCGTCGTCAGGTTATTCTGCTGCTCGAGACGATTCAGATGATGTTTTCGAGCAAGGGACATGACAAGGCTGCGCTTCAGAAAAGACTGAATCAGTTTCTGGCTTTGATTAAGCAGATGGATCCCAGCTTGCAGTCCGCCTATCTCTACATTCATGCTTGGTTTGCCGCGCGGCATGCGGCACTGCTGGGACAGAAGGAGATCGCCCTTGACCACTACGCTAAAGCGGTTTCCGGCGCATGGTGGCGGGCCGGGCAGAATCAACAACCGATCCTAAATGAAGCGTTGCTGTACGCAGTTGGCGTGGGGGATAAGGACGCCGCCAATGGCTACTGGGACAAAACGTTCATGCTTGGCTTGAACCACCGCCCGAAACGCCCATTGGATCCCCAGGAGATCCGTCGCATCGCCTTTGGCTTTGAACAGATGTTCGCTCCGCAGAAAGCAAAGGATCGAATTCCTCCCCGAGTGGAAGTCCGAAGCATTGAAGATGCCTTCAGTCTCGGCAACAAACACCTCGCCAACCCTAATCAGAAGTCCAAGTACGCCGAAGGCAGAACACGTCGAACGCCACTGATGGTCGCGATTCAGGAAGGTGCACTGGATGACGTCAAACAGTTGGTTGCCGCTGGTGGCGACCCGAATGACTTCATTCCGGAGTCGGGCGAGGGGCCGTTGTCCTACGCCATGCGCCGCGCCTGTGATCGAAAAGACACGCTCATCATGGAGTATATGCTGAGCCTCAAGCTATCGCTGGAGACCGTCAACCGACCGGCATCAACGATGCGTGAAACACCTCTGAAGATTGCCATCGAAATGGCCAATGCATCTGCCGTGACGAGATTGATTGAGCTTGGCGCCGATGTCGAACAGGCCTGTGACTATAACCCTTCTGCACTTTGTTATGCGATGGCACTTCTCCACGGTAGCCTGCATCGAGATGATACTAGGCGGGACCAAGCTTATTTCTCTGGCAAGACGCGGGCGGATTCCTATGATTCCAAGGAAGGTGCCACACTCGATATTGACCTCGAAAAAAGACGGCAGCGGTTCTACTATCTCAAAAACTCATCTGAAGCTAATCGCCGGATTTTCGACTCAGTTTTGGACTATTTTATCCGCCCGCCTGCCGATTACCGTGAGGTGATCCAAGTCCTACTAAACAGCGGTGCAGATGCTAACCGCCGCTACCGCGTGGAAGCCCAGCACCTCGCCGAATGGACACCAACTCTGTTTGCAGCACAGACAGGGGACATCGAAACCTTCCGGATGCTTGTCGAACATCTGGGCAACAATCGTGGAAATCCCGACCTGACTTTGATGGCGTCTACCACTCTGGTGCGATTTGACGCTCTCTGGGTCGCGATTGATCATGGGCGACACGAAATTGCCTCCTATCTCATGGAACGCGAGCAGAAAAAACGCATTGCTCAATCTAGTCTAGGGAGCTCATCAAAGTCCGCTTTGATCTCGGAAAAATCGCGAATGGCTCGACAACCACCCCAATAAGCTTGGGGCATGGCGACGATAACAGGCAATGAAATTCAGGGCATGGTGGGGCACTGGCTTAAAACACCAGTCGGTGCCTATCTTGGCTCGGGCTATGGTCAGGACGCGAAGGCTATGCTTCAGCTTCCGCAGTCCGATGGCGCACCGGACGCATTTCTGCAGAAACTCCGTACTGATGTTGCTGTTCTTCAGGCCCTGCCTGCAGGATCGGTCAATCTTTACGGCGTTCAGACGCCGCCGGATCGCCTCGACCTGGTTATCGAAGTGGCGGGCCAAGCCATCGAAGTGCCGAGGGCTTAACGATGCTGATAAAAGCCGACTTTCAGCGGGCTATCCGCGATTCAATTGCATCCTATCCAGCCGTCGCGCCGCTGTATCAAGCTGGTGACCCACGGATTTTGCAACATCTTGATGCCATGGCAACGATGTTGGCGATGTTCTCCGCACAGCTTGAAACAGCCATGGCTGAACCCTTCGACAAGACTCGGGACTCGACAGTCCTTGCCGATGCAGCAATGCGAGGCATCGTGCGTAAGGCAACGCCTGCAAGGGTGAGGGTGCGCGCTGCTAACAAGGGTGGGGAGCTCTTTGCTATCGAATCCGGACGGACCGTACTCGACTCGACGGGGCTCACCTATCGAATTGAGACGCCGGCCAGCGTTCCATCTGGCGGCGTGGCCACCTTCGAAGCTGTGCAGTTGCGTGCACTGATTGTTAGCCACACCGTTGCGGACAGTGAGCCGTTCTACGCCATTGAAATTCCGTCTGCAGAAGATGACTCCTTCCTGTGTGGCGTTTCTGTCAGCGATGTCGACGGTGAGCTTTCTTTCTGTGATCGCTACGTCAACATCGCCCCTGGTGACCGAGTTTTCCACGTCGAAGCCGATGATCGTCAACGGGTCTATGTTCGTTTCGGTTTTGATGGTGTCGTCGGGGTTCAGCCACAGGATGGCGAGACCATTACCTTGACGGTCTTCTATTCCGCCGGAGAAATCAACCCGGCAGCCGGTAGTCCATTCTCTTTCGAATATTTGAACTCTCCGCTGGAAGCGTCGATTGATCTGCAGATGGATGCCTTGCTGCTGCCTGGGCAAAATCCGCCGCCAATGTCGGTGCTCCGAGATCTGGCGCGGTACCCGTCGGTCTACGACAGCAATGCCGTGTTTCTGGGTGAGTTCGATTTCCTCACACGGCGCAATTTTCCAACATTACGGTTTCTATCGGTCTGGAATGAGTCGACCGAAGAGCGAGCACGCGGCCCAAGCTTCGACAACATCAACACCCTATTCGTCGCCTGCCTGTCCAGCGCCGGCGGCGAAAGCGTCCTGACTGAAAACACATCATCCGAGCCAGTGCCGCCAGCGACAATCCCGCCAGAATCGCTTACCAGTACCCAGCTTGCCATCAAGGCTGCAATCCTGGCTGCTGACGATAGTTACAAGGTGCGGTTTTTAACGCCAGTCAGATCCAAGATCGAGATGACGATCAACGCTCGGGTGGCCAGTTCCTACATCGCGTCAGATGTCAGGGCGAAAATCAGGGAGGCCATCTTTGTCGAGTTCGGTGAAGCAGCCGCTGCTTCGCGTCGTGGCCGAAACCGCCCGCTCTATCAGCGGGTCTATGAACTGCTGCGTTCGAAGGTTGCTGCGCTATCCGGCGGGCAGGCGGATCTGATCGTCAATATTCAGGAGCCCGAAGGTCTTGTTGAGCGACCGGAGCTTTGGCGATATGTTGCTGAAGAGAGCCTGGTAGTGACGGTGAGCATGATCAATACCACAACGCCGGCTTGGGGCGTTTAGCGAGCGGCCATGTCTCTGGACTTCAATAACGCGGAATTTCCTCGCCTTCTTCCTCTTGAAAAGAGCTTTGCGGCGGATCAGGTTGAGGCTGAACTGAAGCAGCTATTTATCGATCTATTTGCCGAGAAGCTGGCTGCTGCCGTTTTTGACGCAAACGTTCTTGGCGCAGCACACCTTGGTTCGTTGGACCTCGTTCGCAAGTCTGTAAATTCAGACGGTCTGGCGCTTTTCCAGGGGGATCGTGAAGAGGCCGCAACGCGCTATCTCTATCGGGCCTGGAAGTCCGGTAATGTGCAGGGAAGGGGGCTACATTTCTTGCGAACCTACCTCCAGATGCTATACCCCAACACCTGGTCCATCGAGCAAATGTGGCAAAACCCTTCCATGGCTTACACATCAGGAATGCTGACAACTGAAGAGCTGAACAGCACATTTCTTGATCCTGTGTATGACAGGCTGGTCATGGTGCTGACAAGCAGGGTGAAAATTGCAATTGACCATGATGCTCCGCTTGCTACATCGTTTCAAAAAATGCTGATCGCGTTGCTGTCGATACTTCCGGCGAGAATTGTTCCGGAGTTCAGAGCGCGTGCTCCCGTATCGATTGGAACAGGTGTGGGGATACGCTCAGTTGCAATAGCCCGGCTTCAATGAGCAGCCGAAATTCCAGTGCAGCTGTCGTCCGTAGTCGTTACCAGAGGCGGTATGCATTGCTCGCATGTTGCCTTGGGTTGCGATCCTCAGCAGATGGTCGTAGTTGTCGGAAAACGGGAAGATTGGTCAGGTAGGGGCAAATTATTATTGCCGAGAACTATGGAGGTCTTGGCGTGATCATTCTTTATCCCACAAATGCCGGTTTCGCACTCGAGAATGCGGCATTGATTGCGGGCGTGCCGGTGCCGAAAATATCCCGCATGATTGTTGGCACCGGTGTGCCACATGCTGATCCGGCATCCGCTGAGGCCTTGGTTGGGTTTCGTGCTGCAGCAACACAAACCGCAGTCATTTCTCGGTCTCCGGAAGAGATTTCCATCCGCGCCGGCATTGACCCCAGTGGCACGTACACCATTACCGAGGTGGGGATTGAACTCGAAGATGGGACGCTGTACGCCTACGGTGAATTCAGCCAGCCATTCCTGAAGGGCAGTGGTGTTGGCTTCGAATTTCAGTGTGTATTATCTCGACAGAATCTCGATAACATCAGGCTTGATCTCAATATCCTTGACGTCAACGCTCTGGCCGATGGCGTAAAAGAGCTGGCCCTTGCCGATTTCCTTGTAGAAGCTGCACCGCTAATCGCTGAAGCTTTGGCCGGTAAAGCACCAATAGATGGTGAAGGTACATCTGGGACATGGTCGATTTCGATTGAAGGCTCAGCAGGTAATGTCGCTTGGGCGAATGTGTCTGGAAAACCCAATATCGCTTCAGCCGGTACAGGAAGCTATTGGGAGCCGGTCTGGGGGGGCTACTCGACAGATCCAGTTAATGCATATTTGAACTGGGGAATGGGTATCTATATGGTATTTGGTTCGACTTACCCCGACGGTGCTATTTGGTTTGTTTGTGGCTTAAACGGGGGCTCTGATTGGTACGGGGTGTGCAACACCGGCGACGTTATTGGGCTTAATGGCGACGCCTATACGCTGATCGCGAAACTCGCAAGAAGCCAGGTGTAAAAATGAGCACTCGATACTTTGTAGATCCGGATACCGGTCGCTGTTTTGGCAAGGTCTTTGCCGTCAATCCAGCCAATCCAAACAATTACAACATCGTCGTATTGGAGCACCCGATTGCCGGTGATCCATTCAAGATGGTCTATCGGGATGGTGCGTTTCACTGGGCCGATGATGCTGACGAGCGCCTCGCAAAAGAAGCAAGGGCCATCCGCGCAGAGCGTCTGAGAAAAACTGACTGGACGCAACTTGACGATGTTCCTGCTGTAACACGGGCGCAATGGGTTGCTTATCGCAAAGCGCTGCGTGACATTACTGAGCAACCGGATTTTCCCCGCAATATCATCTGGCCCGATGAGCCGAAATAACGTAAGCATTGTCGGGTTGGCCAACAATCGATGCTTCCTCGGGCTCTGTAACGAAGATCCCTCATGCTTATATTTCGCCGCGGCAAAGGCTACTTGCTTTGCCGCTTGCTTGAACGTACTGTTCTTGGAACGTGCTCAAAAAAACTCAAGGCTGGCGAAATCCAGCAGAATCCAATTAAGCAATATCTTCCCGCCAGTGTGGCAAAGATCACATTTTCTGGGAATGGTATTAATCATGGTATCAAGTGGATTTCTGAAAAAATATTTGTTTTATATCAGTTGGTTAAGGCTTTATTTAACTATTGAGTGGGAGTGAAATAGCTTTCGAAGCTATTTGCAAGCATCGGCAGAAAATGCCCTTGAAGCCCTGAGAAGTCGGGGCTTTTTGTTTTCATGGCTGACAATTCCCGGCCGCTTGAAGCAGGGTGTCGCGGAATTGTTAAGGTGTTTCACATGACATTGTTTAACGTTGACGCTGTGACCGGCCCGCAATATAAGCAGCGATATTTGCTTGAATGATGATGTCGTATTTGCTTGGTTTGTTGATGTTGTGCGAATCGCCTTGAGCGCATTCAGGGGGTCTGATTTTGTTTCAACTGCAGTGCGTCCCACGCCTGCCAATGGCCGCAGGCCGACCGGGCGCGCCGTTCGGAATTATCCCAGGGGCCGCCCTGACACAGGCCGGTGCTGGTTTCGGCCTCGATCAGCACCTGCCCCGGCTCGCCGGGCTGCCGTTGGCCGCTCCAGCGCTGGCAACTGGCGCAGCGTTTGCGGTCAACGGCCTGAATCAGCATGTTTTCGCGCTACGACAGCTGGCAATCACCGGTGCCGCAGATACGACCGGGCCACCGCTGGCAATCCAGTGCTTGATGCCGTTCCTGACGTTGTACACCGTGCCGTAGCCGGCCTGTTGCGAAAGGAACTGGCTGACCGGCTTGGTGCGGTTGCCGGAGCGGCAGATGACGATGATTGCTTCGCTGTTTTTTGCCTGGGGTTTGAGCTTTTCCAGCCAGCCCGCGGCATCGTAGCGGCCGCGTTCATCGAAGAAGGTCAGCAGCTTGCTGCCGGCAACGATGCCGGTTTCTTCCCATTCGGACTGCAGCCGGATATCGACCAGCGGCACGCCATTTTTCAGCAGTTTTTCCAGCTGGGCATTGTCGATGTCGATGACCTCGGCGTGGGCCAGCGAGGCAAGGAAGGCCAGCAGACAGGCGAAAAGCAGGCGGCGCATGGTGAAAATCCAGTGAATAAGTAAATGCTGATTATAGGTCTTGCCCTGCTGCACTCGCCGCTGATTTTACTCCAGGCCGTATTTGCGGATCTTGTCATGCAGCGTCGTCTTGGCCACAGCCAGGGCTTCGGCGGTGCGGGCGAGGCTGCCGTGGCGGCGTAGCGCGTCGGCGATCAGCGCGCGTTCGAAGGCCTCGACGGTTTCGGCCAGCGGCGTCGGGCCATCGGCCTGGGCC
>JAVBXO010000426.1 GCA_030824535.1 Azonexus sp. | reverse complement strand
CCTGGGCTGGATGGTTTCCAGACCTTGACCGAGTTGCAGAATCGTGTCGCAACGCGTGATATCCCGGTGATTTTCGTGACCGCGCTGGAAGAGCGCGATGCCGAACGCCGCGGCCTTGAGATGGGGGCGGTGGATTACATCACCAAGCCGATTGTGCCGGGGATCGTGCTGGCGCGGGTCCGCACCCATGTTGAACTGAAGCGGGCGCGGGATCTGCTGGCCGATCACAATGCCTACCTTGAAACTGAAATCAGTTTGCGCATGGCGGAAAATGACCTGACTGAACAGGTCAGCATCCGGGCGCTGGCACATCTGGCGGAAACCCGGGATCCGGAAACCGGCAACCACATTCTCCGCACCCAGAATTATGTTCGCATTCTGGCGATGCACCTGCGGGATCATCCGCGTTTCAGGCAGGTGTTGACCAGCCGTAATATCGAGTTGCTGTGCCGTTCGGCGCCCTTGCACGATATCGGCAAGGTGGGCATCCCGGACAATATCCTGCTCAAGCCGGGCAAGCTGACGCCCGAGGAAATGGAGATCATGAAGACGCACGCGGCAATTGGTGCGGAGGCCATCGAACAGGCGGAAAGTGATGTTCGTGAGCCGGTTCCCTTCCTGGTTTTCGCCAAGGAAATTGCCCATTATCACCACGAAAAATGGGATGGTAGCGGTTACCCCTGTGCATTGAAAGGCGACGAGATCCCTGTTTCCGCGCGCTTGATGGCGCTGGCTGATGTCTTTGACGCCCTGATTTCAGTCCGGGTCTACAAGGCGGCCATGTCTCACGACAAGGCCAGGGAAATCATTGTCATGGGTCGGGGGACGCACTTTGATCCGGATGTGCTTGATGCCTTCCTGACCTGTTTCGAGGATTTTGTTGCAGTGGCCACGCGTTTTAGCGATTCGTCCGGCTAGTCCGCGGCGATGTCTTGCGCCACGGGGGCGCTAAAGAAAGCACATCATGCTGAAAGTGCCGAGGGCTTTGCGAAACCAGTCCCAGCGCGTGGGCGCGCTGGGGATCGTGCTGATTTACGCTGCCCTGGCTGCATTGTGGATACTGTTTTCCGACCGTCTGCTTGGCTGGCTCTTTCCCGAAGCAGCGCTTTTTTCCTTGCTCAGTACCCTCAAGGGCTGGGCATTTGTGCTGGTAAGCTCGATTTTTCTCTACGCCGTGCTGCGGCGTCGCTCACCAGCGGAGGAAAGTATTGGGGCCGACAGTTCCCGAATGATTTTCGTGGTGCTGTTGATTGGTGTTTTTCTCGGTACGGGATTGGCGATTCGTGGGTATTGGGAGGGCAAGCGCGAGGCGGAGTCAGCCCGACTGCAGGCCATCGCCGATCTGAAAACCAGGCAGGTAGCGGATTGGCTGCAGGAGCGCCGGGCCGATATCCAAATTATTGCAGGCAATCCCGTACTTGCCGGGTTTTATCATGCAGGCTGGACGGAGGGTGATGCCGCAAGCCGTCAAAGCTTGGCGGACTACCTGGATTATTACCGGAAGATCGCCAATTTCGCCGGGGTGGTGCTGCTTGACGATACGGGAAAAAGCATCTGGTCGGTCGGGGAGCCCTGCGATAGCAATATCCCTTCCCGAAGCAAGTTGCTGGCGGAAATCCGGGAGATGCGCGAGGTGCGTCTGCTGGGCCCCTATCCAGTTGGCGAAAAGGGAATTCATCTCGATTTGATCGGGATGATTGATCAGGAAAACTCTCAGGCCTTGCTGTTGTTCTGCCTTGATCCTACGGCATGGCTGACGGAAACGCTGCAAGTTGGGTCTTCGCAAAATGCCAGTGGTGAGGTGCTGCTGTTTCGGCGCGAAGGAGAGGATGTTTTGTTCCTGAACGAATTACGCCATCGTTCAGGAACTGCTGCACGCTTGCGTCGACCTCTGAGCGACACCCAACTGCCGGCCGCCCAAGTTTTGCGCGGCGATGCTGTGCCTGGCCACCTGATCGATGGCGAAGATTATCGGGGCGTCAGCGTTTTGGGTGTTATCGCTCAAGTACCGGGAACGGACTGGTATTTGACGGTCAAGATCGACCGCGCCGAGGTCTATGCAGCGGTGCTTTATCCAGTGACATGGATTGTGCTGGGCGGTGCTCTGGTCTTGTTTCTTGGCTGGGTAGGCCTGATGCTGGTGCGTCACCGTGAGGCATTGCGCCAGTCTGCCGGCATCCAGCGCGCCCAGGCTGAACGCCTGCAGGCCCTGCAACTCCTGGATAATCTTGTCGAGGGTTCGGCGGAGGCTATCTGCGCCAAGGATCTGGATGGCAATTACATACTCTTCAATCGTGCTGCCGAAAAAATTGTCGGCAAAAGCGCCGAGTCGGTTCTCGGTGAGAACGAATATGCAGTTTTCCCCGCAGAACAGGCCAGCCGCCTGATTGCGGCTGCCCGGCGGGTCATTGCCGAAAAGTCCTCTATTGCTGCTGAAGAGGAACTGGATACCACGCAGGGAAAGCGTATTTTTCTGGCAACGCTGGGGCCGCTGCTTGATGTTGCCGGGAATGTGACCGGTACGTTTTGTCTGGCGCATGACATTACCGAGCGCAAGCTGGCCGAGCAGGCACTGATCCTGGGTGAGCAGCGCTTTCACGACATCGTCAATGCTTCTGCCGACTGGGTCTGGGAGCTTGATCGGGAAGGGCGCTACACCTATGCCTCGGAGGGGGTCAGCGGTTTGCTGGGGTACATGCCGGAAGAGGTCATCGGGAAGACGCCTTTCGATTTCATGCCGCCGGAAGAGGCCGAAGCCATCCGGAGGGCTTTAGACGGGTTCGTGGCGCGGCGTGCGCCCTTCCGCGACCTGGTCAACGTTAACCGTCATCGCGATGGCAGTTTGCGTCATGTGTCGACCAACGGGACACCGATCATTGATGCTGAAGGGCATTTTCTGGGTTATCGCGGGGTCGACCGCGACATTACCGCACTGAAACTGGACGAACTGGCGTTGCGCGAAAGCGAAGCCCGCTTTCGCGCATTGTTCGAGAATGCCAGCGTTTCCATCTGCATTTACGCTGCTGACAGCGGCATCCTGGTTGATGCCAATCGCCGGGCCATTGAAAGTTATGGTTACCGGAGTATCGAGGACTTGCGTGGCAGATCCCGCTGGTTGCCTCCTCCCCATGCGCGTGAGGATGCCCTGGCTTATATCCGTCAGGCCAGTGAGAAGAAAATACTGCGCTTTGAATGGAAAGCCTGTGATTGCGATGGCGGCGAGTTCTGGGAGGATGTCACCCTGCAGGCAATTCGTCTGGATGGTTGTCAGCGGGTCATGGCCATGGCAAATGACATTACTGCCCGCAAGGCTGCAGAAAAGGTGTTGCGCGCCCAGGCGGACGAGCTGGGGCGACACAATGCCGAACTGGAGCGTTTCAACCGGGCAAGTGTTGGACGGGAAATCGACATGATCGAACTGAAACGTCAGATCAATCTCCTGAGTCAGGAGCTTGGCCGGCAGCCTCCGTACAGTCAGGGTTTATTGCACTCGACCGATA
Organism: Azonexus sp.; assembly: GCA_030824535.1. Classification (GTDB taxonomy): domain Bacteria; phylum Pseudomonadota; class Gammaproteobacteria; order Burkholderiales; family Rhodocyclaceae; genus Azonexus. The sequence continues at coordinate 5,713 of JAVBXO010000426.1, read as the reverse complement.
CGCTTAACCGAGGTGCTCGATCATGAGCTTTCCACTAATGTCCCAAGGTATCGGTAAGCCCGAGCGGTCGGATGTCAGCCTGTTTGTCTTCCTGTTGCGGGTGTTGCTGGTTTCCCTTTTGCCAGTGGTCATTCTGGCTGGCTGGCTGGTATATCAAGGCATACTCAGCCGGGAAGCAGCACGTCGGGAAGAGGTCGCACAACTCGCGACAAATGTTGCTGGCACTATCGCCGAGCATGTTCATGCACGCCTGGGGGCCTTGAACATGCTGGCGCTTTCACCGCTCGTCGGCAGTGAGCAGAACAAGGTCGAGCTGTATCGCCTGGCGCAGGACTTCCAGATCAGTTTCGGCAGTCATGTGCTGCTTGTCGATTCCTCGGGGGGCGTGATTTTCAATACCAGGCTGCCGCTGGATGCCCCATTGTCGCCATTGCCTCAAGCGGAAAAGCATTCGGCTATTCAGGAGGTGCTGAGTAGTGGGCGAGCGGCAGTCGGTAACTTATTTACTGGCACAACTGACGGCGAAGCGCTGGTTGCGCTGGCAGTGCCCGCCCGGCGGGAAGCCAGGCTGACCCACCTGTTCCTGGCCTTGTTCAATGTCAAGTTGTTCGATGAGCATCTCAGGCAGCTCGAACTCTCACCCAGTTTCGGGCTGGCACTGGTCGATGGCAGCGACAGGATTATTGCCCGTCGTGGTCCGGTAGTCCTGGCCGATGATTCGGGCAAGCCGCAGCGACTGGCAGCAGTGTCCACGCAGATGCAGAGGGTTTCTGTGAAGGTAGAGCGGACGCCCTGGCAGGTCGTTGTCGATGTGCCTAATTACGGTAATCTGGCCCCCTGGGTTGGTGCCGGTGCAACCCTGGTGCTCGGCCTGGTGCTGGCCGTCCTGACCGGCCTGCTGGCCGGTGTGCTGGCCAGCCAGCGCCTGGCGAAGACACTGGCGACGCTGTCCAGCTTGCCGGGCAAAGCCCGGCCCTGCGGGATCCGGGAGCTCGACGAAGTGCGCGAGCGATTCGAAGAAAGTTATGCGCGGCAGGCCTTTTCCGAAGCGGCCCTGCTTGAAAGCAGTGTGCGTTTTCACAAACTGTTCAGCGATAACCCCCTGCCCATGGGCTACGTAGGCAAGTCGGGTTCGATTCTGGCGACCAATACGGCATTCCTGACTGTTTTCGGTTTTGCCGAAGGCGAACTGAATTCGATGCAAGACTGGTGCCGGGATGCCTACCCTGACCTGGTCTACCGACGTGAAGTCAGGGAGGACTGGGATCGTCGTCTAGCTGAAGCTGGCCAAGCGGGGGCGGCAACTTTTTCCGGGGAGTATCGGATCAACTGCAAGAATGGCCGCCGCTTGCAGATGATTATTTTTGGTACCAAGCTGGAAGACGGGATTCTCGCTACTTTTGTCGACATGACGGCGACCCGGGAGGCGGAAAATGCCTTGCAGGAACGGGAGAAATTGCTGCGCGTGTCGCAGCAGGTCGGACATATCGGCAGCTGGACCGAGGACTTGTTGACCGGGAAGTCGGTCTGGACCGATGAAATGTATATTTTGTTCGGCCGCGATCCGGCACTCGGCGTCCCCTCGTATCCGGCAATGCTGGATTGTCTTGTTCCCGAGAGTAGCCGGGAACTGAAGCTTGCCATTGACAAGTTGGCGCTGGAGCACCAGCCCTACGAGCTGGAGATCCAGATCCGGCGGCCGGATGGGTCCTTGCGCTGGGCCGTGGCGAGGGGGTGGCCGGTGCAGGTGAGTGACCAGCACTCGCTGTTGCAAGGCATGATGCAGGACATTACCGAGCGCAAGGAAGGTGACTTGAGCCTGCTCGCAGCCCAGACGGCCTTGGTGGAAAACCAGCGCGAGGCACGGCTGGCCGCACTGAACCTGATGGAAGACGCGGTGATCGCCCGGCACCGTGCGGAAGAGTCTGCCCGTGCCTTGCACGATAGCGAACAGCGGCTGCTGATGGCGCAGGAAAGCGGTCACGTCGGTATCTGGGAATGGGATGTCGAGACGGGCGAATTTCATTGGTCAGCGGAGTGCGAACGCTTGTTGGGTGTGCAGCCGGGAAGCTTGCACAGCGCCGAGGACTGGTGGTGCCTGGTTGATCCCGATGATCTGCCTTTCCTGATGGACTTGCCGGAACGCGTTTCGCTTGGCACCAGCTTTGAACTTGAATTTCGCGTTGTCACCGGGGCGAGCGCCAGACGCTGGTTGCTGACCCGGGGGCGCCGGGTGGTCAATGAGCGGGGCGTGGCCGTACGCTTGCTGGGCATTATTCTCGACGTGACCGAGCCGCGCCTGGTGACCCAGACCCTCAAGGACAGCGAAGCACGTTATCGGGACATGTTTGAAGCCAATCCCAATCCGATGTGGGTTTTTGACTTTGAAAGCCTGGCCTTCCTGGCGGTGAATGATGCTGCTGTCGAACATTATGGTTATAGCCGTGAACAATTCCTGGCGATGACCATCCGCGATATCCGGCCCGGGGATGAACTGCCGCAACTGGAAAGCGCCTTGAAGAATGGCGCTGCTGCCGAACAGATATGGCGGCATCTGAAGCGGGATGGCAGCGTGATACAGGTCGAAATCTCGGCACATGCCATCAACTATTCCGGACGCACGGCCGTGGTCATCCTGGCCAATGACGTGACCCGCCGCCTGCAGGCCGAGGAACAGTTGCGCAAGCTGTCGCTGGCGATGGAGCAAAGTGTCGAGAGCATCATCATCACGGATTTGCAGGGCCAGATTGAATATGTGAACGACAGCTTCCTCCAGCTGACCGGCTATAGCCGCGAAGAAGTACTCGGGCGGAATCCCCGTTTTCTGCACTCCGGCAAGACGCCGCGCGAGAGCTACATGGCCATGTGGCGGACCTTGCTGGACGGTGAGCCCTGGCGTGGCGAATTCATCAATCGCCGCAAGGACGGCTCCGATTATGTTGAGTCGATCATCGTCAGTCCGGTGCATCAGCCGGATGGCAAGGTAACGCATTACGTGGGCGTGGCAGAAAACATTACCGAGCGCCGACGGGTTGCCGAGGAACTGGAGCGCCATCGTCACCATCTCGAGGAACTGGTGATTGAGCGGACATCCCAGTTGACCGAGGCACGTTTGCGTGCGGAAGCGGCAAATCAGTCCAAGAGTGCTTTCCTGGCCAATATGAGCCATGAAATTCGCACGCCGCTCAATGCCATTATCGGGCTGACCCATCTGCTGCGGATTGCCGGCGCGAGTCCGCAACAACAGGAAAAACTCGAAAAGATCGATGCGGCCGGCCAGCACCTGCTGGCAGTGATCAATGACATTCTTGACCTGTCGAAGATTGAAGCCGGGCGCCTGGTCCTTGGACCTGTGAATTTCCAGCTGGCGCATTTGCTGGAGGAAATTCGTTCCCTGCTCGACAGTCAGGCGCGGACGAAGGGTTTGCGTGTTGAGGTGCTTGCCGACCGGGATTTGCCGGAAATCCTGTATGGCGATGCGACCCGCTTACGGCAGGCGGTGCTGAATTTTGCCGGCAATGCCGTCAAATTCACCGAGCGCGGCAGTATTCGCCTGGAAGCTTCTTTGCTGACGCGCGAGGGAAATTCGCTACTGGTGCGCTTTGCCGTGGTCGACACCGGCGTAGGCATGACGCCCGAACAACAGGAGCGCTTGTTCAAGCCTTTTGAACAAGGCGATGTATCGATGACGCGCCGGCATGGCGGAACCGGCCTGGGCCTGGCGATTACCCGCCGGCTGGCGGAGATGATGGGGGGCGACGTGGGGGTCGTCAGCGAATTTGGCGTCGGCAGCACGTTCTGGTTTACCGCCCGCCTGGAGAGTGCGCGATCCGTACCGCAGCCAGCAGCGCCGCAACGTAGTGCCCAGAGCGTGTTGCAGGAGGATTATTCCGGCCGGCATCTGCTGCTGGTCGAAGACAACGCCATCAACCAGGAAGTGATGATGGAACTGCTGGGCGACTGCGGCTTGCAGGTCGATCTGGCGGAAAACGGTCAGGAGGCGCTGGATCGCGCCCGTGAGTCTTTCTACGACTTGGTCCTGATGGATATCCAGATGCCGGTCATGGACGGCCTGACTGCTGCCAGGGCGCTCCGGACCTTGCCCGGCTGGCAGAAAATACCGGTGATTGCGCTGACCGCCAACGCCTTTGACGAAGACCGCAAGAATTGTGAACAGGCGGGCATGAATGCCTTTATCGCCAAACCGGTTCGTCCGGATGTTCTCTATTCAACCCTGATCGAGTGGCTGCCCGTGCACTGGGGGAGCGGTAAAAAGGAAAAACGGGCGAGTAGCCATGATGCCCGGCCGCTCACGCTGCTCCAGCGTCTGGGTGAATTCTCCGGCATGAATGTCACGCGTGGGCTGGCCCAGGTCGGAGGCGCTGAAGACAAGTATCTGGCGCTTATGCAGCGCATGCTTGATCACTACGGCCGCGGCGAGGATAGTCTGGCGGTTCGTATCGCGGCGGGAGATACGCCGGCCGTCAGGCGCATTGTTGCGGAAATCTGTGAAATGGCGGCCTTGCTGGGGGCGGACGAAATGCTGGCGGTGGCCAGCGAATTGCAGGCGCATTTCCTTGATCAGGCTGAGGGTGTCGATCTCGGCAGCCTGGCGTCGCCGCTGGCACGATTAAGTGACTACCTGGCCAAACTGGCACAGCTGTTCAACGAAGTACCGCTACCGGTTCCGGCCCCGGTGCTTGATGCGGCAGCCTTGCCCGGCATGCTGGACAATCTGCAGAATGCCTTGCTGGAGGGGGATGTTACCGTCGTGCGTTTGTATCAGAAACATCAGCTGGCACTGGAGTCGGTTTATGGTGAGGCTGCCAAAAACATGGGCGAGCTGATCGCCTGCTTTGATTTCGAGGCCGCACTGTCGATGTTGCAGATTTTACGTGCAACGCATGACAGTCCGGCTGTCCAGGCGCCTGCAGAAAAGGCTGTGCCATGAGCAAAAAAATGCGTCGCCGGCATTACCGGCCCTGGCAGCGGGTAGCGCCCGGTACGCTGGATCTCGGTGACTTTGGCGCCTTGCTGAGCCTGCATCAGCATGCCTTCGGCGCCTTGCATTCGCGCGGTGGCTTGCAAAAGGAATTGCTCGATTTCCTGGTCGATGCCGATCTGATCAGTCCGGCCCAACTGCAGCAGGCCAGGCAGGAGCAGGCGAGTAGCAGCGAGGACTTGTTCGCAATTTTCCTGCGTCATCGCTGGCTGGACTTCCAGGGCATCGATATCCTGCTGGCGAGCCAGCGTCAGCAAACCAGCAGCAAGCCGAAAGCCAAGCATTTCCGCCTGGGCGAAATTCTGATCGCCACCGGGCAGATTACCCAAGACGAACTGGATCACTGTCTGCGCGAGCAGAAAATCACTGGCAAGAAAATCGGCGAGTCGCTGATTGAAGCCGGTTATGTCAAAGCGCACCAGATCGTCGAAGCACTGCTGCTGCAGATGCTGATCGTGACCTCCAGTCTGGCGGCCTTGCTGATGACGACCCTGATCATCGGCATGCTGGCTGGCATGCGCGAAGCGGTTGCCGCCGACAGCAATACGCTGACGGTCAGTGCCACGGTGCTCAAGCATGCGTCGGTCAACGTGCTGGTGATGCCGACAACCCTCGCCATCACCGCCAGCGATATTGCCCGGGGTTACGTCGATATCCCGCAGGCGGCACGGGTGCAACTGCGCAGCAACAGCCCCGACGGCTTCATGCTGG
>JAVBXO010000263.1 GCA_030824535.1 Azonexus sp. | reverse complement strand
GGACCGCGTCGGCGGCGAGATTACTGACCAGCGCTGCCGCCAGATCACGGTAGCGCACGACATAGCCGAGCGCCGGCAGGGCGTAGTCGGCGCGGTCGATCAGCGTGCGGCCGAAACCGCCGCGTTGCGATACGTGGATGGTTTCAATCGGCGTCGCGGCGCGGGTTGGCCAGCTCTTGATCTGTTCGAGCAGTTCGCGGGCGCCGTGTGACAGCGCCAGCGCGCGTGGGTCGGCTTGCAGTGCCTGCTGCGGTCGACGGTCCAAAAGCAGCGATTTTCGGCCGCCAGCGGCGAGCGCCAGATGCAGCGTCATGCCGACCGGGCCGGCGCCGATGATCAGGATGTCGACGTTTTTAGTCGCGGACTCAGTCATGGCGCATCACTTCTTCAATCTCGGCGACGGTTTTCGGCGCCGTGGTGTAGATGTCGCAACCGGTTTCGGTGACGCGCACGTCGTCCTCGATGCGGATGCCGATGCCAGCCAGCGCCTCGGGAATGTCGGCGGCCGGGCGGATGTACAGGCCGGGTTCGACGGTCAGGGTGATGCCCGGCTGGAGCACGGTCCAGTCGTCGCCGATCTTGTATTCGCCGGCGTCGTGCACATCCAGCCCGAGCCAGTGGCCGGTGCGGTGCATGTAAAAGCGCTTGTAGTCGCCCTTGTCGATCAGGTTGTCGACATCGCCCGTCAGCAGCTTGAGATCGACCAGACCCTGGGTCAGCACGCGCACGGCGGCGTCGTGGCCTTCCATGAAATGGCGGCCGGGGGCAGTCACGGCAAAGGCGGCGTCCTGCGCGGCCAGGACGATTTCGTACACGTCCTTCTGCGCCGCCGTGAAGCGGCCATTGACCGGGAAAGTGCGGGTGATGTCCGCCGCGTAACCCTGAACTTCGCAGCCGGCGTCGATCAGCACCAGGGTGTTGTTATTCAGCAGCTTGTTGTTTTCAACGTAATGCAGCACGCAGGCGTTCGCGCCACCAGCGACGATGGGCGTGTAGGCGTGGGCATCGGCGCCGCGTTTGCGGAATTCGTAGCCCAGCTCGGCTTCGAGCTCGTATTCCGCCATGCCCGGTCGGCAGGCGTGCATGGCGCGGGCGTGGCCGGCGCTGGCGATGTCGGCAGCGCGCTGCTGGATCGCAGCCTCGGCGCTGTCCTTGATCAGGCGCATGCTGTCGAGCTCGGCGCGCAAGTCGTGAATCGCCCGTGGCGCGCGCTTGCCGGCGCGGGTCTGGGCGCGCACGGCGTTCAAGGCCTTGGCGATGCGCGCATCCCATTCGGCATCGTGGCCGATGGCGTGCCACAGGCTGTCGCGGTCGACGAGTAATTCAGGCAGTTTTTGGTCGAGCTGTTCGATGGAGTACGCGGCATCGAAGCCGAAAGCCAGCTTCGCTGCCTTGGGTCCGTAACGATAGCCATCCCAAATCTCCCGCTCTTCGTGTTTTTCACGGCAGAAGAGAATGGATTTCGCCTTTTGCTTACCCTGAGCGCCGAGCAGCACGATGACTGCCTCCGGCTCGGGGAAGCCACTCAAGTACCAGAAGTAGCTGTCAAAACGAAAAGGGAAATGCGCATCGCGATTGCGCACCACTTCCGGCGCGGTCGGGATGATGGCGACGCCGTTGCCGATGGTTTGCAGCAGACGCTTGCGGCGAGCGAGAAAGTGGGCGTGGGTCATGTGTTCCTCGATTCGGTATCCCGAAGTTCCTTGTCTAGTTCCGCCAGACGTTGCGGTGTTCCGACGTCGACCCAGCGCCCGTCATGGCGTTCCCCTTGCAGTTTGCCAGCGGCGATGGCAGCGTCGAGCAGCGGGCGCAGTTTCATCGGCTGGTCGGGGGCGACGTCACGGAACATGGTTGGTGAATAGATGCCGATGCCGGCGTAGGTGACGGTTTCATCGCCTTGCGCTGGGACGACGCGTTCGCCGTCCAGGCTGAAGTCGCCGGCGGTGTGGTGGGTGGGATTGGCGACGAAGAGCAGGCGGGCACCGCCCTCGGGGCATTTTTGCCCGATTTCTGCGGTCGACCGCAGAAATGCAGTGAAATCCACGTCGCACCAGACATCGCCATTGACCACGAGAAAGGGCGCGTCGCCGAGCAATGGCAAGGCTTTGGCGATGCCGCCGGCGGTTTCGAGTGCGCCCGGTGGTTCGGCGGAATAAGTGATCGACAAGCCCCAGGTCGAACCATCGCCCAGCGCGGCTTCAATCTGCGCGCCGAGGTGGGCGTGGTTGATGATGACTTCGTGGAACCCCGCCGCCGCGAGCTTTTCCAGATGCCAGACAATCAGCGGCTTGCCCCCCGCCAGCAACAGCGGTTTGGGCGTATGGTCAGTCAGCGGCCGCATGCGTTCGCCACGGCCGGCAGCAAGGATGAAAGCTTTCATGGGGAGGATCGAGCTATTAGGATTGAGCTGTTAGGATCGAGTGGCAGACGGCGAGCGGTTTTCACTCGATCCTGAATCCTCGATCCTAACAGCTACTACCAGCTACTACCGCCGATAGCCGATCTGCTCGGTGCTGCCTTCCAGCCGGTCGAGCAGGTTGAGCAGCGGCTTGAGCGGGATGTAGCGGCTGGCGGTCTTGCGGGCGTAGTTCATGAAGCGCGGCAGGTCTTCGCTGTATTTTTCCTTGCCGTCGCGGTACTTCAGGCGGCAGAAGATGCCCAGCACCTTGAGGTGGCGCTGCAGGCCCATCAGTTCGTATTCGCGCCAGAAGTCGCCAAAGTCAGTGCGTACCGGCAGGCCGGCGGCGCGGGCTTTTTCCCAGTAGCGGACGACCCAGTCGATTTCCTGCTCTTCGTCCCAGGAGATGAAGGCGTCGCGGAAGAGCGACACCACGTCGTAGGTGATCGGCCCGTAGACGGCGTCCTGGAAGTCGATGATGCCCGGCGTCAGGCGGGCTTCGCTTTCGACGACCATCAGGTTGCGCGGCATGAAGTCGCGGTGCACATAGACTTTGGGCTGGTTCAGCGCCGAGTTGATCAGGTACTTGAAGGTCCGGTCGAGCATGATCTTTTCTTCGGCGCTGAGTTCGACGCCGAGGTGACGGCCGATGAACCATTCCGGGAAAAGATCGAGTTCGCGGCGCAGCAGGGTCGCGTCGTAGGGGGGCAGGGTGGCCGGCTGCGAGGCCAGTTGCCATTTGACCAGGGTGTCAAGCACCGGGCGGATCAGCAGATTGGCGAGGCTCAGATCGGCATTGAGCGCGTCGAGATAGCCAATGCGGCCGAGGTCGGTGAGCACCAGGAAGCCCTGGTCGAGATCCTTGTCGAGCACGCGCGGGGCGGCGAGGTCGGCTTTGGCGAGCAGGCCGGCGACGTGGACGAAGGGTTGGCTGTTTTCTTTTTCCGGCGGCGCGTCCATCAGGATGCGCGTCGTGCCATCCGGCCAGGTCAGGCGGAAATAGCGGCGGAAGCTGGCATCGGCAGAGGCCGGGGCGAGGGAGACGGATTGGTTCGGGAAGCGGGAAGCTACCCAATCGTTAACAAGTTGATCGCGCGACATCGGGCAGTGGGCTTGGTTGTGTAAAATGGCCGGATTTTAACACCCGGGTTCCGGCCGTTCCGGTTCCACGCCCACACCGATTGCCCCAATGAACGGTTTTGCCCGCCGCCCGCTTGCCTCGCTGATTGCCTGTATGTTCGTCGGCGTCCCCCTGGCCCATTCGGCTGATGTTCCGGATGTTGCTGTCCATGCTGTCGCCCGGACGGCTGTACGACCAGTCCCCCGTGAATTTCGCCTGGAGCGCAAATTCAACGTGCTGGGCCGTAAGCCAGTACGGCAGCCCCTGCCCTTCGGTGTCGAGTACCCGGTAGACCTGAACCCTCAGGATACCTACCCGACCTTCATCACCGCTGACCGCCTGAATGGCCGTACCGGCGACGTCACCGAAGCCGAGGGCAATGTCGAACTGCGGCGCCTCGGCACCCAGCTCTATGCCGACCAGACGACCTACCGTCCGCTCGACGATGAGCTGGAAGCGACGGGCAATGTGCGCCTGCTGCAGGAAGGTAGCGAGATCGACACGCCGAAATTGCGCATGAAGCTGACCGAGCAGGTTGGTAGCGCGGAATCGGCGGATTACCGTTTCGTGCGCAAGGTCGCCAACCATTTCTTCGTGCCGCAGCAGGCGATGATTTCGGTCAGCAGCAGCACCGCCAATGTTTCCGGTGCGCCGATGATGCTCAACGTCGCCAACAGCTACGGTTTGCCGACCCAGGTGACCGAGCCGCGCTACATTGAGGCCGGTGGTCATGCCGAGCGTCTCGATTTTGTCGGTGAAAACCAGATGGCGCTGACCAACAGCACTTATTCGACCTGCAAGCCGGGTGACGATTCCTGGTATCTCAAGTCCGCCGAAATGTCGCTCGACTATGATCGCAATGACGGCGACGCCCGTGATGCGACGATCTGGTTCCAGGGGCTGCCCATCCTCTATACGCCGGTCGCGACCTTTCCGCTCAGCACGCAACGCCGCAGCGGTTTCCTGCATCCGCATTTCTCGACCTCGACGCGTAGTGGCCTCGACTTCACCCTGCCGTATTACTGGAACATCGCGCCCAATTACGACCTGACGCTGTATCCCCGCTACATGAGCAAGCGCGGCCTGCAACTGGGCGGCGATGCGCAGTACCTCGATTACAACTATCAGGGCTTTGCCCGCTTCGAGTATTTGCCGAGCGATGAGGCTTATGGGCGCAGCCGTTACGCTTATCGCCTGGAGCACAAGCAGAACCTGGGGCTGGGCTTGTTCGGGGTGGTTAACTGGAACGCGGTTTCCGACGATACCTACTGGCAGGATCTGACCTCGCGCCTGATGCAGACCTCGCAGACCCAGTTGCCGCGCCAGCTGATGCTCGGTTACGCACCGACGCCATGGTTGCAGAGCAGCCTGCAGGTCTTGCGTTACCAGACGCTGCAGCCCGATCCGGCCACGACGATCGCCAAACCCTATTTCCTGGAACCACAGCTGAACATCCTCGGCTACAAGGCCGATGTTTTCAAAACCGACTTCAGCCTGATTGGCCAGTTTTCGCGCTTTACCCACCAGGATCCGGCCAAGGTCCAGGGGGACCGGATGGTTTTCTATCCGCAGATCTCGTTGCCGATCATCCATCCGGCCTTCCAGATCACCCCCAAGATTGGCATGCACCTGACCAGCTACAGCCTGAACAATCAGGTTGCCGGGGGGGGCAACAGCTTCAACCGGGCGCTGCCGATTTTCTCGGTGGACTCCAACGTGGTGTTCGAGCGTGACAGCCAGTGGTTCGACAGCAACTACATCCAGACGCTGGAACCGCGACTGTATTACGTGCGTATCCCGTACAAGGACCAGAGTGCTTTCCCGGTCTTCGATTCCGGTCTCGCCGACTTCAATTTTTCGCAGATCTTTTCCGAAAACCGCTATACCGGCTTTGACCGGATCAACGACGCCAACCAGCTGACGGCGGCCGTGACTTCGCGTCTGCTCGATGCCGAAACCGGCGTCGAACGACTGAAGGCGATGATCGGCCAGCGTTACTACTTCAGCCCGCAGCGCGTCGCGATCACCGGCGAAACCACCCGCCAGGCCGACTTCTCCAATCTGATTATTGCGGCCAATGGTCTGGTGGCCAATAAAACCTATGCCGACATGGCCTGGGAATACAACTATCGCGAAGTGCGCAACGAACGCTTCTCGATCGGCGCACGCTACCAGCCGGAACTGGGCAAAGTGGTGTCAGCGAGCTATCGCTATACCCGTGACCCGCTGTCGGCTTTGGCGACCATCGACCAGATCGATCTGGCCGGGCAATGGCCGCTGACCGGCGGCTGGTATGGCGTTGCCCGCTACAATTATTCGATGCGCGACGGCAAGATACTCGAAAGCATCGGTGGCCTCGAATACAATGCCGGCTGCTGGACCCTGCGCCTGGTTGCGCAAAGGCTGGCAGCTTTGTCCGGCATGCCCAACACCACCTTTTTCCTCCAGCTCGAACTCAACGATTTCGGCAGCATCGGTTCCTCTCCGCTTGGCCTGCTCCGGCGCACCATTCCCGGCTACGGCAAGATCAATGAACTTTCCGGTAGCGGCAGTCTGCTCACATCCCAATGATCCCCATGCGTAAACTTCTCAGCAACTTGTTCATCCTTGCCTTTGCCCTGCAAGGCGCGCTCGCTCCCGCCACGGCCGCCGAGGTCGTCGAAGTCGGACGGATCGTCTGCGTGGTCGGCGACGAGGCGATTACCAGCCACGAACTGGCAACCCGCCTGGCCGTCGCGCTCAAGCAATTGCAGAAACAGGGCACGCCGCTGCCCGCCGCCGACGTGCTGGAACGCCAGATGCTGGAACGGATGATCATTGAGCGGGTGCAGATCCAGGCGGCGCGCGAAGCCGGCATTCGTGTCGATGATGTCCAGCTCGACCAGACGATTGCCCGCATTGCCGAGAGCAACAAGCTGAACCTGCTGCAATTCCAGTCTGCGTTGCAGAAGGATGGCGTGGCCTATGCGACTTTCCGCGAAGAAATCCGCAATGAAATGCTGATGGCCCGTCTGCGCGAACGCGAAGTCGATAGCCGGCTGGTGATTTCCGACGGCGAAGTCGATAACTTCATTGCCAACCAGGCAACCAACGGCGGCGGTGTTGAATACCAGCTGGCGCATATTCTGTTGCGCGCCCCGGAGTCAGCCTCGCCGGAACAACTGCAGAAGCTGCGCGCCCGTGGCGAACAGGCTCTGGCCCGTGCCCGCGCCGGTGAAAACTTTGCCCAGCTGGCGGCGGCCTTTTCCGATGCGCCCGATGCTCTTCAGGGCGGTGAAATCGGCTGGCGGCAGCTGGATCGCCTGCCGTCGCTGTACAGCGAAGCCGTGTCGCATTTGCAGCCCGGTCAGTTCAGCGAACTCTTGCGTTCCTCCGCCGGTTTTCACATTCTCAAGCTGGTCGACAAGCGCGGCGCCAGCGGCCCGGCATCGATCCAGCAGACCCATCCCCGCCACATCCTGATCCGGGTCAACGAAGTCGTTTCCGAAAGCGAAGCTCGCCACAAGCTCGAAAGCGTTCGCGAACGCATCGTCAATGGCATCGATTTTGCCGAACAGGCCCGCCTCTATTCGCAGGATGGCACTGCTGCCAAGGGCGGTGATCTGGGCTGGCTGAGCCCCGGCGATACCGTCCCGGAATTCGAAAGGGCGATGGATGCGCTGAAGCCGGGTGAATTGAGCCAGGTCGTCCAGTCGCCGTTCGGCATGCACCTGATCCAGGTCCAGGAACGTCGCGAACGTGACGTCTCGGTCGAACGTCAGCGTTCGGTGGCGCGTCAGGCCCTGCGCGAACGCAAGCTCGACGATGCCTTCCAGGATTGGCTGCGCCAGTTGCGTGACCGCACCTACGTCGAAAACCGTATCGAAGAGAAGTGATGCGGCCGCTGATCGCGGTCACCAGCGGCGAACCCGCTGGCATCGGTCCTGAACTCTGTCTGCGCCTGGCCGGCACCCAGGGCGACGCCCGCCCGGTCATCATTGGTGACCGGGACTTGCTGGCCGAGCGCGCGGCCTTGCTTGGGCTTGATGTTGAACTGGTCGATTTTTGCCCCGAAATTGCGGTCGACCGCAAAAAGCTCGAAGTTTTGCACCTACCGCTGGCGGTCGCTGCGCAGCCGGGCCGGCTCGATGCCGCCAACGGCCGTTATGTGCTGGACATTCTCGACCGGGCGCTGGCTGGCTGTGTCAGCGGCGAATTTGCCGCGATGGCCACGGCGCCGGTGCACAAGGGCGTGATCAACGACGCCGGCGTGCACTTCACCGGCCATACCGAATATCTTGCCGAAAAGACGCACACCCCGCTGGTGGTCATGATGCTCGCCGGTGACACCCCGCGCGGCCCGCTGCGCGTGGCGTTGACGACGACGCATCTGCCGCTCAAGGACGTCCCGGCGGCGATCACCCCGGCGGTGCTGGAAGAAACCCTGCGCATCCTGCACGCTGACCTGCGCGGCAAGTACGGCATTGCCCAACCGCGCATCCTTGTCGCCGGTCTCAATCCGCATGCCGGCGAGGGCGGTTATCTGGGCAGGGAAGAAATCGAAGTCATCACGCCGGTGCTCGACAAGCTGCGCGCTGAAGGCATGCTGCTGTCCGGGCCGCATCCGGCCGACACGATGTTCACGCCGCCGGTACTGGCCGGGGGCGACGCTGTGCTGGCGATGTTCCACGACCAGGGCCTGACGGTGCTGAAATACGCCACCTTCGGCCAGGGCATCAACGTCACCCTCGGCTTGCCGATCATTCGTACCTCGGTCGACCACGGCACGGCGCTGGAACTCGCCGGCACCGGTCGCGCCGACCCCGGCAGCCTCTTTGAGGCCCTTGCCGAAGCTGCACGCATGGCACAAAGGAAAACACTATGAAAGGCCATGTCGCACGCAAGCGCTTCGGGCAGAACTTCCTGATTGATCAGGGCATCATTGGCGCTATCGTTTCGGCGATCAACCCGCAACGCAGCGATACCGTTGTTGAAATCGGCCCCGGCCTGGGGGCGATTACCGAGCCCTTGCTGGCTCGCCTTGATCACCTGCACGTCGTCGAAATCGACCGTGACCTGATTGCCCGCCTGCGCAAGCAGCACAGCCCGGAGCGCATGACGATCCACGAGGGCGATGCGCTGGCCTTCGATTTCGCCAGCGTCGGCCAGCGCCTGCGCCTGGTTGGCAACCTGCCGTACAACATTTCGACGCCGCTGCTCTTCCATCTGGCCGATGCCGCTGAATCCGTCTACGACATGCACTTCATGCTGCAGAAGGAAGTCGTCGAGCGCATGGTCGCCGAGCCGGGTGATACCGATTTCGGCCGCATGTCGGTGATGCTGCAATACCGTTTTTACCTGGAATGGCTGATCGACGTGCCGCCGGAAAGCTTTGATCCGGCACCCAAGGTCGATTCTGCCGTGGTGCGCCTGATGCCCAAGCCGGTCGGCGAACTGCACGCCAAAAGCCGGGACAAGCTGGCACACGTCGTACTCGCCGCTTTCTCGCAGCGGCGCAAGATGCTGCGCAACACGCTCAAGGGCGTGCTCGACGACGAAGGCTTCGCCGCGCTCGGCATCCTGCCGACCTTGCGCGCCGAGGACGTGTCGGTCGACGACTACGTGCGCATCGCCAATTACCTGACGCGCTGATTTGCTCATGCTCCCTCCCCTTCAAGGGGGTGGGGACGGGGTTTCGCAGAGCATTGCTCTGCGCCGTCCGAACGGGCTGGCTTTGCAAAGC
>JAVBXO010000173.1 GCA_030824535.1 Azonexus sp. | reverse complement strand
AACGTCCGCAGGAGCGCCAGCAGGCGGCGGATGAAAAGCACAAGCTGTTCGCCGACGAGAAGTCCGAGTTTCTCAGCTGGGTCAAGCTCTGGGCCTGGTTCCAGAACGCCATCGAGCACAAGAAATCGAACAAGCAACTGATTGATACGGTGCACGCGCATTTCCTGTCCTATTTGCGCCTGCGCGAATGGCGCGAGGTGCATGGGCAATTGCATGCGATGGTTACCGAGCTGGGCTGGGTGCGGGAATCGGGCGAAACCCATCCCCCTCCCGGCCTCCCCCTTGAAGGGGGAGGGGCTCGCTCGCCCCGGCAACGTGGCACGGCGCCAGAAAAAGGCGATGCCGGCTCGGGGAGGGCAGGAGTGGGGATGGGTGAAATGCCCCCTGCCACCTTTGAAGCCATCCACATGGCCCTGCTCACCGGCCTGCTTGGCAACATCGGCTGCAAGTCCGACGAGTCCGGCTATTACCTCGGCGCGCGCGGCATTCGCTATCTGATCCATCCCTCGTCGCCGCTGCAAAAGAAGGCGGGCAAGTGGATCATGGCTGCCGAAATCACCGAAACGACGCGCCTCTTTGGCCGTTGCGTGGCCAAGATCGAGGCCGACTGGATCGAGAAGGTCGGCGCGCATCTGATCAAACGCCAGTATTTCGACCCGCATTGGGAAAAGAAGGCGATGCAGGTGGCTGCCTGGGAGCGTACGACGCTCTACGGTATCGTCATCAATCCCAAGCGGCGCATCCATTACGGCCCGCTGGCCCCCAGTGAATCGCGCGAGATTTTCATTCGCCAAGGCTTGGTGGCCGAGGAAGTCGACGAGGCCTTTGCCAAGCGTTGGCCTTTCTTCCAGCATAACCAGAAGCAGATCCGCGACATCGAGAAAATCGAGCACAAGCAGCGGCGGCAGGATGTACTGGTTGATGATGAGCTGATTTTCGGTTTTTACGATCAGGTGATTCCCGAAGACATCCACAACGGTGCGACCTTCGACCATTGGCGCAAGACCGCCGAGCAGGAAAACGCCAAGCTGCTTTTCCTCGCCAAGGACGACCTGATGCGCCATTCGGCGGCGGGCGTGACGACCGAGGCTTTCCCGCATCACCTCAAGGTTGGCGGCGTTGATTACGCGCTGTCCTACCATTTCGAGCCGGGTTCGCCGCGCGATGGCGTGACGCTGACCCTGCCGCTGGCACAGTTGAACCAGATTCCGGTGCTGCGCATGGAATGGCTGGTGCCGGGCTTGATGAAGGAAAAGTTGGTGCAGCTGATCAAGACGCTGCCGCAGAAGATCCGCGCCAAGCTGGTGCCGGTGCCGGACTTTGTCGAAGAATTCCTGGCGAGCGTGCAAGGCAAGGAACGCAAGTTGAATCAGGGCATCATTCAGCCGCTGATCGACTACATCCTCGAAGCGCGTGGCCTGAATGCGCGCGGCTGGGCGGTGACGCCCGATGCCTTCCGCCCCGATGCCTTGCCGGCGCATTTCTCGATGAACTACAAGCTCATCGACGAACATGGCCGCCAGCTCGACATGAACCGCAGCCTGGTGGCGCTGCGTGGCGAGTGGGGCAAGGAGGCGAAGGAGGAATTCGCCGAACTGCACGAAACGCCTTCGGAATACACCAAACTTACCGACTGGACCTTTGGCGAGCTGCCGGAATTGATGGAAGTGCCGGTCGGCAAACAGACGGTGATCGGCTATCCGGCCTTGAATGATGATGGCGAAACCGTCAGCCTCAAGGTTTTCGATTCCGCCGAGGAGGCCGCCGACTGCCACCGCAAGGGCCTGCTGCGCCTGTTCATGTTGCAGTTCAAGGAGCAGGTGAAGTATTTCGACAAGAACGTGCCGGGCCTGACACAGATGGGTATGCAGTACATGGCGCTGGGCTCGACGGACGACCTCAAGTGCCAGATTGTCGACCTCAGCTTCGAACGCGCCTGCTTGACTGAACCGTTGCCGACGACGCCGGAAGCCTTCAAGGCCCGCTGTGCCGAATCGAAAGCGCGGCTGGGGCTGGTGATGCAGGAAGTCTGCCGCATGGTCGGCACCGTGCTGACCGAGTGGCAGGCGGTGACCAAAAAACTGCCAGCCTTCAAGGCGCAGGCGGCAGTCGTCGCCGACATCGAGGCGCAGTTGAAGCGGCTGATGGGCAAGAATTTCGTCGTCGACACACCTTTCGAGCGCCTGCAACATTACCCGCGCTATCTGAAAGCCATCGTCGTCCGCCTCGACAAGCTGAAAGGCAATCCGGCGCGTGATGCGACCCTGATGGCCGAATATGGCCCGCTGTGGACCAATTACGAACGCCGTGCCATTCAGTTGGCCAAATTGGGGACATTCGATCCACAAATCGAGCAATTCCGCTGGCTGTTGGAAGAATTGCGCGTCGGGCTGTATGCGCAAGAGCTGCGCACACCGGTGCCGGTGTCGAGCAAGCGCCTGCAAAAGCAATGGGAGGGCATCAAGAATGGGTGACGTGATGTTGGCGCTGGCACGTACTTTCGCCAGCCTGCGCAGCGGCAAGGTCTGGCTTTACGTACTGACCCCGGCGCTGTTTTCCTTAGTGCTGTCCATCGGCCTGGCGGTGTGGGGGCTGGCTTATGTCGTGCAGCAGATGCTGGACTACCCGCCGATGACCTTGCTGATCGGCTGGGGGCTGGTCTGGCTGGCGCATATCCTCGCTTACCTCGGTGGCTGGATGGCGATCTTTGCTATCGCCTACATGAGCGCTTCACTGCTCGCGGCTATCGTCATCATGCCGCTGATGCTCAAACATCTTTCGGCGGGCGAATACCGCGATGTCGCGCCCATGGGCCAGGACAGTTTTGTCGCTGCTGCGGTCAACAGCCTGGGGGCCTCGATTTTCTTCATCATCGGCTGGGTGGCGACGATCCCGTTGTGGCTGATTCCCGGCGCTTCCTTGCTGATCCCGCTGCTGCTGATGGGCTGGCTCAACCGCCGCACCTTCTCTTACGACGCGCTGTCGCAGCACGCCAGCGAGGCTGAGTGGGAAGAGATCCGCCGTCAGCACAAACTGCCGCTATTCATGCTTGGCCTGACCATGGCGCTGCTCGCCCATGTGCCGCTGATCGGCCTGCTTGCGCCAGCGCTGGCGGCACTGGCTTTCGTCCATTACGGGCTGGAAGCGCTGCGTCGGGCGCGGGGTGGGGCGCTGCTCAGTGCCACCGCTACCCGGCTCGCCGAGTGATGGTTTGATGGGCCTTTGATTCTTGTTATGCTCGAACATCAAGTCGTTTCTTGTTAAGGATGAGCCATGAATCTTCCCGCTGAAATCATCAAGATGAGCACCGCCGAGTTCCTGGAATGGGAAGCGAAGCAGCCGGAAAAGTATGAGTTGCACAACGGCGAGGTTTTTCCGCACGAGATTTACAACATGGTTGGCGCGCGGCGGACGCATGCGATTATTACCCTGAATATTGGTGCCGCTCTCAAGGCGTATTTGCGCGGTACACCCTGCCGGGCCTTCATCAATGACATCAAGCTGGCTGTTGATGAAGCCTCAAGCTTCTACCCCGACGTTTTTGTGACCTGCGATGCCGACGACCTGGCGGCTGATCTGGTAATGCGCCATCCCAAGGTGATTATCGAGGTACTTTCGCCGTCGACCGCAGATTACGACCGGGGCGAGAAATTTCGCGCCTACCGGCAGTTGCCGAGCCTGCTGGAATACGCGCTGATTGATCCGGCCAGCAGGAATATCGAGGTCTTTCGCCGGCAGGCCAACGACGACTGGTTGCTGGTCGTCAGCGACAGTCCGCGCGGGCTGGTGCTCAACAGTCTGGATTTTGTTTTGCCCCTCGAAGGCCTGTTCGAGGATCTCTGATTTTTTGGGAACATCATGAAAAGCTTTGGCGCCATCATCATCGGCGATGAAATCCTGTCCGGCAAACGCCAGGACAAGCACTTTGCCAGGATCGCCGACATGCTCGGTGCGCGCGGTTTGCGCCTGAGCTGGGTTGAATACCTGGGCGACGACCGCGAGCGACTGGCCGCGACCTTCAAGCGGACGATGGCGGCGGGCGATGTTGTGTTCTCCTGCGGCGGCATCGGCAACACGCCGGACGACCATACCCGGCAGGCGGTGGCGGCGGCGCTTGGGGTTGATCTCGAACTGCATCCGCAGGGCTTCGAGGAATTGCAGGTCCGTTTCGCCAACGAAGAAATTACCGACAAGCGCAAATTGCTGGTGACCTTCCCGGCCGGTGTGCAGATCATCCCCAATCCCTTCAACCGTATTCCCGGCTTCATGGCCAATGAGCACTACTTTGTGCCGGGCTTTCCGCAGATGGCGCATCCGATGATCGAATGGGCGCTCGATACCTTTTATCGGGACGAATTCCGGCCGGTAGATGACAAAATCGAGCAGGCTTTCCTGCTGACCGGGGCGATGGCCTACGAAAGTGCGCTGCTTGACCTGATGGAGCGCATCGTCGCCGCCTACCCGACGCTGCGTCTATTCTCGCTGCCGTCGCTGGTCGGCAAGGAGCGCAAGCATCTGGAACTGGGCGTTGAAGGCGCACCTTTGCTGGTGGCGCAGGCGATGGAAGAAATTCGTAGCGAAGTCGAGCGGCGCGGCATCACCTGGACCTGGCGCGCCTGATTTTGCGGTCGACGTAAAAAAACCCGCGATTTTCACCGCGGGTTTTTTTGTGGCCCTGGAGGAGGCTGAAATTACTTGGCGGCAGCCTTCTTGGCAGCAGCGGAGGTCGCGCTCTTGGCCGCCGGCGCCGGTGCAGCCTTGGTAGCGACTTGCAGGTTGCTTTCGGCGATGTCGGCGAGTTGCTTGGACATCGTCGTCATCTGCTCGAAAGCCTTGGTCGATGCGCCGAGCATGGATTGCATCGTTGCCGCGAAGAGATCGCCACCGACCGGTGAGGAAGCCTTGGCGTTAGCCACGGCGTTTTCAGCATTCTTGGTGAAGGTGCTGTACTGCACTTCCATGACCGAAGTGACTTCCTTCTGCATTTCGGCCACCAGATCGTACAGGCTGCGGGAGTATTCGATCATCTTGTCGACGCCCGGCTTGGCCAGTTCGCTGTTCAGCTTGACGGCTTCGCTGGGATCCTTGACAGCCATCAGTTGCTGGGTGCTGGCAACCGTGTTCTGAAGGAATTCGCGGGAGGCGGCCATATTCAGGGCGGTCAGGCGCTCGACGCCGTTAAAGGCGGTGCGCAGCAGGGCCATCATGACTTCGGCGTTGGCTTGCTGGGCAGCGGCCAGTTGTTCGATATTCGGGTTGCTCATCATCTTCTCCAGTTTGTTTGTGCTACAGATCAAAAACAAACCCCCGCCGAAGCGGGGGCTGATGCAGCTGAATTACTTCTTCTTGGAAGCGGCAGCGGTAGCGCCGACCGCCTTGACCGTGGCGTTGGTTGCAGCAGCAACGTTGGCTTCGGTGATTTCGGCAACCTGCTTGGCAGCCTTGTTCATGTTGTCGAAAGCGGAGTTGGCAGCAGCGATGGCGCTCTTGACGGCAGCGACAGCAACGTCGGAACCAGCCGGGGCGGACTTGGCCGCCTGGTCGAGCAGGCCAGCAACGGTCTTCTGGAAGTCGCCGAACTGGGTTTCAACCATCTTGGACAGTTCTTCCTGGGTCTGGGCGGAGATTTCGTAGACGCTGCGCGAGTAGGCCACGGCCTTTTCGACATTCGGCTGAGCCAGCGAAGCCTGGATAGCCATGGCTTCCTGCACGTCCTTGGCACCCATCAGGGCCTTGGCGCCGGAGACGGAGTCTTCCATCACGGAACGGGCGGTGTTCAGGTTCAGGGCAGCGATACGCTCGGCAGAAGCCAGGGCGGTGTTGGCCAGGGAGAGCAGGGAGTCAACAGTGGCTTTGTTGGCGGTGGCGAATTGTTCGGGGGTCTTGAACATGGGATATCTCCTGAATAAGAAAGTCATGCGAAACAGCTAAGTCGTCGTAGCGCCGTAATCATCATTACTGCGATGTTGCGCTGCAGCATGACCCCGATTATAGGATGGATTTTGGCCGTGTCAACTGTTTTTTGTGCGGTGCACAAAAAATTGCTTTATTGATTTTAATCAGCCACTTGTGATTCATGTTCGTCCCTGCCGAGAAGGCTTTGGGGGGGCTCTATCAGGGCTTGGGCGGGGCTTGTTCGAGCTTGTTGTCACCCTTCAGCCGCAGTTTTTCAGGGCCGGTTGGTGCTGTTTCGACGGGGGCTTCCTTGCCTTTCGGCTGGATGATGGCGCGAACCCGTGATGGCGCGGCTTTGGCATTCTGGTTCTGGCCGGCCGTGACCAGGTATTTCTCGCTGACGGCGTCGTACCAGATGTAATCGCCCTTGATTTCATCCTCGCCACTCTTGATCCAGGCGCGATTGAATAATTCGGCAATTTCGGTATTGCTGTTGTATTCGATGCGTTCGCCTTCACCTTCGATGTAGTCATCGCGACCTTCACGTTTTTGCCGGAAGCGGGCCAAGCCGTTCTTGCCGCCTTGGGCGCTGCCTTTTTGAAAGCCGTACTGGTCTTCGGTAATCACGATATGTTCGGCCTTGAGCACCAGCGTGCCCTTGGTGATGACGACATCACCATCGAGAACCTGGATTTTTTTGGCGTCGTCAATTGATACCCGGTTGGCTTCAAGCAGCATCGGCTTGTTGCGGTCAGCCTTTTCGGCGTGGGCGGACAGGGTGGCAAGCAGGCAAAGGCAGAGCGTGGCAAGGCGGAGGGTCATGGCTTGGCTCGAGGGCTGATGTATTCCCCCCGGACCTGCGATTGCAGGGTCAGGGTGGAATTGTTGTTGTCGATTTGCATCCCGACGCCGGTTACCCAGGACTTGCCCTGGGTGATCTCAACCGGGTTCAGGGTGAAGGCGGTACCGCTGTCGGGCAAAGCGGTCAAATCCGGCATGCGGGCGACCAGTTCGGCTTGGTCATTGGTCGCCGGCCGTACCAGTTTGACCTTGTCCGTCAGGTAGATCGTTTCACCCTTCGAGGTGATACGCGCATGCTCGGCGCTCAGTCTGAGTGGTTCGGCGTTGGGCCGGTAGCTGAGCAGTACCGGTTGGCGCAATTCCGAGGAGTCATCATCGGGGAAGTGCTCAAGATGCGGGGCGGTCAGCAGGTAACGGAGCTTGCCGGTTTCATCGTAGCGGCGGGCGACGACCTGCTCGCCAATAGCGTCTGGCAGATGCACTGCGGTTTTGACTTCCCTGGGCTCGCTGTTTTCACCCAGCTCCCGCAGCCAGAAGCTCAGCAGGGCGAGGATGATCAGGAAGGCAATCGGCAGGAATTGACTGGGCCAGTATTTCATTGCTCGGGCAGATAGGGGGCAAAGGCACTGTCGAGTTGGCCCTGGGCGGCGAGGATGAATTCGATGGCTTCACGCACGGCGCCGTGACCGCCAGCGGCAGCGGTCACGCTATGGGCGAACTGTTTGGCAATCGGCCGGGCGTTGGCCGGCGCAATGGCAAAACCACAGGCGGCCATGGTGCGCAGGTCGATCAGGTCGTCGCCCATGAAGGCGCATTCGTTCCATTGCAGACCGAGTTTTTCCAGCAGCGCGGCAACGACCGTACGCTTGTCGCCGATGCCTTGGAAAACATGCTCAATGCCAAGGTCGGCGGCGCGGCAGGCGACGACGCCTGAATTGCGGCCGGTGACAATCGCCACCTCGATGCCGATGCGTTGCAGCAGCTTGATGCCGAGGCCGTCCTGGACATTGAAGGTTTTCAGCTCATGGCCGTCATCGGTGTAATGCAGGCCGCCGTCGGTCATGACCCCGTCGATGTCGAAAGCGATGAGTTTGATACGGGCGGCGCGGGATTGGGTATCCATCAGATTACCTTGGCATTAAATAGGTCATGCATGTTCAGGGCGCCGATCAGGTGGCGCTCGGCATCGACCACCAAGAGGCCGTTGATGCGCAGGCGTTCCATCATCTCGACGGCTTCGACGGCCAGCCGGTCAGGGCCTATGGTGTGCGGCGCCGGATGCATGATGGCGCCGATCAGGCCATTTTGCAGATCGACATGTTTTTCAAAGGCGCGGCGCAAATCCCCATCGGTAAAAATGCCGATCACGCTTCCCCCGGTGTCGCAAATCGCCAGCAGCCCCAGACCACCGCGCGACATCGCAACGACGGCCTCAGCAATGCTTGTGTCCGGGCTCACCACAGGAACGCGGCTGCTGTCACGCATGACGTCACGGACATGCGTCAGCAAACGACGACCCAGCGAGCCGCCGGGATGCGAACGGGCAAAATCTTCTGGCCCGAAGCCACGGGCATCGAGCAAGGCCACGGCCAAGGCATCACCGAGGGCCAGCGCAGCGGTGGTGCTGGCGGTCGGCGCGAGATTGTGCGGGCAGGCTTCCTGAGCGACGCCAGCATCAAGGTGGATGTCCGCCTCGCGCGCCAGCGTCGAAGTTGTGACCCCGGTCATGGCGATCAGGCGGGCGCCCTGGCGTTTGATCGCCGGCACGATGCGCAGGATTTCTTCTGACTCGCCGGAATGCGAGATGGCGATCAGTACATCATTGCGGGTAATCATGCCGAGATCGCCGTGGCTGGCCTCACCGGGATGGACGAAATACGCCGGGGTGCCGGTGCTGGCCATGGTCGCGGCAATCTTGCGGGCGATGTGGCCGGATTTGCCCATGCCGCTGACGATCAGCCGGCCCCGGCTGGTGAGGATCAGTTCGACAGCGCGGGCGAAATCGCCATTGAGCCGTTTTTGCAACGCAGCAACGGCGGCGGCCTCAATGCCCAGTGTCTGGCGACCCAACTCCAGAGCGCGTTCCGGAGAAAAGCGGGGAGGAAATTGGCTTGGGTTCATGGCGTCGCGGAGGTTATGATGGCCGAAGTATACCTGACTTCAGAAAACGCCCTTGAGCGCACTCTCACTTGTCCTTCTGCTGCTCGGCGCTTCGGTGCTGGCAGTTGTCATTTTCCGGCGCTTCAACCTGCCGCCGGTGCTGGGCTATTTGCTGGTCGGCAGCATCATCGGCCCGCATGCCCTGAATCTGATGCACGAGATGCACAGGGCCGAATATCTGGCTGAATTCGGCGTCGTTTTCCTGATGTTCTCGATCGGCCTCGAATTCTCCCTGCCCAAGCTTTACGCGATGAAGCGTATTGTGTTCGGACTGGGCTTGCTGCAGGTCTTGCTGACGCTGCTGCTGGTCGCCGGCGCGGTATTGCTGCTCGGTATCAGCTGGCAATTGGGCATCGCCCTCGGCGGCGTTTTTGCCATGTCGTCGACGGCGG
>JAVBXO010000324.1 GCA_030824535.1 Azonexus sp. | reverse complement strand
GCCGGGCCATGGCCTTGACCTTGCGGAATTGCCCGTACAGCGGAATCGCCAGCGCCACGGTGGCCGGGCCGAGCAGGAAATGCACGAACTGCGCGCCAGCAAAATAGGTTTCGTAGGCGGTTCCGGTCGACAGTAAAAAAATGACCAGAATGCTCACGGCGATCAGCACCGGATTGGCCAGCGGATGGCCGCCAGTGCGTTTGAAAATCGCGAACGCCGCCTGGTAGGCGAGCAGGGTGATGGTCAGGCCGAGCAGCGGCGAGGTCGACAGATAGACCCAGATGTCGGTCAGCGGCGGATTCATTGCGCGTTCTCCTGTGGCGGGCGGGGCATGCTGAACTTCATCACCAGCGCGGTCACGGCCAGCGCGGCGGCGGTGCTGATGATCAGCGAGGCGGCCAACGGCAGCCATTCGTTGGCGACGCGATGCAGGTGCACCATGATGCCGGTGCCGGCCGGCACGAAGAGCAGCGACAGATGTTGCAACAGGCTTTGTCCGGTTTCCTGCAATTCCTTGCCGGGGCCGCCCCGCAGCCATAGCGCAAGGAAGAGCAGCAACATGCCGATGACCGGGCCGGGCACCGGCAGGTGCAGGGCGCGGGCGAAGACTTCGCCGATCAGCTGAAAAACGAGCAGGGTGCTCAGGGCGGCAAGCATGGCGCACTCCTTTGGTGAATGAGCCGGAATTTTATGGCCACTGATTGGTACTTAATAGAGGGTAAAAAGTGCAAGTATCTTTTACTTTTTGTCATGGATGCGAGGTGGGTGGCGTATTCCGTTGGCTCAGGGCATGGGCAACGCCTGAAAAATGCTCATTTTTTGGCGTCGACCGCAGAATTCGCCGCAAAGGCTTATCAGGACTGGATATTGCTTCCATGGCAACCGTCTTGTAATGAGACAATCATATGCTCTGGCTATTTCTAACGACGGGAAGACAACATGAAAATGAAACGCGGTGTGATGCAACTGAGGGGCGTGCTGGTTTTGCTCGCCATGGGATCAATGCAGGCGGCAGTGGCGGCTCCGCTGCCGGCGCTGAATCTGGATTTGTCGCAAACGACGGTGTCGGGTATTTCTTCCGGCGCGTTCATGGCCGTGCAGTTCGCTGTCGCCCATTCGGCCGCAGTGCAAGGCGTCGCGGCGACCGCCGGCGGGCCGTATTTCTGCGCCGGCAAGGATTCCTGGTCCGGCGCCGGGGTCAGCGCGGCGATGGCCCGCTGCATGCAGGGCGACCCGTCCTACCCGGCCAAGCCGATTACCGCCAGCGATCTCGACAACATGACGTCCTCGGCGCGCGCCTGGGCGAGCAAGGGTCTGATCGACCCGGTGAGCAACCTGCAGAAACAGAAAGTCTGGATCTTCCACGGCTACAACGACGGCATCGTCAAGAAGCCGGTCAGCGACGCGCTCTACCAGTGGTACACCAGCTTCACGTCGGCCGCCCAGATTTTCTACAAGGATGAGCTGAAAGCCGCGCATTCACAGATTTCCGCCGCCTGCAGCACGGGTCAGGGCAGTTGCCAGCCCTGCGCGACGACCGGTGGCGATTTCATCAACACCTGCACCAACGACCAGCCGAGCGCCCAGCCTTACGATGCCGCCGGCGCTGCGCTGCAACAGTTCTACGGCCCGCTGAACCGCACCGCGACCAGCGCGCTGCAGGGGGCGATGCAGACCTTCGATCAGAGCCCCTACACCCGCCAAAGCGGTAGTTCGGTCATCCCGCTGAAGATTTCCATGGCCAACAGCGGCTATGTCTATGTCCCGGCCGATTGTGCCGCCGGCCAGTCCTGCCGCCTGCACGTGGCTTTCCACGGTTGCCAGCAACAGGCCGAGAAGGTCGGCAATGCCTTCATCAGCAAGGCCGGCTTCAACGAATGGGCCGACGCCAACCACATCGTCGTGCTCTATCCGCAAGCCACTGCTGCACTGGCGCCGCCGGCCACGCCGTTCAATCCCGAAGGCTGCTGGGACTGGTGGGGTTATAACGACTACGGCTGGAACATGACCGGCCATTACGCCACCCAGGATGGCGACCAGATCGGCACTGTCTGGCGCATGGCTCAGCAGCTCGCCGCTGGCGCCAAAGCCCCGGCACTGGCCCCGACGCCGACCGCCGTACCGCAACTCAGCGCCATCGACGCGTCCGACAACCAGTCCAGCCTGACCTGGACCCCGGTCAGCGGCGCCAGCGCCTACCGCGTCTCCCGCAACGGCCAGGCCATCGCCGACACCACGGCCAGCAGCTGGGTCGACAACAGCCTGACGCCGCAAACGACGTACAGCTATAGCGTCAGCAGCCTCAATAGCCAAGGCCAAGCCGGCCCGGCCTCGGCCAGCGTCAGCATCCAGACCGGCAAAACCGCCCCGGCCTGCGATCCCTATTTCTCACTGGCGAAGGACCAGGTCGTGACGAAGAACAACGTGCCGACGACGGCGACCTGCCCGTAAGCGTTTTACGTGGCTTGCCATGAACAACGCCGGGCTTGCCCGGCGTTTTTGCGTCTGGGGTGGGGTTGACCGCAAAAGTTCGCGCAAGGCAGCCAAAGGCGAGAAAAATGTATTCCTCACCCTTCATGTTTCCATGCCGCGCACAGAGAGGCAGGGGCGAAGAGCCTTTGTTTTAAAATGCTGCGATATACGCCGCACGATCTTTGCACAGCAGGATGAGATCGATGGTCAGTGAGAATTTTGATTGCTGCGTTGGAATCGGTATTGACGATGTGCACCGACGTAATGCTTTGTTTTTCTATCGAATAGACGTTGGCATGATGCAAATGGAACGGAACTGATATGACTACCGAGCTTTTGCGCGGGAACTCACTATGAAACACATTAACGAGTCAAACCAGATCAGTTGTTTGGTGCTGCGTGGCTATAAATCCATCGCTGAATGCGAGATCGACTTGGGGCGGATCAATGTACTGATCGGTGCCAATGGCGCGGGCAAATCCAACTTTATCGGATTTTTCCGGCTCATCAACCGCATCCTTGATCAACAGTTGCAAGTCGCTGTCGGCGATGCGGGGGGGCCGGATGCGCTGCTGCATTTTGGACGCAAGAAAACTGAGGAACTGAAAGCCGAGCTTTATTTCGGCAACAACGGCTACCGTTTCACCCTGCGCCCAACGCAGGACAACCGGATGATGTTCGCGCGAGAAGCGCTGTGGTGGAATATGCATGGCGATTGGCGTCCGCGTTCCGGTCATTTCGAAAGTTACGCCGAGGAACAGAAGGGGCGAACAGCCATCTATAACTACGTCGTACCCGCCATGCGTAGCTGGCGTCTCTATCACTTCCATGACACCAGCCGCAATGCCTTGGTCAAGCAGGTGCGTGGCATCAATGACAACGAGTATCTGCGCGACGATGCGAGCAATCTGGCGGCTTTCCTGTATCGCTTGAAGCACCACCACGAGCCGCAATACAAGCGCATCGTCAAGGCGATCCAGCTTGTTGCTCCGTTCTTCGGCGATTTCCACCTGCGGCCAACAGTGGATAACAAGGAGAGAATCCAGCTCGAATGGATCGAAGCCGGGCAAGACATACCCTTCACCGCCAGTGTGCTGTCCGATGGCACCCTGCGTTTCATCTGTCTGGCCACTGTCCTGCTGCAACCCGAGGAATTCGTGCCGGCTGCCATTCTCATCGACGAACCCGAGTTGGGACTGCATCCCTTTGCCATCACGGTATTGGCCGGCCTGATGAAGGCTGCCTCGCAACAGCATCAACTGATCGTTTCCACGCAATCCGTTGAGCTGGTCAATGAATTCGATGCCGAAGACCTGATCGTCGCCGACAAGCAAGGACAAGCTACTGTGTTGCGACGCCTGGATACTGATGCCTTGAGCGAGTGGTTGGCGGAATACAGCCTGGGCGACCTGTGGAAGAAAAACCTGCTGGGTGGGAGGCCAACGCGATGAGCCGCGTCTACCTGCTGGTGGAAGGTCAAACCGAAGAAAGCTTTGTGAGGGAGCTATTGCAAGCACACTATGCCCGCATCGGGCTGTTCCTTACGCCCATCATCGTCAGTACCAGTCCGGGGCATAAGGGGGGCGTGACCAGTTATGCCAAGGTTCGGCCGCAGATCCAGCGTCTGTGCAAGCAGGATGCCGATGCCCATGTCTCCACCATGTTCGATCTTTACGCGTTGCCGAACGATTTTCCCGGCAGGTCCGATCCCGCCTGGCCGCGCCAAGGCAGTGGCCATCAGAAGGCAGAATTCGTTGAAGCGTGCATGGCGCAAGACATCGGTCAGGCCAATTTCATTCCCAACGTCATGGTGCACGAATACGAAGCGCTTCTGTTCGTTCAGCCCGAGCGATTCGCCGACTGGGCGGATCAGGAAGTCGTAGAGGCGCTACAGGCGGCAAGGCAGGCCAGCGCACCCGAAGACATCAATGACAGCCCACAAACTGCGCCTTCAAAACGTATCCTGGCGGTCATGCCGGGTTATCAGAAGCCCGTTCATGGCCCCCTGCTTGCCTGCGAGATCGGGCTTGATGCCATGCGCGCCGAATGTCCGCATTTCCATGGATGGTTGGTCAAACTCGAAGCTTTGGCGAAATGAAGGTTGTGGTAGTGCAGCAGTCGGCGGCAAGCCCTGGCGGTATTTGCTGATTCCGCATGATGAGGTTTCGGATAACCGAAGCCTGAGCTATTTCTCGATATTCAGTCGATAGTCCGGATAAAAGCATGCGGCAGGTGGTTTTTGCTCGTTTTTCAGCGTTGACCGCAAAATCGTGATGAATGACAAAAGCGCCGGGATAAGCTGGCGCTTTTGTCTGTCTGCGACGAAGGTGTTGCAGACTTTCTGGCCCTGCACGCAGCCGGCGTGCAAAGCGCCTGTCAGCGTTCGCGGAACACCTTGTGACAGCCCTGGCAAGTCTCATAAACCTTCTTGTAAGGCTCGCCGACGCTGGCTTCCTTCTTGGTCTGCGCGGCGACGAGCAGGACATCGGTGGCGGTGATGAAGTCTTTCTGCGCTTGTTCGAATTCGGCGGATTTGCTCCAGACCTCGGCCCTGGACTTGCTCGGTGGATAGTTGGTGTCCGGGCCGAAATGCGACCACGGGGCGTCGCGCTTGCTGACGACATCCTGGGCCAGGGCGAGGAATTTGTCGGCGTCGTAGCGCTTTTCCTTGAGCATCGTACCCATCGGTTCGAAGCTGCGCAGCAGGGACTTGAAAGCCTCCTGGCGGGTTTTGACCGGCTGGCCGGGGCGGGTGTCTTCGACTTCGCCACAGGCGGCGAGGGTGAGCAGGGAAATCAGCAGCAGGGCGGGCAGTCGCAACATGGGTTTCGGCTCGGAGGGAAGAGCGCGAATTATACGGAGTTCGTCTGTCTCATCGCTGACGACTGCGACGGCGTGCGGTTTTCCGCATGCTATTTTTCATGGTGAGCGGAAAATTGCACAAAGTCGTCGGGCCACGATTTTAAAGTCCTTGCAAATCATGCTCTTGCAGTAAGTCTTTGACTGGCACGGCTTGTGCGATCAATCTGTGATCCAGGCTCGTACCTGCTGATTGATCCGGAGGAGAAAACCATGCATAAAACTGTTCGCCTTGCCCTTGTCGCTGCTTTCGCGACAGCCCCGTTTGCCGTGTCGGCCCAAACCCCCGATGTCGTCCGCCTCGGCAACCTGAAGTTTGCCCACTACGGCGCCGTGTCCTACATGAAGGAATCCTGCGGCAAGTACAACCTGAAGGTTGAGGAACGCATGTTCCCCAAGGGGCCGGACATCATGCCGGCGATTGTTGCCGGTGAAATCGACATTGCCGCGCTGGCTTCCGACGGCGCGATTTCCGGCCGCGCCAATGGTGTGCCGATTTACACCGTCGCCGGTTTTGCCAAGGGCGGCGCGCGCATCGTTGCTGGTGTCGATACCGGCATCAAGTCGCTGCAGGACATGAAGGGCAAGAAGGTCGGTGTGACGCGCGGCGGCGCGCATGAGTTGTTGCTCTACGCCGAACTGGAAAAGGCCGGCCTGACGTGGTCGGACAAGCCAGGCAAGGATGTGCAGATCGTTTTCCTGGCTTTTGCCGACTTGAACCAGGCGCTGGCCGCCAAGCAGATTGACGCGATGTGCCAGTCCGAGCCGCAGTCCTCGCAGGCGATCAACAAGAAATTCGGCGTCGAGATCATGAAGCCCTACACCACCCAGATGGGCGAGCCGGTGCGCCTGCTGGTGATGACCGAGAAAATGTATACCGAGAAAAAGGACGTCGCCCAGCGCCTGATGAAGTGCTTTGTCGAAACCACCGCCTTGTTCAACAGCGATACGGCGCTGGCCGACAAGTATGTGCGCGAGCAGATGTTCAAGGGCCAGATCACTTCGCAGGATTTCAAGGATGCGATGGACAACGCCGATTACACCTACGACGTGACGCTGGAACACATCGACATCACCACCGACTTCATGAACAAGTACGGCGTCGGACGCATGGCCAAGCCGCCCAAGGCGGCCGAGTGGGTCAAGCTTGATCTGCTGCAGAAGGCCAAGGCCGAGCTGAAGGTGAAGTAAATCATGCTGCAGAGATTCAAGGATTTTGCCCAGGGCGCCTTGGTGCCGGTGGCGCTGCTGATCCTCTGGGAAGCCGGTTCGCGCCTGGGCCTATTCTCGGAAGTCTTGCTGCCATCGCCAACCGCCGTGGCCATCAAGTGGTGGGCTTACTTGATGCCGGGGCAGCCGCAGGAAGCCGGGCAAAGCTATCTGGCCTGGCTGGTGTCCGGGGAACTGCTGCACGACGCGTATTCCAGTCTCTATCGCGTCATCGCCGGTTTCCTGATCGGCGCCGGCCTGGCGCTGCCTATGGGCTTGCTGATGGGGGCCAAGCAGCGCATTTACGATCTGTTCAATCCGCTGATGCAGATCCTGCGGCCGATTCCGCCGATTGCCTATATTCCGCTGGCGATTCTGTGGTTCGGTCTGGGCAATCCGCCGTCCTTCTTCCTGATCGCCATCGGCGCTTTTTTCCCGGTGCTGATGAACACCATCGCTGGCGTGCGCCAGGTTGACGGCATCTATATCCGCGCTGCGCGCAATCTCGGCGTTGGTCAATGGACGATGTTCACCCGCGTCATCCTGCCCGCCGCCACGCCCTACATCCTTGCCGGCGTGCGCATCGGCATCGGCACGGCTTTCATCGTCGTGATCGTTTCCGAGATGATCGCGGTCAATGACGGCCTCGGCTTCCGCATCCTCGAAGCGCGCGAGTTCATGTGGTCGGACAAGATCATCGCCGGCATGATCACCATCGGCCTGCTCGGCCTGGCCATCGACACCGCCGTCAGCCGCCTGAACAACCACCTGCTGCGCTGGCATCGCGGTCTGGAGCATTAAGCATGAGCGAAATTTTCATCAAGAATGTGCAGAAGGTCTTCAAAACGCCGGGTGGTGATGTCGTCGCGCTCAAGGACATCAATCTCACCGTCAAGCAGGGCGAATTTGTCTGCCTGCTCGGGCCTTCGGGCTGCGGCAAATCGACGCTGCTCAACGCGCTGGCCGGTTTTCAGCCGCCGAGCGCGGGCGAGATCGTCATCGAAGGCAAAAAAATCCTCGAACCCGGCCCGGATCGCGGCATGGTTTTCCAGGAATACGCGCTGTTTCCATGGATGACGGTAGAGAAAAACATCGCCTTCGGCCTGGAAATCCAGAAAAAATCCAAGGCCGAGATCGATCTGACGGTCAATCAACTGCTGGAGCTCTTGCACCTCAAGGACTTCCGCGAGCGTTTTCCCAAGGACTTGTCCGGCGGCATGCGCCAGCGCGTGGCGATTGCCCGCGTGCTCGCGCTCGATTCGCCGATCATGCTGATGGACGAGCCTTTCGGTGCGCTCGACGCCTTGACCCGGCGCAACCTGCAGGATGAATTGCTGCGCGTTTGGGAAAAGCTCGGCAAGACGATCATTTTCGTGACCCATTCGATCGAGGAGTCGATCTATCTTGCCGACCGTATCGTCGTCATGACCTACCGCCCCGGCACCGTCAAGCGCGATCAATACGTCGCCATGCCGCGCCCGCGTGACCCTTCTTCGGCGGCCTTCAACGACCTCAAGCGCGAACTCGGCCGGTTGGTCATGGAGGAACAGCAACGTCATGCCGATGACGAAATGAAGCTGGCGGCGGTGGACTGAGAAAAAAGGCCAAAATCCCGGCCTTTGCCGCAAAGCAGTGATGGCAGCCGGCGGCGAAACGCGTAGCATATCGGCATGAGTCAGCCCGAAAGCATTTTTCATCTGAGCCGCCGCAGCCTGTTGCAACTCGCTGCGGCGGTGGCTTTTTGCCTGCTGCTTGGCCTGCTTTCCTATCAAGCTCTGTTCGCCTTCCACCTCGCGCACGAAAGGCGTCTTGCCGAGCAGCGCCTCGATGCCTTCGCGCTCTCGCTCGACGCCACGCTGTCGCGCCACGAATCGCTGCCCGGCCTGCTGGCACTCGATCCTGCGCTGCTTTCCCTGCTCCGCGAACCGAATAATCCGCAGCGCGTGGCTGCCGCCAATGCCTATCTCGAAGCGGCGCAGCAGGGCGCCAATGTGCTGGCGACCTATCTCATCGACGCCCGCGGCCTGACGCTGGCGGCGAGCAACTGGCGTCAGCCGCGCAGTTTTGTCGGCCACAACTACGCTTTTCGCCCGTATTTCCGTGAGGCGCTGGCCAACGGCCTTGGGCGTTTCTATGGCGTCGGCGTGACCACCGGCGATCCCGGCTATTTCATCGCCGCGCCGGTGCGCGAGGCCGGCCGGGTGCTCGGCGTTGTCGTGCTCAAGGTCGGGCTGGAGAGCATGGAACAGGCGCTGGCCAATGCCGGCGATACGCTGCTGCTGGCCGATGCGGGTGGCGTCGTTTTCCTGTCGTCGGCGCGTAGCTTGCGCTATCGCGCGCTGGCGCCGCTGAGCCCGGAAGTCGTCAGCCGCCTCGGCGAAACCCGGCAGTACGGCGAACAACTGCCCGCCTTGCTCGCAGACCGGCCGATTCCGCTGCACAGTAGCGAGCCCTTGCGCCTGGCGCTAGCCAACGAAACAGCGCGTGAACGCCTGGTGCATGTGCGCCCGGTCGGTGGGCTGGGCTGGCAGGTGGTGCAGCTTGGCGACCCCGGCGAAGCGCGGGCTGCGGCTTTTGCCGGCGCCTCGGCACTGGCCCTGGCGGCGGCGCTGATGCTTGGCGTGATCGGCTATTTGCGCCAGCGGGCGCGGCGGCGCGAAGAGTTGCAACGCATCTACGGCGAACTGGAAAGCCGTATCGCCGAGCGTACCGCCGACCTGACCGAGCAGATCGCCGCCCTTGAACGGACCAAGGCCATCCTGCGTGAAACCCGCGATGCCGCCGTGC
>JAVBXO010000439.1 GCA_030824535.1 Azonexus sp. | reverse complement strand
ACGTCCGCCGCCCCCCGCATTCTGTTGCTGAACCCGCCCCATACCGCCATCGGCAGTCGTGTGCCGGACGATCATTTGCCGCCGCTGGGCTTGCTCAGTATCGGCGGCCCCTTGCTTGATGCCGGCTTTGCCGTCGAATTGCTCGATGCCGAGTTCGGGCCGATGAGCGAGGCGGATATCGTTGCGGCGGTGCAGCTCCGGGCGCCGCAGATCCTGATGCTCGGGCATGCCGGCTCCTCGTCCGCCCATCCGACCATCGCCGCGCTGGCGCAGCAGATCAAGGCAGTTCTGCCGCAAGTCATCATCGTTTATGGCGGGGTTTTCCCGACCTATCACTGGCGGGACATCCTGTTGCAATGCCCGGCCATCGACTTCATTGTTCGCGGTGAAGGTGAGCAGGTGGCGCTGGATCTGGTCCGGGCAATCGCCACGCACGGACTATGGGCGACCGTGCCGGGCATTGCCTTTCGTCAGGATGGCGTGCCACGCGCGACGCGGCAGCCAGCGCCGATCGCTCGTCTGGACGATTACCGGGTGGGCTGGGAGTTGATCGATCATGAGCGCTATTCCTACTGGGGCGGGCGCAAGGCGGTGGTGGTGCAGTTCTCGCGCGGTTGCCCTTATCTGTGCAACTACTGCGGCCAGCGCGGTTTCTGGAAAAGCTGGCGGCACCGCGACCCATTGCTGTTTGCCCGGGAACTGGCGCGGCTGCATCGCGAACACGGGGTCGAGGTCATCAATTTTGCCGACGAGCTGCCGACCGGCTCGCGCGCTGCCTGGCAAACCTTTCTCGAAGCGCTGATCGCTGAAAACGTCAAATTGATTCTGGTCGGTTCGACGCGCGCCGGCGACATCGTGCGCGACGCCGACATCCTGCCTCTCTACAAAAAAGCCGGTGTTGTACGTTTTCTGCTCGGCATCGAGAGCTACGACGAGCAAACCCTGCAGGCCATCCGCAAGGATGCGACGCCGCGCGAGGATCAACAAGCAATCCGCCTGCTGCGCCAGCACGGCATCATCTCGATGGCGACTTACGTCGTCGGCTTTGAAGATGAAAGCGACCGCAGCTACTGGCGCTCGTTGCGCCAACTGCTGGCTTACGATCCCGACCAGATCCAGCTGCTCTACGCCACGCCGCATCGCTGGACCAGTTATTTCAATACCGTCGCCCATCGCGAAGTCGTACAGCCCGACACCCGGCTGTGGGATTACAAGCACCAGGTGCTGGACTCGCCGCACATGCCGCCCTGGCGCATGCTGCTGTGGGTCAAGGCCATTGAAGTGGCGCTGCAATTGCGCCCGAGTGCCTTGTGGAGAACTTTTCTCAAGCCCGACCGGGAGTTCCGCGCGGGCATGCAGTGGTATGTGCGCATCGGGCGGCGGGTGTGGTTGCGCGAAGTCGGTGAATTCCTGTTCGGCCCGCGTCCCCGGAAAACCGGCGTCAGCCTGGGCGCTTTTCTCGGCCGGGCCGAGCTTGTGGCAACAATGCCCGCTGCAAGCTGTCCGGTCCCAGTCAGGGAAATGCGCTTCCTCAGCCGACCCGTTGCAGGCGGAGGCTGAAGCAGACGCCGTCGGCCTCGTTGCGCGCCGTGATCGTGCCGCACATCTTGGCCATGTAGGTCTTGGCGACGAACAGGCCCTGGCCGCGATTGCCGGCGGCAGCGGCTTCGGGCTGGTCGGAAACGCCGTATTCGAAAATCTTTTCCAGCAGTGCTTCGGGGATTTGCGGGCCGTGGTTGTGGATGTTGACGCTGGCGTGGTGCTCGTCGCTGCTCAGGGCGAGGGTGATGGCCGTGCCGGCCTGGCGGTAACGCTCGGCATTTTTCAGCAAGTGGGCGAAAACGTCTTCCAGCGGATAGTCGTCGGCGCGCACGAATAGTGGTTGTTCGTTGCCGCTACACACCAGATCGGCGATGCCGGCATTCTCGGCGACGGTTTTGATGAATTTGGCGAGGTCTACCGCAGCAATGTCGAACTGGCTGCGCTCGAAGGCTTCCGAAGGGCTGGCGCTGCCGTAGAGCACGCGCACGGCCTGCTGCATGCGGCTGATGTAGCGGTGGCTGGGGTCATCCGGGCTGCCGTGCAGGGCCAGCAGACTTTGCAGCGGCGACATGATTTCGTGGCCGACGGCGTGCCACATGTCCTTTTCCTGTTCGGCGCGGATCTTCTCGCGACTGGCGTCTTCCTTGACCCGGCGCAGCAATTCGTTGAGGGCGCTGGCCAGCAGGCCGAGTTCGTCGCCGCCGCGCAGGTCGGCGAGATCGTAGGCGGCCAGCCGGCCATCGGCCGGCACAGCGTGCGACAGGCCACGGGTTTGCCGGGTCAGGCGAGCGATGCGGCGGATCAGGCCGATTTCGATGACCAGCCAGCTCAGGCCGATGGCCCCGAGCATGGCACCGACAAACCACGACAGGCGGGTGGCGACGACCGACAGGGTCTTGTTGACGCTGCGGGCATCGCCCCTGAGCAGCAGTTGGTAGTTGCCGAGTGGCGTGGCGATGTCGTCGCGCAGTTCGACGACGGGGGTGTCGAGGCTGTCGACCGGCAGCTTGCGGATCAGGCGGGTGAGCAGCGGCGAGGATTGTTCGAGGGCTTCATCGCGTCCAGCGATCTGGGCGACTTCGCTGACCCGGCCGGCGTCGAGCTTGCTGATCGTCAGGCTTTCGCCGGGCAGCAGCAGGCCGGTCAGCTGATCGAGGGCGAAAGGCGGCGCGGCGCCGGGGCGATTGCTGGCGAACAAAGGCGGGCCGTCGCCGGGCGGCAGGACTTCGACCAGCACCTGGTATTGCTCCAGGTCGGCCGGCGGCCAGCTTGGCTTGTCGCGCTGGAAGAGGGCGTCGCGCAAGGCTTCGACGGGCAGGCGCAAGGAGAAGAAAGCGGTTTTCGGGCAGTTTTCGAGGTCGACCGCAGAATTGTCCAGACACTTGCCGCTTTGCCAGACCCAGCCACGGAATTCCTTTTGCGGCCGGGCGCCGGTGTAATCGCGGCCGGGCAGTTCGACATAACCGGTGAAGCGCCCACGCACGCCTTCGCCACGCGCCGGGCTGGCATTGCCCAGGGGCTCGAAAGGCGCCAGCCAGTGCCAGCTTTGCTCGCGCAGGCGAACGCTGACACGCAGGCGGTGGGCGCCGTCGAGAAACTCGTCGCCGATGCGATGGGCTTCGAGCGGGCCGCTGGCAAACGTGCCGGCGGCGTAGATGAAACCGCCGGCCCAGGGATTGTTGCCGATGGCGACGCAGAGACTGCCGTGATCCGGGTACTGGACCAGGCAACCGGTCATTTCGATGGCGTTCCTGACCTTGTTCTGATCGTCGAAATCAATCGCCGAATACGGCAGCAACAAGGGCCGGCCGCGTGCCGCCGAAGCCGCATCCCAGCGCGGATTGAGCAGCGCCAGCTGGCCGGCCGGGTGGTGCAGGCGGGCGATGATCTGTTCCTTGGTCTTGCTCAGGCTGGTCTGGTAATTGTCGTAACTGCGCTGCTTTTCTTCCTGCAGCACGGTCACCGTCATCGCCAGCACGCTCAGCGCCAGCAGCAAAAAAGCCGTGCGCAACAGGATGCGCAGACGGAAGGAGGCGAGCCAGGCCAGGCCGCGCCGCAGCGCCGTGGAAAAGCTCATCGGCCGTTCGCTTCCGACCAGCGGAAGCCGCGCATCGGAACGTTTTCGATGGCGTCGAAATTGGCGTCGAGCTCACGAAAGGCTTCGCGGATGGTGCCGATGTGCTTGCGGATGTTGTCGCGGTTGCGGCCGCTTTTGACGACGGCAAAGAGTTCATCGTAGGACACCACTTCACCGCGCCGCTGGTAGAGCGTGGCCAGGATGCGCTGGGCGGTGAGCGGCAGATTGACCCGCTGGCCGCGCCATAACGGCGTGTTCTGGCGCAAGGGGTCGAGCGCCAGTTCCTTGTCGGCTGTGACGGCAGGCTTCTGGCTGCTGCGTTCGCGGGTGGCGCGGAGGATTTCGAGAAAGGTTTCGATGAAATCGGCTTCCTCGAAAGCGGTCTTTTGCAGGTAATCCCAGGCGTCGAGCGCTTTCATGATGCTGCGGTAGATCGCCGCCGGCATCGCCGACACCACCAGCACCGGCGTGCCGCGTCCGGTCTTGTTGATGGCATTGATGATCGCCACGCCGGCATGGCGCTCGCGCCCGAGTTCGATGTCGAGCGTGACCAGCGCGTAATCCTCGCGGGCAATCGCCGCTTCGGCGTCGTCACGGTTGAACCACTGGTCGACGATCAGGCCAGGCCGCGCCGCGAGTATCCAGTCGCGTAGCTGATTGCTGGTGGGAATGTCGTCTTCGATGACGGCGACTTTGGTCATGAAAAGCTCCTGTAGCGTTTGCCGCAGTATCGCCGGTTTTTCCGGGAGCAGTTAGCGCGCGACGCTGGGCTTGATTTCCTGACGAACCACGTCAACCAGCCCGTTCAGGTCGCCCCCCTTCATGCCGATTTCGCCGAGGACCGCATCGAGGATCGGTTGCTGGGCACGGTAGGCGAGCGCGGCCGCGACGGCCTGCTCGGCGAGGTTGCCGCTGCCGCTAGCACCGCCGGCGTTGCCCGAGGCGCAGCTGCCACCATGACGGTTGAGGCCATCGACCTGAATGATCTTGATGCCGTCGATTTTCTCGATGGGTTTGACCGAAGCTTCAATAATGCCGGGCAGGACTTCAAACAATTTCATCTTGATCTGCATGGCGATCTGTTCGGCATCCAGGGTATTCAGCGCCGCATTGCGCAACTCGATGCCGTTGGCCTCGACCTGATATTGCACCTGCTGGGCTTCCGCCTTGATCTTGACGGCCTGGGCGAGGTTTTCGGCCGCATCCTTTTCTGCTTCCGCCGCGACCCGGATGCCGATGGCTTGCTGTTGCGCTTCTTTTTCGGCCTCGACCAGCGCGATCTGCTTTTCCCTTTCGGCAATAGCGACTTCCCGCGCCGTCCTGACCTGTTCCTCGGCCCGCGCTGCCAGCGCCCGGGCTTCGTTGGCCTGTTTCTCGGCCTCGGACTGGGCCCTGGATTTTTCGGCAATGGAAATCAATTTTTCCTGGTCGGCAAGCGTCGTGCGCTTTTCCTGTTCGATCTTGGCGACCTGCACTTCGCGGTCGGCCTCGATCTGGCACTGACGGATGGCCCGGTTTTTTTCCACTTCAGCTTCCTGTACCAGGCGCTCGGCGTCGATTTTCGCCTGTTGCGCTTCCCGTTCGCGCTGGGCGGTGATGCTCGCTACTTCGGCCGTCTGCTGCGCCTGGCGGGTGGCGACTTCCTGTTGTTGCTGCAGGGTGGCGAAGGTCTGATCCTTCTCGATGGTCAGCTTGAGCTGGCTGGCTTCGTAATTTTTCTTGGCAATGGCCACCGAGGTGTCCTGCTCGATTTCGTTTCTTTCCCGGGCGCGTTGCTGGGTCTGCTGGGTCAGCTTGGTCAGACCTTCAGCATCGAAGGCGTTCTGGGCGTCGAAGAACTTGATCGGGGTCTGGTCGAGGCGGGTCAGACTGACTGATTCGAGTTCCAGGCCATTTTTCAGCAGATCCTCGGAAACGGCGTTCTGCACGGCCTGGATGAAGTCGGCGCGCTTGTCGAGCAGCTGGTGCATGCTCATCGACACGGCCGCAGCACGCAGGGCGTCGACGAATTTGTCTTCGACCAGTTCCTTCAGTGAATCCGGGTGCATGGTCCGTTGCCCGAGGGTCTGGGCGGCATTGGCCACGCCTTCGGTGCTGGGAATCACCCGGACGAAAAAGGCCGCGACGGCATCGACACGCAGGCGGTCGAGGGTAATCAGGCTATCCGCGCCGGCGCGGGAAACCTCCAGTTTGAGCGTGTTCATGTTGATGTTCACGCACTCGTGGAAGACCGGCAGCACAATGGCGCCACCGTCCATGACGACTTTTTGTCCGCCCAGACCGGTCCGGACAAAAGCCAGTTCCTTGGACGAGCGCCGGTACAGGCGCGAGAAGATCAAACCGATGGCAAGCAGCCCAATAAGGGCAATGCCGGCCATCAGGGCAACGATGATTAACTGATCCATGCGGGTGCTCCCTGGTGATTAAAGTAGATCCGGTCGGGGATTGATGATCGCCTGGAAACGCGCGCCGGACAGTTGCCTGACCAGCAGCACCGAATCGCCGACGGTGAATTCCGTGTCGCCGTTGTCCGGTTCGACGTGAATATAAAATGTCTGGCCGTTGTCGTTCCTGGTCCGCGCCTGCGCCGGATAGCCGAGGCGTGCGGTGCCGTTGATGACAGTGGCAATGCGACCAACCAGGCTGCTCAGTGGGACCGCCGTGCTTTCATCGGCCGGAATGAAGCGGGCGATGGCCAGCGCGCTGACGCGCACCAGCGGCAAGGCGCCGAGCAGGGCGAGTGGCGCGGAAAGCAGCGCTGGCAGCGCGAAGCCAAGCAGGCTGCGGCTGATGCCGACAAGGCTGAAGCCGATGATGGCGAAGTTCGTCAGCAACAAGCTCAGCAGCACCAGCAGCGGCACCTTGCCGACATGCAGCCAGCCCAGCCAGGCGGAGGACAGGTTTTCCAGACTGCCGCCGATATCGGGCAGCAGGTGGTCCAGCCAGCCGGACATGCTGATGCCGATCAGCAGCCCGGCGCCTTCGATCAGCACGATGGCCAGCAGCAGAGCCAGTGCTAACGCAAAAGGCCAGGATTCGGGGCTAAGAAACAGGTCCACCGCAGTCCCTTCAGGAGGTTTTGTCGTGGCGAGCGGCTTTGATCGCTGCCAGTCGTTCGGCAATGCGCTGGTTGCGTTGCAGGTCGGCCAATTCCCTGATTTTTGCCGTCTCGGCCATGTTGCCGCCGACCAGGCCGGTAGCGCCGGTCTGGCGGGCAAGAACGCGGGCAAAGGACTGCTCGGCGTCGTCGATGCGGTTCTGCCGTTCGCTGGCGCTGCCGCTGGCGGGCGTTGCCGAGGTATTGACCAGGCTGGCCTGATAGTCGGCCAGCACCTGTTCCAGTTCACGTTTTTTGGCCATCAGCGCGACGATGTAGCTTTCCAGTTCCGTGGCGTGTTCGGATTGTTCGTCGAGTGATTTCTGCAATACCGGCAGCAGGTCTTCGATGTCGGTTTGCCGGGCGATGGCGGCACTGGCCAGGTCATCACGTTCCTGGGCGATGGCCAGGTCAATTTGTTCCGCCAGCTTTTCATGTTCGCCATTCAGCCGGGCAAGCCGCGAAAGCACCAGGTGTTTCCCAGCCTCGGCCTTGCCCAGCTCGGCTCTGAGTTCGCTGCCAACCTGCTCGACTTCGCGGATGGACTGCGCCATGACCGCTTCGGGCGCAAGGTTCTCGGCTTTGTCGAGCAGGGCGTGGGCGCTGCCGACGATGAGCCGGGAAACACGGTTTGCAAGGGTTTCAGCCATGGTTTGTTTCCTTCCCTTTTCTGGAGGCGATGATTTGAGCGAGTTCAATGATATCCGGCAAATGTCGGTCGTATAGTTCCGGAGCGTACGTAGCGGGGTTGGAGGTGACTGCTGCTCGCAGTAGCGTGGCCAGCAGGCGAAAACTCTGCTGGGCAAGCTGGGCTTCGATGTCCACCGCGTAGCGTTCTCCGCTTTCTTCGGAATGGGCTGCGGCGACCAGCGTTGCCATGATCTGCGGGGTCAGGCTGGCGACGGCGCTGAGCAGATCGGAATGTTTTTTTTGCTGGCGTTCCAGCCCGGCGAATTTGTCGATGAAGGCTTGCACCAGTTCGCGCATCCAGGCGGCGCAGTGCTCGGGGTCGCTCAGGCCGGCTTCCTGCTGACGAACCCTTTGCAACAGGGCACGCAATTTCTCGCTGGGCGTTCGGGCGCTGCCTTCCTGCAGTGACAGCAGCCACTGGAAATCTTCATCCGGCAGGCGGATGGATAAGGTCTGCATTTGTGCCATGGCAAGCTCCGGGCAAGGTGGCTGGAGGCGTTTGTATCGAATTGCATGCGATTGCAATGGCATGCTAGGCGCGCTTTTTAGGTATGTCAAGTTGATTGATTGCGCGGGTCCTTGTGAGTGTTTGTTCACACGCCGGAAGTATCGGGGCGTGTGTCGCACCGAAGTCGCCCGCCGGCGGCGTGGCTTGCTCCTGGCATTTAGCGGGACGATGGCAGTCATGGAAAGCCGGTGTGCGGATTGATCTTCCCGCCGCCGGGAACGGAATAAGTCCCTGCTGAAGATCACTTTCGAGGAGCGAAAATCATGTCTGAACGTTTCGACAATCTGCTGGCCACGCTGCGTACTTCCCTGGGTCAGGCCGCCAGCAGGAGTGGCGCGGCGGCGGCGCGTCTGGGCCGCAAGATGCATGGGGCGCGGGTCGGCATCATCGCCCTGGCGATTGCCGGAATCGGCGGCTATGGCGTTTATAACCATCCGCCGATGCAGAGCGTGGCACGTGGCGAAACGGCGGTGCGCATCAATCAACTGAGCGGCGACAGCAGCGAAGTTCACGAAGGTGCGGTGCTGGTCATTCCCGGCCTGCACGAGTTGCGCCGCTTCACCTTGCGCGACCAGATTTATCGGCCACGCGGCAGCGCGGCAACTTTCCAGAGTGTCGAAGGCCTGTCGCTTGGCGTCGATATCGCCGTGCGTTACGCCCTCGATCCGGCGCGCATCGCGGCGATGGCGCGCAATCTGCCGGAGGACATTGGTGGCGAAGTGGTCGAACCGGCAGCGCAGGGCGTGCTGTACAAGATCCTGGCGCGCTACACGGTGCGCGAGATTTTTTCGAGCAAGCGTCAGGAAATCCGCGAAGCCATTGAAAGTGAATTGAAGCCGCAACTGGAAAAGGACGGCATCAAGCTGCAGGCCGTGCTGATCGGCAAGATCGACATGCCGGCCGACTACCGCGCCGGCATGGAACGCCTGCTGGCCGAAGAACTGGCCAGCGAAAAGATGCGCTACACGCTGGAATTGAAGGAAAAGCAGGTCAAACAAAGCGGTCTGGAAGCCGATGCCGACAAGCTGCGCCGGGAAAAGGAAGCGGAAGCCGCCGGCGAA
This sequence comes from Azonexus sp., assembly GCA_030824535.1. Lineage (GTDB taxonomy): Bacteria > Pseudomonadota > Gammaproteobacteria > Burkholderiales > Rhodocyclaceae > Azonexus. The sequence goes on along the minus strand of JAVBXO010000439.1, from coordinate 426 downwards.
GAGCAGATCATCGCCGCCAAGGCGCAGGCCGAAGCGATGAAGCACATCCTGCCCTTCAAGCAAAAGCAGATCGAACAGCGCGGCCTGGAAGCCGAAGCCGAGAAAGTCGCCCGCATCAAGACCGCCGAGGCGACTTCGCAAGCCCGCCAGATCGAGGCCCACGGCGAAGCCGAGTCGCGGCGCAAGCTGGCTGACGCCGAAGCCTACCGCCAGGATCGTCTGGGCAAGCTGGCCAGCGAACAACTGGCACGTGACGGCGCGCTGATCCAGAAGAACCCGCTGCTGATCCAGAAAACCATGGCCGACAAGCTGTCCGACAAGATCACCGTGATCATCGCGCCGCCCCCGTCCGACGGCAGCTTCATCGGCAACACCTTGCTCGGCAGCAAGACCGCCGCGCAAGCCCAGCCCCAGCCGCAGCAACAG
>JAVBXO010000022.1 GCA_030824535.1 Azonexus sp. | reverse complement strand
CCGCCAAGAAGGCGAGAAACTTTGCCGAGGCCGACCGCATTCGCGATGAACTGAAAGCGGCAGGTATCGTTCTGGACGATAGTGCCCAGGGAACAAGCTGGCGTCGCGCCTGATTTTCCTGCTCGATCAATAAAAAACGGCCCGTTGAAAACGGGCCGTTTTTATGGGTTGACCGCAGAATCCTATTTCAGGATCTTGCCGCCGGCGCCAATCACGGTCAGTTCGACAAAGTGCGAGCCCTGGCGCGACGTGGATGAATAATTGACGCGGTAGCCACCCAGGTCGGTATTGTTCAGGCTCTCCAGCGAGGTCACCAGTTTTTCGCGGGTGAGATCCTTGCCGCTTCGCTTGAGGCCTTCGACCAGGGTCCGGGCCATCAGGTAGCCTTCCATGCCGTAGTAGGTGTATTGGGTGCTGCTGGCCAGCTTCTGGTATTCGCGAACCACCGGAACGGTATCGTTCCAGGGGTAGGGGACCACCTGCGAAATGCCGATGCCGCGGGCGTCTGCACCGAGTTCGGCAACCAGGTGATCAGCGCCGACTGGTGAAACCGTCATGTAGATCGGGCTCTTGTTGGCTGCTTTCATTGCCTTGACAAAGGCCGAGGTTGGTTTGTACAAGGTGATCATGATGACAGCCTGGGGGTTGGCCTTGCCGATCGATTCGACAGCCTTGGCGACATCCAGTGAGTTGCGCTCGACCGTGCCGACAGCCACCGGCGTCAGATTGTTTTTCCTCAGCGCGCTGCTGACACCTTCGAGTCCGGATTTGCCATAACCATCATTCTGGTAAAAGACCGCAACGTTGCGAATGCCCAGGGACAGTAGCTGACTGACGATGGCTTCGGTTTCGTCGGCGTAACTGGCGCGGACGTTGAACATGTAACGGGTATTGGGGTTGTTGCTGATGCTGTCGCGCAGGGTGCCGGCGCCGGAAATGGTACCGATGAGCGGTACCTTGGCCGGGCCGAAGACAGTGTTCATGGCTTCGGTGGTCGGGCTCGATCCGTAGTAGGCGAGCAGGGCAAAGGCGTTTTTCTCGTTCAGCAAGGTTTTGCTGTTGGCGACGGTGCGCTCGGTTTCGTAACCATCGTCAAGTGCTACGAGTTCCAGCTTGCGGCCATTGATGCCGCCGGCCTTGTTGATCTGCGTGAAATAGGCTTCGATGACTTGTCGCATGTCATTGCCGTAAGCACCATTCGGTCCCGAGAATGGTGAAGACATGCCGATGGTGATGCTATTGTCGCTGACGCCGGGTTCGGCCCAGCAAGTCAGCGCCGATAGTGATATGAGGCCAATGGCGGCCAGGTTCTTGAAGACTTTCATTGGTCTATCTCCCCTGTTTTGGTTTGTAATCCTCTGGACCTGCTAGTGTAATCCGAGCCGGAAAAAACGCGTTAAAAAAATAAAAAAGCCCCGAATTTCGGGGCTTTTTCTCGAGAAAATGGCGGCTTAGTCGCCAAAAAACTCCTTGACCTTGTCCATCCAGGATTTTGCGCGAGGATTGTGCTTGTGGTCGCTATCCTTGCTCGATTCTTCGAGCTCACGCAAAAGTTCCCGTTGGCGCTCGGTCAGCTTGACCGGTGTTTCAACGACGACATGGCAGAGCAAATCGCCATGGGTGTGGCTGCGCACCCCCTTGATGCCTTTGCCGCGCAAGCGGAAGACCCGGCCTGACTGGGTTTCGGCGGGGATCTTGATGGCTGCGGCACCATCCAGTGTCGGGATTTCGATTTCTCCACCCAGCGCGGCGGTGGTGAAGGAAATCGGCATCTCGCAATGCAGGTCGTTGTGGTCGCGGGTGAATACGGCATGCGGCTTGAGGTGGATCTGCACGTAGAGGTCGCCCGGTGGGCCGCCGTTGACGCCATGCTCACCTTCGCCGGTCAGGCGGATGCGATCACCTTCATCGACTCCCGCCGGAATTTTGACCGACAGCGTCTTGTGTTGCTTGATGCGACCCGAACCCGAGCAGCTCTTGCAGGGATCGGCAATGAAGCGGCCGGAGCCGTGACATTTATGGCAGGTCTGCTGGATCGAGAAAAAGCCCTGTTGCAGGCGAACCTGGCCGGAGCCATTACAGGTCGGGCAAGTCTTGGGCTGGGTGCCAGGCTTGGCGCCCGAGCCGTGACAGGGTTCGCATTCTTCCATGGTCGGAATGCGAATCTTGGTCTCGGTACCGTGCGCGGCCTGCTCGAGGGTGATTTCAAGGTTGTAGCGCAGGTCGGCGCCGCGATAGACGTTGGCGCGTCCGCCGCCACCGCCAGCCCGGCCGCCAAAGATCTCGTCAAAAATGCCGCCGAAGGCATCGGAGAAGCCGGCGTTACCACCACCGAATCCGCCACCGCCCATGCCCGCCTGCGGGTCAACGCCGGCGTGACCGTACTGGTCGTAAGCTGCACGTTTTTGACTATCCGACAGAATCTCGTAGGCTTCCTTGGCTTCCTTGAACTTCTCTTCGGCGCCAGGATTGTCCGGATTGCGGTCGGGGTGATGCTTCATGGCCAGCTTGCGGTAGGCCTTCTTGATTTCTTCGTCGGAGGCGTCGCGGTTGACCCCGAGAATTTCGTAAAAATCGCGTTTGCTCATTTAGGATCGAGGAATTAGTGGTTAGGATCGAGTGATCTACAGGAGGATCAAGGATCAGGATGGTTAAAGCCGGGGCGGGGAGTATTTCCCAGTCCCGGCTGTTAGCGGCTAATCGCTCAATCCGCGATCCTTACTTCTTGTCTTTGACCTCGGTGAACTCGGCGTCGACGACGTCGCCTTCGTCCTTCTTGGCCTGTTGCTGAGCGCCGCCTTCAGCGCCGGCAGCGGCACCTTCGGCTTGTTGTTGCTGGGCGTACATCTTTTCACCCAGTTTCTGGGCCGCAGCACCGAGAGCTTCGGTCTTGGCGGTGATGACGTCCTTGTCGCCGTCGCGCAGCACATCCTCAACATCCTTGATGGCGGCTTCGATGGTGGCCTTTTCGCCAGCGTCGAGCTTGTCACCGTATTCGTTCAGCGACTTCTTGACCATGTGCACCATGCCGTCGGCCGAGTTGCGGGCATCAGCCAGTTCGTGCGCTTTCTTGTCTTCTTCGGCGTGCAGCTCGGCATCCTTGACCATCGCCTGGATTTCGGCTTCGGACAGACCGGAGTTGGCCTTGATGGTGATCTTGTTTTCCTTGCCGGTGGCCTTGTCCTTGGCCGTGACGTGCATGATGCCGTTGGCGTCGATGTCGAAGATGACTTCGATCTGCGGCGTGCCACGCGGGGCCGGCGGGATGCCTTCGAGGTTGAACTGGCCGAGGCTCTTGTTGCCGGTAGCGACTTCACGTTCGCCCTGCAGCACGTGGATGGTCACGGCGCCTTGATTGTCGTCGGCAGTCGAGAAGACTTGCGAGGCTTTGGTCGGGATCGTCGTGTTCTTCTGGATCAGCTTGGTCATGATGCTGCCCAGCGTCTCGATGCCCAGCGACAGCGGGGTCACGTCGAGCAGCAGCACGTCCTTGACTTCGCCTTGCAGCACGCCGCCCTGAATGGCGGCGCCAACGGCGACGGCTTCATCCGGGTTAACGTCCTTGCGCGGTTCGCGGCCGAAGATTTCCTTGACCTTGTCCTGCACCTTGGGCATGCGCGACTGGCCGCCGACCAGGATGACGTCGTCGATGTCGCCGATCTTGCAACCAGCATCCTTGAGGGCCATGACGCAGGGGGCGACGGTACGCTCGACCAGTTCATCGACCAATGATTCGAACTTGGCACGGGTGATCTTCAGCGCCAGGTGCTTCGGACCGGAGGCATCAGCGGTGATGTAAGGCAGATTAATTTCGGTCTGCTGGCTCGACGACAACTCAATCTTGGCCTTTTCGGCCGCTTCCTTCAGACGTTGCAGGGAGAGCACGTCCTTCTTCAGGTCAACGCCGGATTCCTTCTTGAATTCGTCGATGATGTAGTCGATCAGGCGCTGGTCAAAGTCTTCGCCGCCCAAGAAGGTGTCGCCGTTGGTGGCCAGCACTTCGAACTGCTTTTCGCCATCGACGTCGGCGATTTCAATGATCGAGATGTCGAAGGTGCCGCCGCCGAGGTCATACACGGCGATCTTGCGGTCCTTGCTGGACGACTTGTCCATACCGAACGCCAGTGCGGCGGCGGTCGGTTCGTTGATGATGCGCTTGACTTCCAGGCCGGCGATGCGGCCGGCGTCCTTGGTCGCCTGGCGCTGGCTGTCGTTGAAGTAAGCCGGCACGGTAATGACCGCTTCGGTGACTTCTTCACCGAGGTAGTCTTCGGCAGTCTTCTTCATCTTGCGCAGCACTTCAGCAGAAACCTGCGGCGGGGCAATCTTCTTGTCGCGTACGGAAACCCAGGCGTCGCCGTTATCCGCCTTGACGATGCTGTAAGGCATCAGCGAGATGTCCTTCTGCACTTCTTTTTCTTCGAAGCGGCGACCGATCAGGCGCTTGACGGCGTACAGCGTGTTCCGCGGGTTGGTCACGGCCTGGCGCTTGGCCGGTGCGCCGCAGAGGATTTCGCCATCTTCGGAGTAGCCGATGATCGACGGGGTGGTGCGAGCGCCTTCGGAGTTTTCGATGACCTTCGGCGTGCCGCCTTCCATGATGGCGACGCAGCTGTTCGTCGTGCCGAGGTCAATACCAATAATCTTGCCCATGTTCTGTGTCCTTGAGAGGTAAATTGCTGATGTTCGTGAATTGGGGATGCTTGGCCCAATTTCAAGCCATTTTTGCGGTCGACCGCAAAAATGGCCCGGTTTTGCTTATTTGCCCTTGGCGACCATGACCAGTGCCGGACGCAGGGTGCGTTCGGCAATCAGGTAACCCTTTTGCAGCACGGTGACAACGGTATTGGCTTCCTGTTCGGCATCGACCATGCCAATCGCCTGGTGCTTGTGCGGGTCGAATTTCTCGCCGACCGGATTGAGCTCGATCAGGGCATTCTTGTCGAAGGCGGAAACCAGTTGCTTCAGGGTCAGCTCAACGCCGGACTTGAAGCTGTCGACGGTTTGTTCCTTGACCGCCAGCGCGGCTTCCAGGCTGTCCTTGACGGCCAGCAGTTCGCCAGCAAATTTTTCGACGGCAAACTTGTGTGCCTTGCTGATGTCGTCCTGAGCGCGGCGGCGGATGTTTTCGCCTTCGGCCTTGGCGCGCAGCCAGGCATCGTAATGCTCGGCGGCCTTCAGTTCCAGGCCCTTGATCTGCTCTTCCAGGCTGGGGATGGTGTCAACGTTCTTTTCTGCCGGGGTTTCGACAGGGCCTTGTGCGGGGGCTGCTGCATTGCCCAGCATGGCTTCCTGGGTGTTTTCGGGGGTGGTCATGCCTGATTCTCCAAAAGTACTGGGGCTGAATCTTGGGGTTGTAAGCAGGTATTTCAAGAGCGCTTTTTGCAATTTCTTTCGATTTCTTGCGGAAGCTCTTGTCACGGTGCGTGCTACGATATTCAGCTAAGTTATTTTCCGCTGCAGGTCATGGAAGAAATTGGCAAATACCGCGTAATTCGAGAGCTGGGCAAGGGCGCCACGGCGACTGTCTACCTCTGTGAACAGCCGGGTTCGGACGTTCAGGTCGCGGTCAAGGTCATCAAGTTTGGTCAGGATAACGGCGCCATGTCGCGCCGGATGCGCAAGCTGTTCCAGAATGAAAGCATGGTCTCCCAGCGTATGGATCACCCGAATATCGTCCGGGTGTACGAAGCCGTGGTCGAGAAGGATTTCGCCTACATGGCGATGGAGTACGTCCAGGGCTTCAGTCTCGAGCAGCATTGCCGGATCGACAAGCTGCTGCCGATGCACCGGGTCATGGGCATCATTTTTAAATGCTGCATGGCCCTTGATGCTGCTTACCGCCAGGGCATCATCCATCGCGACATCAAGCCGGCCAACATCATGGTCGCCGCCAATGACGAGCCCAAAATCGCCGATTTTGGCCTGGCGCTGAATATCAACAAGGACATGGACCGCGATTCAACCTTCATCATGGGGGTGGGGTCGCCGGCTTACATGTCGCCGGAACAGATCAAGGCTTATCCGCTTAACCAGAAAACCGACATCTATTCCCTCGGCGTGGTCTTGTTCCAGTTGCTGACCGGACGTTTGCCATTTCGCGCCAATAACCAGGCGACCCTGATTTACAAGATCGTCAATACCGACGCCCCGCAGTTGACCGCGCTGAACCCCAGTTTGCCGGAAGGCTTGAACGGGATCATGCAGCGTGCGCTGGAAAAGGATCTTTACAACCGCTATCGCAATGGCGCGGAAATGGCCAAGGATATTTCTGCCGTGCGCTACCAGATCCTCGACGAGGATACGACGGCGCAGGATTGCACGCATTTCGAACAACTGCGCCAGCTGTCCTTTTTTGTCGAGTTTGAAAATGTCGAGCTTTGGGAAATCCTGCGCGTTGCTGTCTGGCGCGAGATTCAGCCCAATGTGGCGCTGATCAGCGAGGGCGAACACAACAAGATGTTCGGCGTGATCATCTCCGGCTCGGTCGAAGTTTCCCTGGAAGGGCGGGCCTTATGCCGTTTGGGGCCGAGTGAGGCGGTGGGTGAAATGGCCTATCTGCACCCGAGCAGCGATCTGCGCTGCGCCACCGTGGTCACGCTGGAGCCGACGCGCTTCCTGGAAATTCACGCCAGTGCCCTGGCCTTGTCATCCGAAGAACTGAACGAGCGGCTGCGCAGCGTCCTGATGGCGGTCGTCATCAAGCGCCTGCGCGAAGTTAACCGGATTGCTGCCCAGCAGGGGCTGCCGGCAGTGACCGGATCGATGCAGCTGGCGGCGCTGAGTCAAAGCAAGCTGCAGTTGCGCCTGGTCGACGACTGAGTCTGTCGCGTGTCGTCGACCAGGGCTTACAGGCTGGACTGTATCCAGCGTTTCAGTGCAGCCAGATCCAGCGCGCCGCTTTGGCGGGCAATTTCCCGACCATTCCTGAATATCGCCAGCGTCGGAATGCTGCGGATGTTGTAGCGCGCCGCCAGTTGCTGTTCTTCTTCGGTATTGAGCTTGGCCAGTCGGACCTTGGGCTCGAGGTCGATGGCGGCTTGGTGAAAATTGGGCGCCATCATCTTGCAGGGGCCACACCACGGCGCCCAGAAATCGACCACGACGGGCAGGTCGCTGCGCGTCAGGTGACGATCAAAGTTGGCAGCCGTCAGCGCGACCGGTTCGCCAACAAAAAGCGCTTGGTGGCATTGCCCGCATTTGGGGCGCTCGGCCAATTTTGCCTCTGGCAGGCGGTTGACCGCAGAACAGTGTGGACAGACGACATGTAGCAGATCGCTCATCGCGGACTCCATCAATCAGATTAGACTGATGTATGGGCCGCGATGGCATTTTTCAAGTCCTGGCGCCGAGCTTGGTCGCGCGTTCGCGTGTGGCGGCAGCTGCCGACGGATTGGCGACGGTATTGATCGGCCAGCCGCCCAGGTGGCGTTCGACCAGGTCGGCCAGCGCATTCAACCAGGTGTCATCCTCGTTGAGTGCCGGGATGTAGTGATATTCCTTGCCGCCGCTGTGGAGGAAGTCGTGCTTGCCTTCCATGGCAATTTCTTCCAGCGTTTCCAGGCAGTCAGCGACAAAGCCCGGACAAATGACATCCACCCGCGCTATGCCTTCCTTGCCCCAGGCGGCCAGGGTCGGGGCAGTGTAGGGTTGCAGCCACTCGGCCTTGCCGAAACGGGACTGGAAGCAGATTTTGAACTGTTCGGGCTTGAGTTGCAGACGCTCGGCGAGCAGGCGACCGGTTTTGTGACATTCGCAGAAATAAGGATCACCCAGGTCCAGGCTACGTTTGGGCAGGCCATGAAAACTGATCAGCAGGCGGTCTTTTCCACCGAGCGGCCCGCTGCTCTGCCAGTGGCGACGCACCGATTGCTCAAGGGCATCGATATAGCCGGCATCGTCATGGAAATTGCGCACGAAGCGCATTTCCGGCTGGTTACGGGTCTGGCCCAGCCAGCGGCAGGTGTCATCGATGACCGTGGCAGTCGTGCTGGCGGCGTATTGGGGATACATCGGCACGATCAGGATGCGCGTTGCGCCGTCGGTTTTCAGTTTGCTCAGCACGTCGGGAATCGATGGCGAACCGTAGCGCATGGCCCAGGTCACGAGCGGCGTTTTGCCGCGCGTGCCGAGCAGGCCCTTGAGCAGCTTGGCCTGGCGCTCGGTATGGACGCGCAGCGGCGAACCGCCCTCCATCCACACGGAAGCGTATTTGGCAGCGGATTTTTTCGGTCGGGTGTTGAGAATGATGCCGTTGAGGATCAGCCACCAGATTGCTCTGGGAATTTCGACAACGCGCGGGTCGGAGAGGAATTGCTTGAGATAGCGGCGCAATGCCGGGGCTGTGGGGGCATCGGGCGTGCCGAGATTGACCAGAACAATGGCGGTGTGCGCCGACTGTCCATGCGTGTGCGGCGGTTCGGGGAGAAAGCTCATTTTTATAGGGGTTTGCCGGATAGGGCGCTGGAAAGCAGGCGGGCGGTGATGTCCACAATCGGAATCATGCGTTCGTAGGCCATGCGCGTCGGGCCGATGACGCCGAGTGAGCCGACGACCTGACCGTCGACCGAGTAGGGAGCAGCAATGACCGAGCACTCGTCGAGCGAGGCGATGCCGGATTCACCACCGATGAAAATCTGGACGCCTTCAGCATGACTGGAAACGTCGAGCAGGCGGATCAGGCTGGAGCGTTGTTCGAAAAGGTCGAACAGTTCGCGCAGGCGTTTCATGTTCGACGACAGTTCCTCGACGTCGAGCAGGTTCTTTTCGCCGGAAATCACGTAGGGCGTGGCGCTTTCGGCCATGGCGGCATCGCCGGCATCGAGCGCGAGGGCCATCAGCGGTTTGATATCGTCGCGCAGGCGCTGGATTTCCTGACTCAGGCGCTGACGGATCTGTTCGAAATCCAGACCGGCGTAATTCTGGTTCAGGTAGTTGGCGGCGCTGACCAGCTCCGACGGGCTGTAAGCCTTTTCGGTGCTCAGGATGCGGTTCTGCACGTCGCCATCGCTGGTGACAATGATCAGCAAAATGCGCTTTTCGGCGAGGCTGAGGAATTCGATCTGGCGGATGCGATTGCTGGCTCGCCGCGGGGTGATGACCACGCCGGCAAAATGACTCAGGCTGGAGAGCAATTGCGAGGCGCTGGCGATCACCTGGTTGGCCGGTAGCCCTTGCAGTGCCTCTTCCATCTGCCCCAGTTGGCGGGCTTCAAGCGGTTGCATGGTAAGCAGGCGGTCGACAAACAGGCGATAGCCGCGCGCCGTCGGAATGCGCCCGGCCGAGGTGTGCGGACTGGCGACAAAACCGGCCTCTTCGAGGTCGGCCATCACGTTGCGTATCGTCGCTGGCGATAGATCGAGCCCGGAAAATTTCGATAGCGCTCGCGAGCCGACCGGTTGCCCGTCGGCGATGTAATGTTCGACCAGAGTTTTCAGCAGGGTGCGTGCGCGTTCATCCAACATGGCGGGGATTGTACAAAAAAGATTGCCTGGCACGGCAAGGCGTTTTTTATGCAAGAATTCGGCCCCATGAACAGAAGCTTTGCTCCCCGCACAATCGCCCTGGTCGGCAAGTATCACAGCCTCGAAATTGCCGAGTCGCTGCGTCGTTTGGCCGAGTATTTATACGAGCGCGGTGTGTCGGTTTTCATCGAGCGGGAGACCGCCGAACATATCGGCAAGAAGGTCGACCTGTCGCGCTGGGTGACTTGCGGTTTCAACGACATTGGCGCGCATGCCGATCTGGCCATCGTCCTGGGCGGCGATGGCACGATGTTGAATGCGGCGCGCCGCTTGGCGCGCTACTGTGTGCCCTTGGTCGGCGTTAACCAGGGGCGTCTGGGTTTCATGACCGACATCGCCCGCGAAGACATGCTGAGTTGCATGGAAGACCTGCTTGATGATCGCTTCGTGCCGGAGAAGCGCATGTTGCTGGCAGCAGAGGTCATCCGCAATGGACGCGAGATCGCCTCGAATATGGCGCTCAACGACGTGGTCGTCGATAAGGGCGCCATCGGCCGGATGATCGAGTTCGAGCTTTTCATCGACGGCGAGTTTATTTACAACCTGCGTTCCGATGGCCTGATCGTGTCGACGCCGACCGGGTCTACCGCCTATGCGCTGTCCGCCGGCGGGCCCATCCTGAACCCGACCCTGACCGGCATTGCGCTGGTGCCCTTATGTCCGCACGCGCTGAGCAATCGTCCGATCATCGTCAATGACCGGGCTGACATTGAACTGCGTGTTGCTTATGCCGACGATCCACGCGTGCACTTCGATGGTCAAGTGACGCTGGATCTGGAAAGCGGCGATTGCGTTCGTCTGCGCCGTTCTGAACATACCATCTGTTTCCTGCATCCGCCGGGATACAGTTATTTCGCCATGCTGCGCCAGAAATTGCACTGGAGCGAGCGACCCCGGGGGGGCTGATGCTGCTGCGTCTGACCATACGCGATTTTGTCATTGTTGATCGACTGGAACTGGAGTTTTCCGGCGGTTTTGGCGCCTTGACCGGAGAAACCGGGGCCGGCAAGTCGATTCTGATTGACGCCTTGGCGCTAACCCTGGGCGAACGGGCTGATGCCGGTGTGGTCCGGGCCGGCTGTGACAAGGCCGAGGTCAGTGCCTGTTTCGACGTAACGGCTTTGCCGATGGTCGGAGCATGGCTGCTCGCTCATGATCTCGATCTCAGTGATGAACTCCTGTTGCGCCGCGTCGTCGATGCTGGCGGGCGTTCCCGCGCCTATATCAATGGTTCTCCGGCGACGGCCCAGCAGTTGCGCGAAGTCGGTGACTGGCTGGTCGATATTCACGGCCAGCACGCGCACCAGTCGCTGTTGCGCAGCGATGCCCAGCGCGCCTTGCTCGATACCCATGCTGGTTTGGCGCCGCAGGTGAAGCAGGTTGGTGATGCCTGGCGGACCTGGCGCAATGCCGAGCAGGCCTTGCTCAGCGCGCGCGAAGGCGCGGCGGCGCTGGTGCGCGAACGCGAGCAGCTCGAATGGCAGATACGCGAGCTCGATGCTCTGGGGATGGAGGAAGAGGAGTGGCCGACTCTTGATCTGGAACATCGGCGCTTGAGTCACGCGGCCAGCCTGCTCGAAGGTGCGCAATACGCGCTCTCGGTGCTGGCCGAGGATGATGGCGCCTGCGAGCAGCAAATTGATGGTGTTGCCACTCGCCTGGATGGCCTGGCCGAATACGATCCGGCGCTGGCCGAAGTCGCCGGGCTACTCGGCTCGGTACAGGCCGAGTTGTCGGAAGCCGTGTCCACGCTGCGCCGTTATATGGGGCGGGTTGATCTCGATCCGGCGCGTCTGGCCGAAGTGGAGCGGCGGATGGAAGTGGTCATGGGGCACGCCCGACGCTATCGCGTTCAGCCACCTGAATTGCCGGGGCTGCTGGCCGGCTGGAAAAAGCGTCTGGCTGAGCTCGAAGCCTCGGCGGATCTTGGGCAGTTGCAGTTACGGGTTGAAAACGCCCATTCTCTTTACCGCGATCTGGCACTGGCGCTTTCGGCGGCGCGCCGACTGGCGGCTGAAGAAATGGCCGGCAAGGTCAGCGAAATCATGCGCCAGCTGGCTTTGGCCAGCGGGCGTCTGGAAGTAGCCTTGCTGCCGCTGGTCCAGGGGGCAGTTTACGGCCTGGAGCAGGTTGAGTTCCGTATTGGCGGCGTCGCTGGCAATGCCGCCAAGCCGCTGGCCAAGGTGGCTTCCGGTGGCGAATTGTCGCGCATCAGTTTGGCCATTCAGGTTTTGACTTCCCGTTCTGCCAGCGTGCCGACCCTGATCTTTGACGAAGTGGATGTCGGGATCGGCGGCGGTGTTGCGGAAATCGTCGGGCGTTTGCTGCGCGAACTGGGCGCCGAGCGCCAAGTCTTGTGCGTCACGCACTTGCCGCAAGTAGCGGCTCAGGCGGTCTGGCAGTGGCAAGTGAGCAAGGAAACGCGCGATGGCGTGACCTTGAGCGCTATCGAGCCGCTTGCTGACGATGGCCGGGTCAGAGAAATTGCCCGTATGCTGGGCGGCGTCGAGATTGCCGACATCACTTTGCAGCATGCCCGCGAATTACTGCGGTCAACGGTCAAAAATACCTGAAAATCAGAAAGCGCCGAGCAGGTGCGCTACGGCGACAGCGGCGAGCACCAGAAAAAACGCACCGCTGATACGGTGTATCCATAGCAAGGGCAGGCGCTTCAGAAAACGCCTGCCGGCGTAAATTCCCAGTAGCGACGTGGTGGCCAGCGCCAGCGTTGAGCCTAGCCAGACGGCCAGCGGCGGCGTGGCACTGCCCATGCCGGCGACAGCGATTTGCGTCTTGTCACCAAATTCGGCGAGGAAAATCATCAGAAAAGTCGTGGCGAAAATGCCGTGCCCCGGTTTTTCCTCGATATTTTCGTCGTCTTCATCATCGCTGTAGCGTAGGGCGGCAATGCCAAAAAAGGCGAAAAGTGCCGCCACCGCGCTAGTGACCATCCACTCCGGTAGCCAGGCGGCGATGGCGGCGCCAAACAGGACGGCCAGCAAATTAAGGATGGCAAAAGCGGCAATGGCCCCGAGCGCCACGGGCGTGCCGCGATGACGGGCCGCCAGGGTCATGCACACCAGTTGGCTTTTGTCGCCAAATTCGGCCAAGGCAATCAGCAGAAAGGTGGTGGCGGTCGACGACAGCCAGGAGGCCGGGGCAATGGTAGCTAGTTCGGTCACAGGTCGTGGCGATCTAGTTGTCGTTGGCGTTGCGATGCGGGCAGTTAGCCTTGGTACATTGGGCGTACAGGTAAAGGGCGTGGTCCTGGATGGCAAACCCACGCTCGCTGGCGATGGCATTCTGCCGACGCTCGATTTCCGGGTCGTAGAATTCTTCGACGCGACCACAGTCAACGCACACCAGATGGTCGTGGTGATTGCCCCGGTTGATTTCGAAGACGGCTTTTCCGGATTCGAAAAAGTGCCGCTCCAGGAGCCCGGCCTGTTCAAACTGGGTCAATACCCGATAGACCGTCGCCAGACCGATATCCATATTCTCGGCAATCAGCATTCGGTAGACATCCTCCGCCGTCATGTGACGCATCGTGCCTTTTTCAAATAATTCAAGAATTTTCAGGCGCGGAAAAGTGGCTTTAAGCCCCATGTTCTTGAGGCTTTGCGGATCGCTCATTTGTGATGTTTCCGGAAGTGGTGCAGGCGGGGCGGATGGCGTATTTCGGGTATGATATACCGCTTCAAAGAAGTTTGAAAAACTCCGGAAACCCGAATGCGCACTTCCCGTCTATTGCTTGCCGCTGCTTTTTGTACACTGGCGACCGCCTGTTCCTACAAACCGAGCTTCATCAACGAATACAAAATCGATGTGCAGCAGGGTAATGTGCTGACGCAGGAAATGGTCTCCCAGTTGAAGCCTGGGCAGACTCGCGATCAGGTGCGTTTCGTGCTCGGTACGCCGATGCTTACTGATATTTTCCACCAGTGGCGCTGGGATTACCTTTATCGTTATCACAATGGCAAAACAGATCAGCTTGAGTCGCGGCGCTTTTCTGTCTTTTTTGACAAGGATGGTCGTCTTGAGCGGGTTGAAGGTGATGTGGCCGCTGCCAGTAACGAGGAGTTGCTGATACCGCCGAATCGTGCGCGTCTGGTCGAGCTCGGGTCATTGTCCGGCGAGGAAGCCGACAAGCCCTTGCCGCCGAGGGAAGCGCCGGGCTACTTCCGGCAGTTGATGAACATGTTTGGATTCCAGAAATAATGAGCAAGACACGTATTGGCATTGTCGGCGCCGGTGGGCGCATGGGGCGCATGCTGCTTGAGGTTATTCTCAAGGATGATCAGGTCGTGCTTGGCGCCGCCTTCGATGTGCCGGGGAGTCCAGCCATTGGCAAGACGGTTGGGGATCTGCTGGGTTTGGCATCCGATGTTGTGGTGACGGATGATGTTGCTGCCGGATTGGTCAATATCGATTGTCTGATCGATTTCACGCGCCCGCAGGGCACGCTTGAACACTTGGCCTTGTGCCGCCAGGCTGGTGTTGGCATGGTCATCGGTACGACCGGGTTTGAGGCAGATGGCAAGGCTGTAATTGCCGAAGCGGCCAAGGATATTCCGGTGGTTTTTGCGCCGAATATGGCCGTCGGCGTCAATGTGGTTTTCAAGCTGCTTGATATGGCGGCAAAAATCATGAGCCATGGATACGATATTGAAATCGTTGAGGCGCATCACCGCATGAAGATTGACGCTCCCTCGGGTACGGCCTTGCGCATGGGCGAAGTCGTCGCCGATGCGCTCGGGCGCAGTCTGGAAGAGTGTGCCGTTTATGGCCGCGAAGGTGTCACCGGTGAGCGCGATCCTTCGACCATCGGTTTTGCGACGGTGCGCGGCGGCGATATTGTTGGTGACCATACGGTCATGTTCTGTGGTCTTGGCGAGCGCGTCGAAGTGACGCACAAGGCCAGTAGCCGCATGCCCTATGCGCTCGGTAGTCTGCGCGCAGCACGTTTTCTCGCCGGCCGGAAGAATGGTCTGTTTGACATGCAGGATGTGCTCGGTCTGCGCTGACTGAGATGAGATCCAGGCTGCTGGCCCGTCAGCTGCAGGAAATCTTTGGCGGTGATGGTGAATCATCGTTGCGGGCTTTGCTGGTCAGCGAGAAGCCTGAGCTGGCCGCCGGCCTGGAAAAACTGCTTGCTGCGGTTGACGCTGCTTATGTGGCTTATTCCGGTTTTAACCTGACCGCCTGGCATGCAACCCTGACCGGGGATGCGCTGATTGACTGGAATTTGTTGAGCGGACAAATCGATTCCGGGCGCCAGTGGAAGGAAATGCTGGGCTATGGCACCGAGGATTTTGACAATTCAATCGGTGAGTGGCTGGGCAGGATTGATGCGCAGGATTTACGACGCTTGCGCGAGCGGATTGACCTGCATGTTCGCAATCGTGATCGCTTTTTCGAGGTCGAGTGTCGTTTCCTGGCCAAGGATGGCTTCAGACGCTGGTGCGTGTTGCGTGGTGCAGTTGCTTCACGCGATGAGCAGGGGCGTCCGGCGCGCCTGCTGGTGCTGCAGCGTGACATCAGCGAGGTAAAGCGGGCAGAGGCGGCGCTGGTTGCCGCAAAGGAGACGGCGGAGTCGGCCAATAAGGCGCGCGGTGCTTTTCTGGCCAATATGAGCCATGAAATTCGCACACCGATGAACGGCATCATTGGCATGATCGATTTGGCCCTGGATACAAAACTCGATGCCGAACAGCGCCATTACCTGAAAACCGTCAAATCCTCTGCCGATTCCCTGTTGGCGATTGTTAACGACATTCTTGATTTTTCGAAGATTGAGGCAGGGCGGCTGGAGTTTGAAAAACTGCCTTTCAGTCTGCATGACTTGGTACTCGAGTCGGTCCGGGTTCTTGCTGTCATCGCGCACCAGAAGGGGGTGGAACTGGTCGTGGATTTGCAGTCGGAGGTGCCGGTCAGGGTCGTGGGTGATCCGGTCCGCCTGCGTCAGGTGATCACCAATCTGGTTGGCAATGCCATCAAGTTCACCGAGCGTGGTGAGGTGGTGATCGAGGTTTCGGTGATTGAAGCGCCTGCCGGGACTACCGGTCTCAGGTTTTCGATTCGCGATACGGGAATCGGCGTACCACACGATAAGCAGCAGGCTATTTTTGAGGCCTTTTCCCAGGCCGATGCTTCAATGACCCGTCGCTATGGCGGCAGTGGTCTTGGTCTGGCCATTTCAACCCGGCTGGTGCAATTGATGGGGGGGCGAATCTCCCTGGAAAGCAAGCCTGGGCAAGGGGCCGTATTTTCATTCACGGCATTTTTCGGGCAGGAGGCGTCGCCGTTTGCCGTGCGAAGTCAGAAGTTTTCCGGGCGGCGCGCGCTGGTGGTCGATGCGAATCCGACCGCAAATCGTCATCTCGCCGGTTTGCTTTCGCGTCATGGCTTGCTGGCTGAATCGGCCAGTGACGCGCCGGTGGCGCGGACGCTGATCGCCAAGGCGCGAGCGACGGGGTTGCCCTACGATTACGTTTTCGTAGACCTGATCAAGGATCGGGCGCTCCCTGATGGTCTGGTTGCATCCTGGGCGATGTTCGCAGGTCCCGAAAAGCTTCTGTTGTTGCTGACGACCGAGAATCAGCGGCAGGATATTGCTCCTTTGAAGGCGCTGGGGGCTGCCGCGCATCTCGTCAAGCCATTGGGCGAGTCTGACTTGCTGGATGCCTTGGTGTTGATTGAGGTGCAATCCCATCCTTTGCTTGAGCCGCCGGCTGTTGATGCTGTTTCCAGGGTCGCGCCAAGCGGAGGTCGACCATTGCGCATCATGGTGGTTGAAGACAATCCCGTGAATCAGGAGTTGGTTTGCCAGTTGCTGCAACAGTTGTCGCATGAAGTGCTTGTGGCGACCAATGGTGCTGAAGCAGTGGATCTGTTTGACAGTGGTCGCTTTGATGTAATCCTGATGGATATGCAAATGCCGGTCATGGGGGGGGTTGAGGCGGCTGAAACCATACGTGCACGCGAGACGCGGCGTAGCTGGGTAGTGGCCGAGGATTATCATCAGGTTTATATCGTCGCGATGACGGCCAATGTCATGCCAATGGATCGTGAGCGTTGCCTCAACGCGGGCATGAATGATTATGTTGCCAAGCCAATTCGCCGTGAAGAGCTTTACGCCGCACTGGATCGGGCGAGGGAGGCGAGCGCCGAGGGCTGTCGTCTGCTGAACGATTTTTCCGCCCAGGATGCCGAGAGCACGCGTCTCGACTTGGCGGCAGCCGAGCGCGATATTGGCGATCTGGAATTGTTGCACTCGATGGCGGTGATGTTTACCAATGAATGGGATACCTACCTGAACGAATTGAGTCGGGCCATCGATGCTCAAGACCAGCAAGCGGGCAGATTGTCGGCGCATACTCTGAAGGGCTTGCTGGCGATGTTTCATGCCGATATCGCCAAGTACCAGGCCGCAGCCATTGAAAAGTTGATGCTGGCGGGAAATGCCGTCGATTGGCAGGCCTGTCGCAGCTATTGTCAGGCGCTCATCGAAGAGATGGGGCAATTGAAGCCGCGCCTGCAGACTTTCGTCAAGCTGCGTGTAATCCCTTGAATTTGCCTGAAAAGGCGGATTCGGCTAAAATGGGAAGGTTAAAAAAAGCACAAGCGGGGAGGCGCAAGCCTTCCCGCTTGGCACATGGATAAGCAGAAAATTCAGGAGAGCCGGTCGTGTCGTTACTGCCCTCATTTACACCCGCCATTCTCGCCCTCGCCGACGGAACGGTATTCAAGGGCCAGTCCATCGGCGCTGACGGTGTCACTAGTGGCGAAGTTGTTTTCAATACCGCCATGTCGGGTTATCAGGAGATCCTCACCGATCCTTCCTATTGCCGCCAGATCGTGACGTTGACGTATCCGCATATCGGCAACACCGGTTGCAATGCGGAAGATTTCGAATCCAATGCCAACTATGCTGCCGGTCTGGTCATTCGTGACCTGCCGCGCCGGGCGTCGAACTGGCGTTGTCAGGATGATTTGTCGTCCTATCTCAAGAAGCATGGCATTGTCGCCATTGCCGGGATCGATACCCGCAAGCTGACGCGTATCCTGCGTGAAAAAGGTGCCCAGGCAGGTTGCATTCTGGCAGGTGAGGTTGAAGAGTCCAAGGCCCTGGCTATGGCTCGCGCTTTCCCTGGCCTGGCCGGGATGGATCTGGCCAAGGTTGTGTCTGGTAAAGAAGCTTATGCCTGGACTGAGGCCGAATGGACGCTCGATGGCTACACGCAGCGCAAGGAAGAGCGTTTCCATGTTGTGGCCTATGACTTTGGCGTCAAGCGCAACATTCTGCGCATGCTGGCCGAGCGTGGCGTCAAGCTGACCGTCGTGCCGGCCCAGACGCCGGCAGCCGATGTGCTGGCGATGAAGCCGGATGGCATTTTCCTGTCCAATGGTCCGGGAGATCCGGAGCCTTGTGACTACGCCATTGCTGCAATTCGCGAGTTTCTTGATCGCGGCATCCCGACTTTTGGCATTTGTCTGGGGCATCAGTTGCTGGCCCTGGCTTCCGGCGCCAAAACGCTGAAAATGAAGTTCGGTCATCACGGCGCCAACCATCCGGTCAAGGATATGGATACCGGTCAGGTGCTGATCACCAGCCAGAATCATGGTTTTGCGGTCGACGGCGATTCCTTGCCGGAAAACCTGCGTGCTACCCACGTGTCCCTGTTTGACGGTTCCCTGCAAGGCATTGCACGCACCGATGTGCCGGCCTTCTCTTTTCAGGGGCACCCGGAAGCCAGTCCTGGCCCGCATGATGTGGCCTATCTGTTTGATCGCTTCCTCGACACCATGACGCGTGGCGTAGCTGCGCTGAACAACGCGCAATAAGCGGCACAGAGAGAGATAAAGATGCCGAAACGTACAGATATAAAAAGTGTTTTGATCATTGGCGCCGGCCCGATCATCATCGGTCAGGCCTGCGAATTCGACTACTCCGGGGCACAGGCCTGCAAGGCGCTGCGTGAAGAGGGTTACAAGGTCATTCTGGTTAACTCCAATCCGGCGACGATCATGACCGACCCGGAAATGGCCGATGTCACCTACATCGAGCCGATTACCTGGCAGGTCGTTGCCAAGATCATCGAGAAGGAACGCCCGGATGCGCTGTTGCCGACGATGGGCGGCCAGACCGCGCTGAACTGCGCGCTCGACCTCGACCGCGAGGGAGTTCTTGCCAAGTTCAACGTCGAGCTGATTGGCGCCTCCAAGGAAGCTATCGACAAGGCCGAGGATCGCCAGAAGTTCAAGGACGCGATGACCAAGATCGGTCTCGGTTCCGCCAAGTCGGCCACTGCGCACAGCATGGAAGAGGCCTACCAGGTGCAGGCGGTGATTGGTTTTCCGACCATCATTCGTCCGTCCTTCACGCTCGGCGGTACCGGCGGTGGTATCGCCTACAACATGGAAGAGTTCGAGACCATCTGCAAGCGCGGTCTCGAAGCCTCGCCGACCAACGAGTTGCTGATCGAAGAATCACTGCTCGGCTGGAAAGAATATGAAATGGAAGTCGTCCGCGACAAGGCGGACAACTGCATCATCATCTGCTCGATCGAAAATCTCGATCCGATGGGCGTGCATACCGGCGACTCGATCACCGTCGCGCCAGCCCAGACGCTGACTGACAAGGAATACCAGATCCTGCGTAACGCCTCGATCGCCGTGCTGCGCGAGATTGGCGTCGATACTGGTGGTTCCAACGTGCAGTTCTCGATCAATCCGGTCGATGGCCGGATGGTCGTCATCGAGATGAATCCGCGCGTTTCGCGTTCGTCAGCGCTGGCTTCCAAGGCAACTGGCTTCCCGATTGCCAAGATCGCCGCCAAGCTGTCGGTCGGCTACACGCTGGACGAGTTGTCCAACGACATCACCGGCGGCAAGACCCCGGCATCGTTCGAGCCATCGATTGACTACGTCGTTACCAAGGTGCCGCGTTTCGCCTTCGAGAAGTTCCCGCAGGCGGATGACACCCTGACGACGCAGATGAAGTCGGTCGGCGAAGTCATGGCCATTGGTCGCACCTTCCAGGAGTCGCTGCAAAAGGCTTTGCGCGGGCTGGAAGTCGGTGTCGATGGCTTCAATCTGAAAACTGTCGATCCGGCAACGATTGATGAGCAACTGGCCCGTCCGACGCCGGATCGCCTGTGGTACGTGGCTGATGCCTTCGGTATCGGTATGTCGGTTGAGCGTGTTTTCGAGCTGACCAAGATCGATCCATGGTTCCTGGTGCAGATCAAGGAAATCGTTGATCTCGAACTGGAAATCGAAAAACGCGATTTCCAGTCGTTGACCGCAGAAGAGCTGCGTTACCTCAAGCGTAAGGGTTTTGCCGATCGTCGTCTGGCGCATCTGACCAAGACGAGCGAAACAGCAGTGCGCGAACGTCGCCACGAGCTCGCCGTGCGTCCGGTCTACAAGCGCGTCGACACCTGTGCTGCCGAATTCGCTACCGGGACGGCCTACATGTACTCGACCTACGAGGACGAGTGCGAGGCCATGCCGACCGACAAGAAGAAGATCATGGTCTTGGGCGGAGGTCCGAACCGCATCGGCCAGGGTATCGAGTTCGACTATTGCTGCGTTCACGCGGCGATGGCGATGCGCGAAGATGGTTACGAGACCATCATGGTCAACTGTAATCCGGAAACCGTTTCCACTGACTACGACACCTCCGACCGTCTCTATTTCGAGCCGCTGACGCTCGAAGACGTGCTGGAAATCGTCGCCATCGAAAAGCCAGTCGGCGTCATCGTACAGTACGGCGGCCAGACTCCGCTCAAGTTGGCGCTGGCTTTGGAAGCCAATGGCGTGCCGATCATCGGTACCAGCCCGGAATCCATCGACGTCGCTGAAGACCGCGAGCGCTTCCAGAAGTTGCTGCACGACCTCGGTCTCAAGCAGCCGCCCAACCGTACTGCGCGTACTGAGGAAGATGCCCTGCGTCTGGCGCAGGAAATCGGTTATCCGCTGGTCGTTCGTCCGTCCTACGTGCTCGGTGGCCGGGCCATGGAAATCGTCCATGAGCAGAAGGATCTTGAGCGCTACATGCGCGAAGCCGTCAAGGTTTCCCATGATTCGCCGGTGCTGCTTGACCGCTTCCTTAACGATGCCGTCGAATGCGACGTTGATGCCCTGTCGGATGGCGACGAAGTCATCATCGGTGGCGTCATGGAACACATTGAACAGGCTGGCGTGCACTCCGGTGACTCCGCCTGCTCGTTGCCGCCCTATTCGCTGTCGCCTGCAATCCAGGACGAACTGCGTCGTCAGACCAAGTTGATGGCCAAGGCGCTCAACGTCTGCGGCCTGATGAACGTGCAGTTCGCGATCAAGGACAACGAAGTTTACGTGCTGGAAGTTAACCCGCGCGCCTCGCGTACGGTGCCTTTCGTTTCCAAGGCAACCGGCCTGCAATTGGCCAAGATTGCTGCACGCTGCATGGCTGGTCGTTCGCTGAAGGATCAGGGCGTCACTGCCGAGGTCATTCCGCCGTATTTCTCGGTTAAGGAAGCGGTCTTCCCCTTCGTGAAGTTTCCTGGGGTCGATACCATTTTGGGCCCGGAAATGAAGTCGACCGGCGAAGTCATGGGGGTCGGTACGACCTTTGCCGAAGCTTTCGTCAAGTCGCAGCTCGCCGCCGGCGTCAAGCTGCCACGTGCGGGCAAGGTCTTCATGTCGATCAAGGACAGCGACAAGGTCAAGGCCATCGAGATTGCCCGCCATTTGCACCAGGCTGGTTTCCAGCTCGTTGCCACGCGTGGTACGGCCAAGGCCATCGAAGCTGCCGGTTTGCCGGTGCAGGCAGTCAACAAGGTGACCGAGGGGCGTCCGCATATCGTCGACATGATCAAGAATGGTGAAATTTCCCTGATCATCAATACGGTTGAGGAAAAGCGCCAGGCAATCAATGATTCCCGTTCGATCCGGACTTCCGGCCTGCAGGCGCGTGTCACCATGTACACGACGATCTGGGGTGCTGAAGCCGCAGCCGAAGGGATCCGTCATCTGGGTGAGCTGGTCGTTTATCCGATCCAGTCCTTGCACGAACAGCTACACTGAGACTAATCCAAGCCGCCGGACCGCCCATTTTTGGGGCCGGCGGTTTTGCTTTTTCTGGAAGAAAACATGAGCAAAGTTCCGTTGACTGTCACTGGCGCTGAAAAACTGCGTGTAGAACTGCATCGCCTGAAGACGGTTGATCGTCCCTGGGTTATTGCCGCGATTGCCGAGGCGCGCTCGCATGGTGATTTGTCGGAAAATGCCGAATATGATGCGGCCAAGGAGCGCCAGGGTTTTATCGAGGGGCGAATTCAGGAGGTCGAGGGCAAGTTGTCCAACGCCCAGATCATTGATCCAAAACTGCTGGATGCCGACGGTCGCTGCGTATTTGGCGCGACTGTAGGGCTCGAAGATCAGGATAGAGGTGATACCGTGACTTACCAGATCGTTGGTGAGGATGAGGCTGATATCAAGGCCGGCAAGATTTCCGTATCCTCGCCGATGGCGCGGGCGATGATCGGAAAATATGCGGGTGATATTGCGCAGGTGCAGGCGCCAGGCGGTTTACGCGAATACGAAATTATTGACGTTCGCTACGAGTAGGCGAGGTGCGTCGCTGGTTCGCGGCCCTCAATTCGGTGTTGCTCACCTTGTGGGTAGGTGGGCTCTGGGTCGTTGGCTATCTTGTTGTTCCGACGCTATTTGCTACGCTGGCTGATCGGCAACTGGCAGGAATGCTGGCCGGCAAGTTGTTTGCACTGATTGGCTGGCTAGGTTTTGCTGTTGCGACGTATTTATTCGCTTACTGGTTTGCGGAGTGGCGAGGGCAAGCGCACAAACGCCTGGATTTCTGGGTGATGCTGGTCATGGTGTTGATGCTTGCAGCAAGTCAATTCGGCATTCAGCCGCTGATGGCGCAGCTGAAGGTCGATGCCATGCCGCTGGATGTAATGAGTAGCGCAATGCGCGACCGATTCGTTACCTGGCATGCAGTTTCCAGCATTCTCTATTTGTTGCAGAGCTTGCTGGGAGTGGTGCTGGTCGTGCGAAGCGGTCGCGGGCTAAAGGGTTAGCCCTGAAAGCTGCGCTTGGTGCGGCGAGGCGCTGAAGCCGGGCGGGAAGTTTTGCTGGCAGAGGCGGCGGCAGCGGCCTTTTCCGGGTTGTGGCGGTATACGACGAGCAGCTTGCCGATGTGTTGAACGGCCGCAGCGTCGAGTTCGACACAGATTTTTTCGAGGTAGGCCTGGCGATCTTCGCGACTGTCGCCATAGACGCGAATCTTGATCAGTTCGTGGGCTTTCAGGCAGCTGTCGATTTCTTTGAGAACGGCCTCGGTCAAACCATTTTCAGCGATGGCGACAACCGGATTCAGGGCGTGGGCACGAGCGCGCAGTTCACGGCGTTCGATGGTTGATAATTGCAACATAGTAAACCTTTCAAAAACGGCATTTTACCGAATGAAAAGAACCAGAACCAGCAAGGCGTGGATGCGAGAGCATATTAACGACACTTATGTTCAACTCGCCAAGAAAGAAGGCTGGCGTTCACGCGCCGCTTTCAAATTGATGGAGATTGACGATAAGGACAAACTGCTCAAGCGTAGCGAGGTCGTCGTTGATTTGGGGGCGACTCCCGGCGGTTGGTCGCAGGTTGCGGTAAAGCGGGTAGGTGATAGCGGTTTGGTGTTCGCACTCGACCTGCTCGAGATGGATCCAATTCATGGTGTGCATTTCATCCAGGGCGATTTTCGTGAGGATGCCGTTTTGCACCAGTTGGAAGAGTTGTTGGGGGAACGTCGGGTCGGGCTTGTAATGTCCGACATGGCCCCCAATATGTCAGGAGTACCGCTGGTCGACCAGGCCAGGGTGATGCACCTTGCCGAACTGGGGCTGGAATTTTCAAAGGCTCACTTGAAACCGGAAGGCGCTTTTCTGGTCAAAGTATTTCAGGGGCAGGATTACGACACGTTTCTGAAGTTGATGCGCGAAACTTTCAAGACGGTCGCGGTGCGTAAACCCGATGCGTCACGTGATCGCAGCCCCGAGCTTTATTTGCTCGGGCGCACATTGCGCTGATGGTTTTGTTTAGAATGCTATTTTTTCGCTCGACGCTGTAGAAGGAGAGCAAGCTTGAACAACATGTTCAAAAACCTCGCAATCTGGCTGGTCATCGGCTTGGTGCTGATGACTGTATTCAATCAGTTCAACAATCGTCAGGTTGCGACCGGTTCGGTTGAGTATTCCCAGTTTATTGACGAGGTCAAGGCCGGGCGTATTTCCAAGGTCGTCATGGAAGGGCGGACACTCAAGGCGACTACCTCTGATGGCAAGCGCATTACTTCCTATGCGCCGCCTGATCTGTGGCTAGTGTCTGACCTCTTGAAAAGTGGCGTCAAAATTGAAGCGAAGCCGGAAGAAGAGCCATCTTTCCTGATGAATCTTTTTGTCAGCTGGTTCCCGATGTTGCTTCTGATCGGCGTCTGGGTATTCTTCATGCGCCAGATGCAGGGTGGTGGCAAGGGTGGGGCATTCTCCTTCGGCAAGTCGAAGGCGCGCATGATGGATGAGGCGCAGAACTCCATTACTTTCGCCGATGTCGCCGGTTGTGATGAGGCCAAGGAAGAAGTGCAGGAAATCGTTGATTTCCTGCGCGATCCGTCCAAGTTTCAGAAGCTTGGCGGTCGTATTCCCAAGGGGGTGCTGATGGTCGGCAACCCTGGTACTGGCAAGACCTTGCTGGCCAAGGCCATTGCCGGCGAGGCGAAGGTGCCATTCTTCAGTATCTCCGGTTCCGATTTTGTTGAAATGTTCGTCGGTGTCGGCGCCGCTCGTGTGCGCGACATGTTCGAAAACGCCAAGAAGCATGCGCCATGCATCATCTTCATCGATGAAATCGACGCCGTTGGTCGCCATCGCGGTGCCGGCTTGGGTGGTGGTAACGACGAGCGCGAACAGACCTTGAACCAGTTGCTGGTCGAGATGGATGGCTTTGAAGGCCACTCCGGCATCATTGTTATTGCTGCGACCAACCGTCCTGACATTCTTGATCCGGCGCTGCTGCGTCCGGGTCGCTTCGACCGCCAGGTTGTCGTGCCGCTGCCGGATATTCGCGGGCGTGAGGAGATCCTCAAGGTTCACATGCGCAAAGTGCCGATAGCTGGTGATGTCCGGGCTGATGTTATCGCTCGTGGCACCCCGGGTTTTTCCGGCGCTGATCTGGCCAATCTGGTCAATGAAGCCGCGCTGTTTGCTGCTCGCCGCAACAAGCGTCTGGTTGATATGGACGACTTCGAGATGGCCAAGGACAAGATCATGATGGGTGCTGAGCGCCGGAGCATGGTCATGACCGAAGACGAGAAGATGAATACGGCTTATCACGAGTCGGGGCATGCAGTGGTTGCCAAATTGGTGCCGAAGTCGGATCCGGTGCATAAGGTTACGATCATTCCGCGTGGTCGTGCGCTTGGCCTGACAATGCAATTGCCGGAGCAGGACCGCTATGCTTATGACAAGCAATATCTGTTGAGCCGGATTGCGGTGCTTTTTGGCGGGCGTATTGCCGAAGAATTGTTCATGAATCAGATGACGACTGGCGCATCCAACGACTTCGAGCGTGCGACGGCGATGGCTCGTGACATGGTTACTCGCTACGGAATGTCTGATCTTGGTGTGATGGTCTACGGTGAAAACGATGGCGAGGTTTTCCTCGGTCGTTCGGTGACCCAGCACAAGAACGTCTCGGAAGCAACTATGCAGAGGGTTGATGCGGAAATTGGTCGCATCATCGAGCAACAATATGCGTTGGCGCGCAAGCTACTGGAAGAAAATCGTGACAAGGTCGAGGCTATGACCAAGGCCTTGCTTGATTGGGAAACCATCGATGCTGATCAAATTGATGACATCATGGCCGGCAAGCAGCCACGTCCGCCGAAGCCCGTGCAAGGGCTGTCCCGTCCTTCTACTCCTGGTGATACGCCGGGTGCGGAGCCGAGCGCAGCTGCGCCGGCTTGATTTCTCCATTAGCTAGACAGGCCGGGCTTGTTCCCGGCCTTTTTTTATCATGCCCTTTCTGAGATGCGGCCCTTACCGGCTATCACTGCAGCGTCCCCTGGTGATGGGGATCGTCAATTTGACTCCTGACTCGTTTTCCGGGGATGGCAAAGGGGCAAATATCGATAGTGCAATCGCCCACGCGCGCGCCCAACTGGATGCGGGGGCCGATATTCTCGATATCGGTGCTGAATCCTCGCGCCCCGGCGCCATCGCCACGCCGACGGATGAAGAGTTGCGGCGTTTGCTGCCGGTGCTGGAGGAGGTTTCCCGCTGGGGAGTGCCTATTTCCGTTGATACCTACAAGCCGTCGGTCATGGCTGCGGCTCTCGCCGCTGGCGCCAGCATGATTAACGATATTGGCGGAATGGCCGCGCCCGAGGCGCTGGCTGTCGTCGCTGCCAGTGATTGTGCGGTCTGTGTGATGCATATGCAGGGCTCACCCGGGAATATGCAGCAAGCGCCAAAGTACGGTGATGCGGTCGGCGAAGTTGCAAATTTTCTGGCTGATGCGGTGCGGCGGTGTCGAATGGCTGGGATCGCAGATGAGCGCATCGTCGTCGATCCAGGCTTCGGGTTTGGCAAAACACTGGCGCACAATTTGGCCTTATTTAGAGCGTTGACCGCAATATCGCCCGATAATTTGCCTATGCTGGTCGGTGTGTCGCGCAAAACCATGCTGGGCGAAATTATTGGGCGTCCGGTCGATCAAAGGCTTGCTGCGAGTCTGGCTGGTGCAGTGATGGCGGCGCTTAAAGGGGCGGCGATTATTCGCGTGCACGATGTTGCGGCAACTTGTGATGCGCTTGCGGTCTGTGCCGCTATTCAGCAGGGGGGGGTATGAGCAGAAAATATTTTGGTACCGATGGCGTGCGTGGGCGTGTCGGGCAGGCGCCCATAACGCCGGATTTTGTCATGCGCTTGGGTTACTCAGCAGGCCGTGTTTTGGTCGAGCGAGTTTCAATGCCAGCTGGTGAGCGCCCAACCGTATTGATCGGTAAGGATACCCGCCTATCCGGCTATATGCTGGAATCAGCGTTAGAGGCCGGGTTTTCGGCCGCTGGTGTAGATACTTGCCTGGTTGGCCCCTTGCCTACGCCTGCCGTGGCTTATCTGACCCGAGCGCTACGCTTGCAGGCCGGAATCGTAATTTCCGCATCGCACAATCCGTACTATGATAATGGCATTAAGTTTTTCTCGGCCCAAGGTTGCAAACTGCCTGATCAGGTGGAGCAGAGTATCGAGCTTGGTATCGATCAGCCGATGCAGTGCGTGGCCTCCGCCGATCTTGGGCGAGCCAAGCGTATAGAGGATGCACGCGGTCGCTATATCGAGTTTTGTAAAAGCACCTTCCCGAATGATCTGGATCTACGTGGTTTGAAAATTGTGGTGGACTGTGCCCATGGTGCTGCCTACCAGATAGCGCCGGCCGTATTTCACGAGTTGGGAGCGGATGTTGTCAGTATCGGTGCGCAGCCTAATGGCTTGAATATCAACGATGGGGTTGGGGCAACGGCGCCCCGAGCCTTGCGTGATGCGGTCTTGGCTAACCGCGCTGATCTCGGCATTGCGCTCGATGGCGATGCAGATCGACTGCTTATGGTTGATGCAGAAGGTAACTTCTACGATGGCGACCAGTTGCTGTTCGCCATTGTCAAATCTCGCGCTGAGACTTCCCCTGTAGCTGGCGTCGTTGGCACATTGATGAGTAATCTGGCTCTCGAGCATGCGGTCGAGCGCCTAGGGGTACCCTTTGCGAGAGCTGCTGTGGGTGATCGCTATGTGGTGGAAATGTTGAGCGAGAAAGGCTGGGTTCTGGGCGGCGAGAGTTCCGGGCACATCCTGGTGCTTGATCGGCACACAACGGGGGATGGTGTTGTTGCCGCCTTGCAGGTCCTGGCGGCATTGCGCCGAGCGGGAGGAGGGCTGAAGGCCTTGCTGGGGGATCTTGTGCTGTATCCGCAACGCCTGATCAACGTGCCTGTTGCCCGCGGGTTTTCCTGGAAGGACAGTCCGGCAATCACGGCCGCGTTGCGGGCAACCGAACAGCGTCTGCTTGGGCGAGGTCGGGTGTTGCTGAGAGCCTCGGGAACTGAGCCTTTGCTGCGAGTCATGGTTGAAGGTGAGGACGCCTCGGAAGTTACTGCGGAAGCAGAGGGCTTGGCAGAATTCGTATGTGCATCCGCTCAGCAATAGTGCTTACATCGCTGTGAATATTGACCGGAAAATTGGCTGGTCGATATAATCCCGAAGTTTTTCGCCAACCGAAGCGGTTCACTCATGCGTAAAAAGCTTGTTGCAGGGAACTGGAAGATGCATGGCAGTCTCCAGAAAAATGCCGTTCTATTGGATGAGGTTCTCGAGAATCTTTCCGGAGTTTCCTGCGAGGTGGTGATTTGCCCTCCCTTTCCTTATCTGATGCAGCTTCAGGAAAAATTGATTGATACGCCCCTGATGCTGGGGGCGCAAAACTTGTCAGAGTACTTGGCTGGTGCCTACACTGGCGAAGTTTCTGGTGAAATGCTGAAGGATTTTGGGTGTACGCATGTCCTGGTCGGGCATTCGGAGCGGCGTAGTCTTTATGGCGAAAGCGATGATGATGTTGCCGCGAAGTTTGAATCGGCGCAGCGAGCAGGTCTGTGCCCGGTGCTGTGTGTTGGTGAGACGCTCGCTGAGCGCGAATCGGGTGCTACGGAAGCGGTTGTCTCGCGGCAATTGAACGCGGTGATTGAGCGTGTAGGTGTTCGGGCCTTGCTGACTTCGGTGCTGGCTTATGAGCCGGTATGGGCCATCGGAACGGGGATGACGGCGACGCCGGAGCAGGCGCAGGCGGTGCATGCAGCAATTCGTGCGCAAATTTTTGGTCTGGCACCTGAGGTCGGGGTGTCGGTGCGCATTCTGTACGGCGGAAGTGTTAAGCCGCAAAATGCAGGGGATTTGTTTGGGCAGCCCGATATCGATGGTGGTTTGATCGGTGGGGCTGCGTTGGTGGCTGGTGATTTTCTGGCGATTTGCCGGGCGGCAGTTTGATAGGTGTAAAGATATGAACTGGTTTTTCTCAATTCTTTTGACGATTCACATTTTGGTGGCGCTGGCCATCATTGGTTTGGTGCTCATGCAACATGGTAAGGGCGCTGACATGGGAGCGGCGTTCGGTAGTGGTGCATCCGGTAGTTTATTTGGCGCCAGCGGCTCGGCTAATTTTCTCAGCCGCACCACGGCGGTGCTTGCTGCGGTGTTTTTCGCAACCAGCTTGCTGCTGGCCTACGCAGGCTCCATCAAGCCAAAAACGACTGGCAGTTTGATGCAGGAAGCGGTACAATCGCAGCCGGTTTCACAGCCTGTTTCAGGGGCTGGAAGCGCTGCTGCGGTCCCGGCTGGAGCTGGTTCCAAGGCCAACGACGTACCGAAGTAAGAAGTCTCGCTTTCTGGTAACAGTCCTCGCTGGAAAGCGATAAAAAGTAGTGCCGACGTGGTGAAATTGGTAGACACGCTATCTTGAGGGGGTAGTGGCGCAAGCTGTGCGAGTTCGAGTCTCGCCGTCGGCACCAATAAACTGGCAGCATGCTTTGCATGCTGTTTCGCACAAGAAACTGAATATTGGCGGCGGATCATGGAAACTTACTTTCCAATCCTGATGTTCGTCCTGGTAGGGGTGGCGGTTGGTGTGCTCCCCGTGGCAATGGGCTTTTTGCTCGCTCCCAGCAGGCCGGACCCTGAAAAGCTTTCTCCGTACGAATGTGGCTTCGAGGCATTCGAAGACGCGCGCATGAAATTTGATGTGCGCTATTACCTGATAGCCATTCTCTTCATTCTGTTCGATCTTGAAGTTGCCTTCCTTTTTCCGTGGGCGACGATCTTCAAGGATATCGTGGCAAACGAGTCGATCAAAATGTTCGGGTTTGCCGAGATGATGGTGTTTGTTGCCATTTTGGTCATCGGCTACGTTTACGCTTGGGCCAAGGGTGCCCTGGAATGGGAGTGAGGCTTCGCTATGGGAATTGAAGGCGTTCTTCAGGAAGGTTTTGTCACAACCACTGCAGACAAGCTGATCAACTATATGCGCACCGGCTCGATGTGGCCGATGACCTTTGGTTTGGCTTGTTGTGCTGTGGAAATGATTCACGCGGGTGTGTCGCGCTACGACTTGGATCGTTTTGGTGTTGTGTTCCGCCCTAGTCCTCGGCAGTCAGATTTGATGATTGTTGCAGGTACGCTAACGAATAAAATGGCCCCGGCTCTGCGCAAAGTTTACGATCAGATGGCTGAGCCGCGTTGGGTTATCTCAATGGGTTCGTGTGCTAATGGTGGGGGTTATTACCACTATTCCTATTCTGTGGTTCGCGGCTGTGATCGAATCGTTCCTGTTGATATTTATGTTCCAGGCTGTCCCCCGACGGCCGAGGCGCTGATATACGGGATCATTCAGTTGCAAAACAAGATCCGCCGCACCAACACCATTGCTCGTTAATTGCCGAGGCTGATCTGAATATGTCTGCCAAGCTTGAAACGCTGAGCCAAAATCTGCAAAAGCATTTTGGTGAAAAGCTTAAGTCCCTGAAGTTGGCTTTGGGGGAAATAACGATCGAAGTGGGTGTTTCCGACTACTACGATTTGATGCTCACCTTACGCGATCAACCTGATCTGGGTTTTGAAGAGGTGGTTGATCTGTGTGGTGTTGATTATTCGACGTACGGCGACGGTGCTTGGCAAGGTAAGCGCTTTGCGGTGGTTACGCATCTGCTTTCCATCGCCAATAACTGGCGCGTGCGCGTTCGGGTCTTTGCTGAGGATGATGAATTTCCCTCTGTGCCGACCATGACGAGCATCTGGACTAGTTCCAACTGGTTTGAGCGGGAAGCCTTTGACTTGTATGGGATTGCTTTTGCTGGTCATGATGACCTGCGGCGCATTCTTACTGACTATGGTTTTATCGGTCATCCCTTCCGCAAAGACTTCCCGATTTCCGGCTATGTCGAAATGCGTTATGACCCGGATCAGGCGCGGGTCATCTATCAACCGGTAACCATCGAGCCTCGCGAAAACACGCCGCGCATTGTGCGCGAAGATACTTACGGGGATCCGGCACATGGCTGATATCCGCAATTTCACTCTGAATTTTGGTCCGCAGCACCCAGCTGCGCACGGTGTTCTGCGTCTGGTTCTTGAACTGGATGGCGAAGTTGTTCAGCGTGCCGACCCGCATATCGGCTTGTTGCATCGTGCTACCGAAAAGCTGGCCGAAACCCGCACCTGGGTCCAGTCCGTGCCATATATGGATCGTCTGGACTATGTTTCGCCAATGGCCAATGAGCATGCCTACTGTCTCGCAGTAGAAAAGCTTTTGGGTGTTGAAGTTCCGGAACGCGGCAAATACATCCGCACGATGTTTGACGAAGTTACGCGCATCCTGAATCATCTTCTCTGGATCGGCTGTCATGCACTGGATGTTGGTGCAATGACAATGGCGCTCTATACCTTCCGCGAGCGGGAAGATCTGATGGACGTTTATGAGGCGGTTTCCGGTGCGCGTTTGCACGCTGCCTACTACCGTCCTGGTGGTGTGTACCGTGACTTGCCTGATCGGATGCCGCAGTATCGCGAATCTACTTGGACGAGTGCGAAAAAAGCTGGTGAGTTGAATGAAAATCGTAGCGGTTCGCTGCTGGATTTCCTGGAAGACTTTACCAATCGCTTTCCGACTTACCATTCGGAATATCACACGCTACTGACTGACAACCGAATCTGGAAACAGCGTTTAGTCAACATTGGCGTGGTTACTCCTGAGCGCGCATTGCAAATGGGTTTCTCCGGTGCAATGCTGCGTGGATCCGGTATCGCTTGGGATTTGCGCAAAAAGCAGCCTTATGCGGCTTACGACAAGGTTGATTTCGACGTGCCGGTTGGGGTCAATGGCGATAGCTATGACCGCTATCTGGTTCGTATGGAAGAAATGCTGCAGTCGAATCGGATCATCAAGCAATGTATCGATTGGCTGCGTAAAAACCCTGGCCCGGTGATCAGCGACAACCACAAGGTTGCCCCCCCTTCACGCGAGGGTATGAAATCAAACATGGAAGAGTTGATTCATCACTTCAAACTCTTCACTGAAGGTATCCATATTCCCCCTGGTGAGGCTTACGCTGCCGTAGAGCATCCCAAAGGTGAATTCGGTATTTATTTCATCTCTGATGGTGCTAACAAGCCCTATCGCATGAAGATTCGTGCGCCAGGTTATGTGCATCTGGCCGGTATGGATGAGATGTCCCGTGGCCACATGATTGCTGACGTTGTGACGATCATTGGTTCCCAAGATATTGTTTTTGGCGAGATTGACCGCTGATGTTTTCCGCTGAAACCCTCCAAAAGTTTGCCCGCGAGGTCGCCAAATATCCGGCAGACCAAAAGCAATCGGCAACCATGTCCTGTTTGGCTCATGCTCAGGAAGAAAAAGGCTGGTTGCCTCCTGAAGCTATCGAAGCGGTTGCCGACTACCTCGGCCTGCCTCCGATTGCTGTTTATGAGGTTGCTTCCTTTTACAACATGTACGACCTGAAGCCTTTAGGTAAGTACAAAATCACGGTTTGCACCAATTTACCGTGCGCATTGTCCGGCGGCTATCATGCGGGCGAATACCTGCAGACCAAACTGGGTATCGGATATAACGAAACGACCGCTGATGGCAAGTTCACGCTGAAAGAAGGTGAATGCATGGGCGCTTGCGGTGATGCTCCGGTATTCATTGTCAATAATCGCTCGATGTGCAGTCACATGCACCCCGAACAGATCGACAAGCTGCTCGAGGAGTGCAAATAATGGCAATGCTCGGTTCGATTAATGGCGTTCTGATGGAAGGCCTTAATGGCGATGCGACTTGGCGTTTGGCCGATTATGTAGCTCGCGGTGGTTATCAGCAGCTTAAGCGCATCCTTGAGAACAAAATTTCTCAGGAAGATGTAATCAGCGAGGTCAAGAAATCGGTCCTGCGCGGGCGTGGTGGAGCAGGGTTTCCGACCGGTTTGAAATGGTCTTTCATGCCACGTTCTTTCCCTGGGGACAAGTACGTCGTCTGCAATACCGATGAGGGTGAGCCCGGTACGTTCAAAGACCGCGATATCATGCGCTACAATCCGCATGCGGTTATCGAAGGTATGGCGATTGCCGCTTACGCAATGGGCGCGAACCGTGGTTACAACTATGTCCACGGTGAAGTCTGGCTGGAATACAAACGGTTTGAAGAGGCTCTTGACGAGGCTCGTGCTGCTGGTTTTATCGGTCAGAATATTCTTGGCTCCGGGTTCAACTTTGAACTCTTTGCCCACCATGGCTATGGTGCCTATATTTGTGGCGAAGAAACTGCTTTGCTGGAGTCGATTGAAGGCAAAAAAGGCCAGCCACGTTTCAAGCCGCCATTTCCTGCTTCCTTCGGCCTTTACGGTAAGCCGACGACAATCAACAACACCGAGACCTTCGCTGCCATCCCTTTCATTCTGAAGATGGGTGGGGAAGATTATCTGAATCTTGGCAAGGCCAATAATGGCGGCACCAAGCTGTTCTCGGTGTCGGGCCACGTCAATCGTCCGGGTAACTACGAAATTCCGCTGGGCACTTCGTTTGCCCAGTTGCTGGAAATGTGCGGCGGGATGCGCGGCGGTCGCAAGCTGAAGGCGGTAATCCCAGGTGGCTCCTCGGCCCCGGTCATGCCCGCCGACGTGATCATGGACTGCACGATGGATTATGACTCCATCAGCAAGGGCGGCTCGATGCTCGGCTCGGGTGCGGTGATCGTGATGGACGAGACGGTGTGCATGGTCAAGGCGCTGGATCGCCTGTCCTTCTTCTACCATGAAGAATCTTGCGGTCAATGTACGCCGTGTCGAGAAGGTACGGCCTGGATGTACAAGGTCGTGCATCGCATCGAAAATGGTCAGGGGCGTCCGGAGGATCTGGATTTGCTGAGCAGCGTGCTTGGTAACATTGCTGGCCGGACAATTTGCGCTCTTGGAGATGCTGCAGCCTTCCCGGTTCAGAGCTTCATCAAGCATTTCCGTAGCGAATTCGAGTACCACATCGAGCACAAGACTTGTCAGGTTCCCAAGGATGTGCAGTGGGCTGGCAGCGGTTTTCACAAGATTCCGGTCTGACGAAAATCGTTTCGCGTTAGTTAAAAGATAAACGGCTACAAGGTAGCGACATGCTAGAAATCGAGATCGACGGCAAAAAGGCGCAAGTGCCCGACGGCAGCACGGTGATGGACGCCGCGCAGCAGGTAGGGGTATACATACCGCATTTCTGCTACCACAAGAAACTTTCGATTGCCGCCAACTGCCGGATGTGTCTGGTGCAGGTGGAAAAGGCGCCGAAGCCCTTGCCGGCTTGTGCAACGCCGGTGACCAACGGGATGAAGGTGTTCACTCACTCTGACTTGGCCGTAAAGGCCCAAAAGGGTGTGATGGAATTCCTGTTAATCAACCATCCGCTCGACTGCCCGATTTGTGATCAAGGTGGGGAGTGCCAGTTGCAGGACATGTCAGTTGGTTACGGCCCCATGAAGAGCCGCTATACCGAAGACAAGCACGTCGTTTTTCATAAAAACGTCGGTCCCTTGGTCTCGATGGAAGAGATGAGCCGCTGCATTCACTGCACCCGATGCGTTCGTTTCGGTCAGGAGATCGCTGGCGTAATGGAATTGGGGATGGCCAACCGCAATATGCACTCGGAAATCATGACTTTTGTTGGTCGGTCGGTGGATTCGGAACTGTCTGGCAACATGATTGATTTGTGCCCGGTTGGCGCGCTGACTTCCAAACCATTCCGTTATACCGCTCGCTCGTGGGAATTGCAGCGCCGTAAATCGGTTAGCCCGCACGATTCCGTTGGGGCTAATCTGGTTGTGCAGGTTAAGCATGACAACGTGATGCGGGTGCTGCCGCGCGAAAATGAGGCAGTAAATGAGTGCTGGATTTCCGATAAAGAGCGTTTTTCCTATCAAGCGCTGAATTCAGACGAGCGCTTGACGCGTCCACTGGTCAAGCAAGGCGGGGAGTGGCGCGAAGTCGACTGGAATGTGGCTCTCGATTATGTCGCTCACGGCCTCAAGGATGTAGCCCGCCAACATGGCGGTGATGAGATTGCAGCGTTGGCAGCCCAAAGTTCAACGCTTGAGGAATTGTTCCTTCTGAATAAGGTCATGAGGGGCTTGGGAAGCAGCAATGTTGACTCCCGCCCGCGTCAAATCGATTTTAGTAGTGATTCCAAGCGTGCTGGCGTGCCTTGGCTGGGCTTGCGTCTCTCAGAGATCAAGGATCTCGATGCTGCCTTGGTCATCGGTTCATTCCTGCGCAAGGACCATCCGCTGATCGCCCAGCGCCTACGCCAAGCTGCCAAAAAATATACCAAGCTCAGTTTTGTTTCGGTAGCCGGTGACGAGATGTTGATCAAACAACATGCCGCCCTCACTGTGGCACCGGCTGGCTTGGTCTTCGCTGTGGCTGAGATTGTTAAGGCAGCAGCAGAGATCAAGGGCGCTGTTGTTCCAGTTGCTCTTGCGGGCGTTGTTGTTTGTGACGAAAGTCGCAAGATCGCCCAGAGTTTGGTGGACGGTGATAAGCGCGCAATTTTCCTGGGTAATGTCGCAACCCAGTCGGCTGAGGCTGCACAACTGCACGCATTGGCCCTTGAACTTGGTAAATTGACCAATGCTTCGGTGGGTTTCCTTGGCGAAGGCGCTAATACGGTCGGCGCCTACGCTGCCGGTGCCTGCTCTTCAGGCGCAAATGCTCGCGAGATGTTCGAGAAGCCGCGCAAAGCTTATGTCCTGATGGGCGTCGAGCCAGAGTTTGATACCGCAAATCCGCAGTTGGTGCTTGGTGCCCTTAAACAGGCTGCTCTGGTGGTCTATATGTCTGCCTTCAAGCATGCTGCTGCGCTTGAGTACGCTGACGTGATGCTGCCTGTTGCCCCATACACCGAGACTTCCGGGACCTTTGTTAATACTGAAGGTCGCGTCCAGAGTTTCAGTGGCGTTGTCAAGCCGCGGGGCGATGCTCGCCCGGCCTGGAAATTACTGCGTGTTCTCGGCAATGTTTTGAATTTGGATGGCTTTTCTTACGAGTCTAGTGAACAGGTTCGTGATGAGGCACTGGGTAAAGGCGCTGAATTTGTAGCCAATCTCGACAATGGCTTGAACGGGCTTGTATTGGCTTTGCCGGCTACTGGCAATGTTGCTTTACAACGAATTGCCGATGTGCCTATCCATTTTGCAGATCCGATTGCTCGCCGGGCGCCTGCCTTGCAACAGACAGCAGACGGTAAATCGCCGACGGCGCGGATCAGCGAACAGACTGCAAATCAACTTGGTCTCACCGATGGAACACTGGTTCGTGTTTCCCAAGGGAGTGGAGTTGCGGTGCTCAATGCCAAGATCGATAACAATGTACCGCTCAATTGCGTACGGGTTGCTGCGGCTCATGCAACTACCGCAATGCTCGGCGAGATGTTTGGTCAGATTTCCGTGGAGCGTGCATAAATGGACGCATTGATGAGTTTTGGACAGGGGATCTTCGGTGGCGCCTGGCCTGCAGTCTGGACGCTTCTGAAAATAGTAGTCATCGTTGCGCCGCTGATGCTCAGCGTTGCGTATTTGACTTGGGCAGAGCGTAAAGTCATCGGTTATATGCAGGTCCGTATTGGCCCCAACCGGGTCGGACCTTGGGGACTGATTCAGCCAATCGCCGATGGCCTGAAGCTGTTGCTCAAGGAAATCATTGTTCCCAGCAGTGCCAACAAGGGGATCTTCCTCATTGCTCCGATGCTGGCCATCGCGCCGGCACTGGCTGCCTGGGCCGTGGTGCCATTTACCGATACGCTAGTTTTGGCCAATATTGATGCGAGCTTGTTGTACATCATGGCTATTACCTCGATGGGGGTCTATGGGATTATTCTGTCGGGCTGGGCCTCGAACTCAAAGTATGCTTTCCTCGGTGCAATGCGTTCTGCTGCCCAGATGGTCTCATACGAAATCTCGATGGGCTTTTCGCTGATTTGCGTCCTGATGGTCTCCAACAGTCTGAATCTGGTGGATATCGTCAATGTTCAGAATCAGGGGCGCTTTGCTGATTGGGGCCTGAGTTTCCTTTCTTGGAACTGGTTGCCGATGTTGCCGATGTTCCTGGTTTATCTGATCTCTGGTGTCGCAGAAACCAATCGGGCGCCGTTCGACGTGGCTGAAGGCGAATCAGAAATCGTTGCTGGTTTCCACGTTGAATATTCTGGCATGGCTTTTGCGGTCTTCTTCCTGGCGGAATACGCCAACATGATTCTGGTTGCTGCACTGACCTCGATCATGTTCCTCGGAGGCTGGTTGTCACCGGTGGGCTTCTTGCCTGATGGCATTCTCTGGCTGTTCGCCAAAATGTCGGCGATTCTTTTCTTGTTCCTCTGGTTCCGGGCAACTTTCCCTCGCTATCGCTATGACCAGTTGATGCGCTTGGGCTGGAAGGTGTTTGTACCGATTTGCATTGTCTGGCTGGTAGTTGTTGGTGTCTGGATGATGTCCCCCCTGAATATCTGGAAATGAGGAGAGACTAATGGGTTCGATGAAGGAAATCTTCAACAGCCTCTTCCTCAAAGAGTTGTTGAAAGGCATGGCGGTTACGGGCAAGTACTTTTTTGCCCGGAAAATCACCGTTCAGTACCCCGAGGAAAAGACGCCGCAAAGCTTCCGTTTTCGTGGATTGCACGCCTTGCGCCGTTACCCCAATGGTGAAGAGCGGTGCATCGCCTGCAAACTCTGTGAGGCGATTTGTCCGGCCTTGGCGATCACGATTGAAGCTGAGCCCCGTGATGATGGCTCACGGCGCACGACGCGCTACGATATCGATTTGACCAAATGCATTTTCTGCGGTTTCTGTGAAGAAGCCTGCCCGGTCGATGCCATCGTCGAAACGCGCATCTTCGAATATCACGGCGAAAAGCGCGGTGATCTTTACTACACCAAGCAGATGCTTCTCGCCAATGGCGATCGCTATGAGTCGCAAATCGCGCAAGATCGCGAACTCGATGCTCCCTACCGATAACAGGTGTCAGTGATGGATTTTCAGAGCTTCGTATTTTTCCTTCTGTCAACGATATTGATTGTTGCCAGTTTGCGAGTGATTACCGCCCGGAATCCGGTGCATGCGGCACTCAACCTGATTCTCGCCTTTTTTACTTGTGGCGGGATCTGGGCCCTGTTGCAGGCAGAGTTCCTGGCGATAGCAATCATTCTGGTGTACGTCGGTGCTGTCATGGTGCTCTTCCTGTTCGTGGTCATGATGCTAGACATCAACATCGACCGGATACGCGAGGGATTCTGGCGCTATCTGCCGTTCGGCGCGCTTATTGGCGTGCTGATGGTCATTGAAATGGGACTGGTGCTGGGTAGCAAATATTTCCGGGTTCCTGCCTCCGAGGCCATCTCGCCTGCGGGAGTTTCCAATACCAAGGCGATCGGTGAACTGATGTTCAGCGATTATGTCTATCCCTTCGAACTCGCTTCGTTGATTTTGCTGGTGGGCATGATTGCCGCCATCGTGCTGACTTACCGAGGCCCCAAGAAGAGCAAGTACACCAATCCGAATCAACAGGTTTTCGTCAAGGCCAAGGATCGGATTCGCGTGCTGCAAATGCCGGTTGAAAAAGACTGAACCCAGGGACGCCAATGCTCACACTTACACTTTCGCATTTCCTGATTCTGGGCGCGATTCTTTTCGCGATCAGTGTGGTCGGGATATTCCTGAATCGAAAAAACCTGCTGGTTTTGCTGATGGCCATCGAGTTGATGCTGCTTGCGGTCAACATGAATTTCGTGGCTTTTTCGCATTACCTTCAGGATCTTTCCGGACAGATCTTCGTCTTTTTCATCCTCACCGTTGCTGCAGCTGAATCGGCAATTGGTCTGGCCATCCTGATTGTCTTGTTCCGCAACCTGAAGAGCATCCACGTGGATGACCTGGGCAGCCTGAAGGGTTAAACATGGAAATGCAAAAACTCTATCTGCTCGTACCCATGGCACCGCTAGTCGGTGCAATGATCGCCGGCTTGTTTTGCCGGGTCATTCCTCGCTGGGTCGCGCATACTTCGACGATAGCCGGTGTGGCAATCGCCTTCATCACGTCACTCCTCATTTTCAAGGATGTGCTGGCCGGCAATACGTTCAATGGCCCTGTGTATACCTGGCTGACCAGCGGCGAGTACACCTTCTATGTCGGCTTCCTTGTGGACACGCTGACCGCAACGATGATGCTGGTAGTTACCTTTGTGTCGCTGATGGTGCATATCTACACCATTGGCTATATGCAGGAAGATCCGGGTTATAACCGTTTCTTCAGCTATATCTCGTTATTTACCTTCTCCATGCTGATGCTGGTGATGAGCAACAACTTCATGCAGCTTTTCTTTGGCTGGGAAGCCGTGGGTCTGGTTTCCTACCTGCTGATCGGCTTCTGGTATACACGCCCGACGGCGATTTTTGCCAACATGAAGGCTTTTCTGGTCAACCGTGTCGGCGACTTCGGCTTTATTCTCGGCATCGGTCTGGTGCTGGCTTACTGCGGTACGCTGGATTATGCCGAAGCCTTCAAGAAGGCTCCGGAACTGGCGGACGTAACGATCAATATCTGGGGTTCCGCGCAATGGTCCCTGATGACCGTGACCTGCATCTGCCTGTTCATCGGTGCGATGGGCAAGTCGGCCCAGGTTCCGCTGCACGTCTGGCTGCCTGACTCGATGGAAGGCCCGACGCCGATTTCCGCACTGATCCACGCCGCAACCATGGTGACGGCCGGTATCTTCATGGTCGCACGGATGTCGCCGCTGTTCGAAATGTCTACCACCGCGCTCTCCTTCGTCATCGTCATCGGCGCCATCACTGCGCTGTTCATGGGTTTCCTGGGCATCATCCAGAACGACATCAAGCGCGTGGTTGCCTATTCGACGCTGTCGCAGCTCGGTTACATGACCGTGGCGCTTGGCGCTTCCGCCTACTCGGTAGCCATCTTCCACCTGATGACGCATGCCTTCTTCAAGGCGCTGCTGTTTCTCGGTGCCGGCTCGGTGATTATTGGCATGCATCACGATCAGGACATCCGCAACATGGGTGGCTTGCGCAAGTACATGCCGATTACCTGGATTACTTCGCTGGTTGGTTCGCTGGCCCTGATTGGTACGCCTTTCCTGTCCGGCTTCTACTCCAAGGACTCGATCATCGAGGCGGCCCAGATTGCCTACCACAGCGGCCAGCCGGGCGCCGGGTTTGCTTATTTCGCGGTGTTGGCCGGCGTTTTCGTGACTGCCTTCTATTCCTTCCGGATGTACTTCCTGGTCTTCCACGGCGAAGAGCGCTTCGGCAAGGCGGATGCTGCTCACCACCATGAGCACGAAGGCGATCACGATGATGAAGAGACTTCACACGATCATCACCACGGTCTGGCGCCGGGCCAAAAACCCCACGAGACGCCTTGGGTGGTCTGGTTGCCGCTCGTTTTGCTGGCTATTCCGTCAATGTTTATTGGCTACATCGCAATTGAGCCTATGCTCTACGGTGATTACTTCAAGGGCGTGATCTTCATTAACGCCGAAGCCCATCCGGCGATGGAACACCTGGCTGAAGAATTCCACGGCGCTGGCGCCATGGGCATCCATTCCCTGACCACGCTTCCCTTTATTCTCGCGCTTGCCGGTGTGGTTCTTTCCTGGTTCTTCTACATGAAGCGTCCGGATATTCCTGCTGCCATTCAGCGCAAGTTCTCCGCGATCAATACCCTGCTCGAAAACAAGTATTACTTCGACAAGGTCAATGAGTTCGTTCTGGCCGGTGGTGCTCGCCTGCTTGGCAATACCTTCTGGCGCGGCGGCGACGTTGCGATCATTGATGGTTTGGTGGTCAATGGTTCGGCAAAGCTGGTTGGCTGGATTTCTTCAGTTAGCCGTCTGCTCCAGACCGGTTATGTCTATCACTACGCTTTCACCATGATCATTGGCCTGCTGGTTCTGCTGGCCGTCTGGGTCAGGCCCGTGTAACACAGAAAAGCCAGGAATAACATGTCGACTTACCCCCTGCTATCTCTCGCAATCTGGATTCCGATTGTTGCCGGCCTGATTGTTTTGGCTACCGGCAACGACCGGAATGCTCCGCTGGCACGCATACTCGCCCTGGTTGGCGCCGTGGTCAGTTTTCTGGTCACCATTCCGCTATGGAGCGGCTTCGATATTGCCAATGGCGGCATGCAGTTCGTCGAGCTGAAATCCTGGATACCCAGCTTCAACATCAACTACCACCTCGGGGTTGATGGCATCTCGATGCTGTTCGTCATCCTCAACGCCTTCATCACGATCATCGTTGTGGCGGCCGGTTGGGAAGTGATTCAGAACAAGGTGGCGCAGTACAACGCCGCTTTCCTGATCATGTCGGGCTTGATGAACGGTATTTTCACTTCGCTGGACGGCATCCTGTTCTACGTCTTCTTCGAAGCTTCACTGATTCCGCTCTATCTGATCATTGGTGTTTGGGGTGGTCCGAAGCGCGTCTATGCCGCATTCAAGTTTTTCCTCTATACCCTGTTCGGATCGCTGCTCTTTCTGGTTGCGCAGATGTATTTGTTCGTCCAGTCCGGCGGCAGCTTCTCGATTCTCGACTGGCACAAGCTGCCGCTCGAAATGGGGCCGCAGATCTGGATCTTCCTGGCCTTCCTGATTGCTTTTGCTGTCAAGGTGCCGATGTGGCCAGTGCATACCTGGTTGCCGGACGCTCACGTTGAAGCGCCTACCGGTGGCTCCATCGTTCTGGCGGCCATTGGTCTGAAGCTGGGGGCTTACGGTTTCCTGCGCTTCTCCCTGCCCATCGTTCCCGATGCGGCTCATCAGCTAAGCGGCTTGGTCGTCGCCTTGTCGCTGATCGCCGTGGTTTATATCGGCTTTGTGGCGCTGGTCCAGTCCGACATGAAGAAACTGGTGGCTTACTCCTCGATTGCCCACATGGGCTTCGTCACCCTGGGCTTTTTCATGTTCAGCGCCATGGGTATCGAGGGCGCGCTGGTACAGATGGTGTCGCACGGCTTTGTTTCCGGCGCAATGTTCTTCTGTATTGGGGTGATGTACGACCGCGTTCATAGTCGCCAAATCGCCGATTACGGTGGCGTGGTGAATACCATGCCGAAGTTTGCCGCACTCTTCATGCTGTTCTCCATGGCCAACGCCGGCCTGCCTGCAACTTCCGGCTTTGTTGGTGAGTTCATGATCATTCTTGGTGCAGTGAAGTTCAACTTCTGGGTGGCCTTCGCTGCAGCCAGTTCGATGGTTGTCGGTGCGGCTTACACCCTGTGGATGTACAAGCGAGTCATTTTTGGTGATGTGGCTAATGAGCATGTCGCCGAACTGAGTGATGTTAACAAGCGTGAATTTGCCATTCTCGCGGTGTTGGCGATTTGTACGCTGTGGATGGGGCTATATCCACAGCCCTTTACGGAAGTCATGCATGCGTCGGTCAATGACCTG
Source organism: Azonexus sp. (assembly GCA_030824535.1). Classification (GTDB taxonomy): domain Bacteria; phylum Pseudomonadota; class Gammaproteobacteria; order Burkholderiales; family Rhodocyclaceae; genus Azonexus. Next base: position 24,184 of record JAVBXO010000022.1, on the reverse strand, counting down.
CTGCATCACGTTGCCAACAGCAAGATTCAATAAACGGTAGCCGACATGTTTGCAAATTTCGTTGTTCCCGATCTCCTGCCCGCTGCTCCGGAAATATTCCTGGCGTTTATGGCGCTTGCCATTTTGATGATAGATCTGACCGTCAAGGATGGACGTCGCACGCTGACATTCATCCTGACGCAACTGACGCTGATCGGCTGTGCCGTGATTCAGGCCTATACGATCAATGGCGAGGTGACTTACACCTTCAGCAACATGTTCGTCGATGATCTGATGGCCGATGTGCTGAAGATCTTCCTCTACATGACTGTCGTGACGGTGCTCTTTTACTCCCGTGCTTATGTCACCGACCGTGAGGCACTGAGTAAAGGCGAATATTACGTGCTGGCGTTGTTTGCAACGCTGGGCATGATGGTGATGATTTCGGCAAACCACTTCCTGACGGTGTATGTCGGTCTGGAACTGCTTTCCCTGTCGCTGTACGCGATGGTTGCCATGAATCGCGATTCCGTGGCCTCAACCGAATCGGCGATGAAGTACTTCGTGCTCGGTGCTCTGGCTTCCGGCTTGCTGCTCTATGGTATGTCGATGATTTACGGCGCCACTGGCACCTTGGAAATCACCGCTATTCAGGAACGACTGGCTGCTGGCGCAGTCAACAAATCGGTGCTGGTTTTCGGTTTGGTTTTCCTGGTTAGTGGTCTGGCGTTCAAGCTTGGCGTCGTGCCCTTCCATATGTGGATCCCGGACGTTTATCACGGTGCGCCGACCTCGGTGACGCTGTTGATCGGTTCCGCGCCCAAGCTCGCTGCTTTCGCCATCACCATGCGCCTGCTGGTGAGCGGTCTGATTTCAATGGCTCCGGACTGGCAGGGTATGCTGACGATTCTGGCCGTGCTATCGATGGCGATTGGTAACCTGGCGGCAATTGCCCAGACCAATCTGAAGCGCATGCTGGCTTATTCGGCGATCTCACACATGGGTTTCATGCTGCTGGGTATCGTTACCGGCATCGTCAGCGTCGATGGTCGCTTCGCCTTGAATCCCTTTGCCTACTCCTCGTCGATGTTCTACGTCATCTCTTATGTGATGATGACGACCGGCGCTTTCGGCATGATTCTGCTGATGTCGCGCGCAGGCTTCGAGGCTGATGAGCTGGACGACTACAAGGGGCTGAACAAGCGCCATCCGTGGTTTGCCGCAATCATGCTGATGTTGATGTTCTCGATGGCTGGCGTGCCGTTCTTTGTGGGCTTCTTCGCCAAATTCTCTGTGCTCCAGGCGGTTGTTGCCACGAATAACATCTGGCTGGCGATTGTCGCCGTGCTGTTCTCGCTGATTGGTGCCTTCTACTACCTGCGCGTGGTCAAGCTGATGTATTTCGATGCACCTGCCGATGATGCTCCGCTGGTTATTCCGACGAGCATGAACTTGTTGATGTCAGCGAATGGTTTGGCTGTTGCCTTCTTCGGTATCTTCCCGCAGTCGCTGATGGAACTGTGTGGCGTTGCCCTGACTCGCTCGCTGTAAATTGCATACCTGAACGATTTGTAAAATGCCCCGCTGGTCGGGGCGTTTTTTTTGGAGATGAAATTGTCTGCTGATACCCATTTGATTGAATCCGAACTTGCCAGCGAGCAGGTATTTGATGGTGCTTTGCTCAAGGTACGCAAGGACAAGGTTCGCTTGCCGAACGGCAATGAGTCGGTGCGTGAGTACATTACTCATCCGGGGGCCGTAGTGGTCCTGGCTCTGCTCGATAATGGCAACTTGTTATTCGAAAAGCAGTTCCGTTACCCCTTGCGCCGGGTCTTTCTGGAACTACCTGCCGGTAAGATCGATGCGGGCGAGTCGATCATCGACACGGCGCGGCGTGAGTTGCTCGAAGAGACCGGCTATATCGCCGCTGATTGGGAATATCTGGGGGTGATGCATCCGTGCATAGGCTACTCGGATGAGCGAATCGAAATTTTCGCGGCGCGGGGCTTGCACAAGGCGGGTGAGCAACAACTCGATCACAACGAGTTTCTGGACTTGCTGGAACTCTCGCCTGCCGAAGCCAGGCAGGCTGTTTGGGATGGACGGATTACCGATGCCAAGACGATTACCGCGTTGTTCTGGCTGGATAAGCCTTGAGCAAAATTGCCCTGATTTGAACGTTGACCGCAGAAGCTTAAATATTCATCTTCTGCGAGTCTCTGTGTGCCAGAAACTTCCAATTTAAGATGCTTGCGGTCGATTCGGAAAGCCAGCAATCACTTGGAAAAACGGACATGAAAAAAGCCCCGGCATGCCGGGGCTTCGTTTATGTGCGCGAAGGCAAGGGCTTGGTTAGCCGCAGGTCCCTACAGCGCCGCAGGCCGTACAGAAGTCGCAGCCATCCTTACGGATCATCGTATGGTTGCCACACTCGCCGCAGAGCTTGCCCTGGGTCGGCAGCACCTTGTTGCTGGTGGTGTCTTCCGGAGCTTCCAGAATGCCCATTTGCTGCAGCGGGAAACCGGCTTCGTCGAGGATGCCGAGCATCGCGTAGCGGTGAATGATCAGCTGCGCGATATAGGCAACGGTAGACGGGTAGGTCTGCTGCTTACGCGAACCGGGAACGAAAGCCATGAAATCGCCGAGCGGCTCGGAGTAGTCGAGCAGCTTGCGCAACTTCATGCCGATCCACGCCGGATCAAGTACGCGCATGTCAAGCGAGAGCAGCTTGCACAGACCGTCGAGAGCACGCGGGTAATTTCCCGACAACCACATCGAATACGGGCGGGTGACGCCATCCGGCAGAGTGATTTCCTTCAGGCCGAGGACAAAGTCTTCACTGGTCGAGGGATTGCTGACGTCGACCGTCCAGGATAGCGTGCCATCGGTGCCGGTCTTGGGCTCCTGGGCACTGAACAGCGCATCCTTGACCGGTGTTGGGCCATCGTGGCCGAGGGCGCCGAGCTGCTCGACGCGCCAGCGAATGACCTGGGCCATGGCCGAAACCACGGAAGGCATGCGCTTGCGTTCGCCATGCGGCGGCATTTGCATTTCGAAGGCATCGCCAGGGGTCTTGGCCAGTGCCTCAAGTTTCATTTCCAGCCAGGCGTGGTCATTGGCGCGCATGTCCATGGACAGCGTCTTGGCGACGGCACCGAGGCCACGCGGTTCAGCCGGACCGTTGGCCCAGACTTCGAACGGCCAGGCGCGGCCATCCGGATCGACGTGACCAACAAACAGCGCGAACTTGCCAATCGGCGAATCGACCATGTAGGTCCAGCACAGATTGCCTTCCGGCAGGTTCGGGCGGCCCGGCCAACGCAGGCTGGCGAGCACTGGTGCCGGCAGATTTTTGATCGACAGGCGGCGGTTGGCGTCGGAGACGAAATCTTGCGGTGATTTGGCGTCGGCGGCCGCCGTGTCGGTCTTGGCCGGTTCGCTGCTGACTGACAGCACCGAACCCAGCACGCTGTTCGGGCGATAGGTGGCGAGACCCTTGAGGCCAGCCTTCCAGGCCTGCATGTAGAGATCCTGGAAGTCTTCGTAGGGGTAATCGGCCGGCACATTGACGGTCTTGGAAATCGAGGTGTCAACGTAAGGGGCAACGGCCGCGACCATGTCGCTGTGCGCCTTGGCCGAAATTTCCAGGGCCGTTACAAAGTAGTCCGGCAGCTTGCTGACGTCACCATCCTGGTGCTTGTACAGACGCCAGGCGTAATCCTCGACCGCGTATTCCTTGATCGTGCCATCCGGCATGCGCTTCTTGCGGTTGTAGGTCCAGGAGAACGGCGGCTCGATGCCATTCGAGGCATTGTCGGCGAAGGCCAGGGAAATCGTTCCGGTCGGCGCGATGGACAGCAGGTGCGAGTTGCGCAGGCCGTGCTTCCTGATCTCGGTCTTGACGTCGTTCGGCAGGCGCGAGGCGAAGTTGCCGCCGGAGAGGTAAAGCTCGGCATTGAACAGCGGGAAGGCGCCGCGTTCCTTGGCCAGTTCAACCGAGTACAGGTAAGCGGTGTCACGCATGAATTCGCTGATGCGGCTGGCCATGGCGCGGGCTTCGGCACGGTCATAGCGCAGGCGCAGCATGGCCAGGGCGTCGCCGAGGCCGGTAAAGCCGAGGCCGACGCGACGCTTGTTGGCGGCTTCCTGAGCCTGGCGTTCAAGCGGCCAGTGAGTCGCTTCCAGCACGTTGTCGAGCATCCGGGTCGAGGCGCGGATGACGTCACCGAAGATGGCAAAGTCGAATTCAGCCTGTTCGGAGAAGGGCTTGCGCACGTACAGCGTGAGGTTGATCGAACCCAGACAGCAGCAGCCATACGGCGGCAGCGGTTGTTCAGCACAGGGATTGGTGGCCTCGATGACTTCACAGTAATTGAGGTTGTTGTCCTTGTTCATCCGGTCGAGGAACAGGATGCCCGGTTCGGCGTGGTCGTAGGTCGATTTCATGACCTGATCCCACAGGTCACGCGCCCGGACCTTGCGGTAAACCCACATTCCGTCGTCACGCTGATAAGCACCCGTCGCACGCATTTCGCCATTCGGCTCGGCGCGATGGATCAGTTCGACATCCTTGTCTTCGTCGACGGCCAGCATGAAGCCGTCGGTCACACCAATTGAAATGTTGAAATTGGTCAGATCGCCATGATCCTTGGCGTGGATGAATTCCTCGATGTCCGGATGGTCGCAGCGCAGTACGCCCATTTGCGCGCCACGACGGGCGCCAGCCGATTCGACGGTCTCGCAGGAGCGGTCAAAGACGCGCATATAGGACACCGGGCCGGAGGCGCGCGATTGGGTGCCTTTGACGTGAGCGCCTTGCGGACGGATCGACGAGAAATCGTAGCCGACGCCGCCACCGCGACGCATGGTTTCAGCGGCTTGGGCCAGCGCGGTGTAGATGCCGGGTTTGCCATCGGTGGTTTCAACGATGGAGTCGCCGACCGGCTGCACGAAGCAGTTGATCAGCGTCGCTTGCAGGTCGGTGCCGGCGGCGGAGTTGATGCGGCCGGCCGGGATGAAGCCGTTTTCCTGGGCCCACAGGAACTTGGCTTCCCAGTGGGCGCGATCCTTTTCCTGCTCGATCTGGGCCAGCGCCCAGGCGACGCGCTTGCGCACGTCGTGGACGTTGGTTTCCTTACCCTTGGCGTACTTTTCGATCAGCACTTCGGCGGAAATTTCCTGCTCCGGCAGCGGCGAAAACAGCGGCGGGGCGGGGATGTCGGTCAGCGAAAGCTGCTCGGCAACTTTGATCATGGCGGTTCCTCTCTGGGCAATCCTGCGGTGGGATTGCTAGTGTTCGAATGGGCGCAATCTACTATATCTAGTGTTTTTTCGGAAGGTGTTGACTAGATGCAGTGTTTTGTGTCCGTGATGATTATACTTTTGGCATAGTGCGAAAAGCCCCGAAAAAACAAGGCCCCGGCGCCTTTCGGGGCCGGGGCCGAAGGGAGAAAAAATATTTACAGCGCGAGCAGGGTTTGCGCGTGGTGGGCCATCATCCATTCCTCGTTGGTCGGGATCACCAGCACGTCAACACTGCTGTTGCCAGCGCTGATCACCACATCGTGGCGGGCATTGGCTTCGGGATTGACGCGGATGCCCAGCCAGTCGCATTGCATGCCGACGCGCCGGCGGACTTCAGCGGCGTGCTCGCCGATGCCACCGGTAAAGACCAGCGCATCGATGCCGCCGGCAGCGGCGACCAGCGAACCGAGTTCGCGGACGATGCGATAGCAGAACAGATCAACGGCTTCGTGAGCCTCAGGCTTGTCACTGGCCAGCAGGGTGCGCATGTCCTGGCTGATGCCGGAGACGCCGAGCAGGCCGGATTCCTTGTAAAGAATCCGCGTCATGTCTTTGACCGTGTAGCCCTTGGTGTCCATCAGGTGCAGGATCACGCCGGGATCAAGGTTGCCGCAGCGGGTGCCCATCAGCAGGCCGTCGATGGTCGAGAAGCCGAGCGTCGTCGCGACGCATTTGCGATTGACCATCGCTGCCATGCTGGCGCCGTTGCCGAGGTGAGCGACGACGACGCGGCCGTTGGCGCGGTGTGAATGCTGGGGCAGGGCACGGGCGATGAATTCGTAGGACAGACCGTGAAAACCGTAGCGTTTGATGCCTTCTGCGGTCAACGCCCTGGGCAGGCCAAAAACCTGGGCAACGTCGGGCTGGCTGCGATGGAAGGCGGTGTCGAAGCAGGCGACTTGCGGCACGTTCGGCAACAGCGCCTGCAAGGCCTTGATACCGGCGACGTTGTGCGGTTCATGCAGGGGGGCCAGCGGAAAGAAGCTGCTCAGGTGGGCGAGGACCGTGTCGTCGATCAGCGTTGGCTTGGAATAGCGCTCACCGCCATGGACAACCCGGTGACCAACCGCGACGATTTCCCAGCCGCTGTGGCTGGCAAGAAACCAGTGCAGCAGCGCGTCGAAAGCTTGGTCATGGCTGACTTGTTCGCCGGGAATGTTCTGGTCGGCAATTTTTTCCCCGGCGCCGTTCCGGGCCACCATGCGGGTGGCGGCAGTGCCAATGCCATCGATCTGGCCGGACACTTCGGCGTCCGGTGAGATCACCTGGGCGAGCGGGAAAAGGGCAAATTTGATCGAGGACGATCCAGCATTGATCGTCAAAATACCTTGGTTCATGTCAAACAGTTCCGTTTTTGCGGTTGGCGTGGGCAATCAGTGCGGCAATGACGCACGATGCAGTTCGGGTTTCGGCGGAGTCGGCGCGACTGGTCAGCACAATCGGCACGCGGGTGCCGAGGACAATGCCGGCGGTTAGCGCATTGGCCAGATATTCGAGTTGCTTGGCCAGCATGTTGCCGGACTCAAGATCAGGGACGACGAGGATTTCGGCGTGGCCGGCAACAGCCGAGACAATCCCCTTGGTTTTGGCGGCGACGATGGAAATGGCGTTATCAAAAGCCAGCGGGCCGTCGAGGATGCCGCCCTTGATCTGGCCACGGTCGGCCATCTTGCACAGCGCGGCGGCGTCGAGCGTGGACTGGATTTTGGGATTGACGGTCTCGACCGCCGAGAGAATCGCCACCTTGGGTTCGGGAATGCCGATGATGTGTGCCAGATCGATGGCGTTGCGGATGATGTCGGCTTTTTCTTCCAGCGTCGGGGCGATATTGATTGCGGCGTCGGTAATCAGTAGCGGCCGGGGATAGGTCGGCACATCCATCAGGAAAACGTGGCTGATGCGGCGGCAGGTACGCAGGCCATTGGCCCGCGAGACGACTTCCGCCATCAACTCGTCGGTATGCAAGCTGCCCTTCATCAGCGCCTCGGCATCGCCGGTGCGCACCAGCGATACCGCCAGCGCGGCAGAATCGTGGCTGTGGGCGGCGTTGACGATGCGGATGCCGGACAGGTCGATACCGTTTTCCTCGGCAACGCTGCGGATCTTGCTTTCCGGGCCGACCAGGATGGGCTCGATGATGCCGGCCTGGAAAGCCATGACCGCGCCTTTCAGGGATTCCGCATCGCAGGGGTGGGCGACGGCGGTCGGGATCGGTGCCAGGCCTTTGACGCGCGACAGCATCTGGGTGTAGCGCTCGTGCTTGTCGTCGATACGCACCGCCGGCATGTCGCCGCGCTTCAGGTGCCGGACCTTTTCCAGCGGCGCCAGAATTTCTGCCGTGCCGCGCACGACCTGCAGGCCATCCTGATTGGTACAGACGCAGTCGAAGATGACGTGCTGGTTATGCGGGAATTTCTGCTTGACCGTGACGGTAATGGTGATGGTGTCGCCGATGCTGACCGGCCGGGCAAAGTGCAGCGCCTGGTCGACCAGGATGGTGCCCGGTCCCGGGTACTGGGTGCCGAGTACGGTCGAAATCAGCGAGCCGCTCCACATGCCGTGGGCGATGACCTCGCGGAACAGGCTGCTTTGCGTGTAGGAAGGATCGACGACGGTGGGGTTGAAATCGCCGGTCAGGATGGCGAAGAGCTTGACGTCTTCGGGCATCAGCGTCCGGCTCAGGCAGGACGAGTCGCCGATCCTGATTTCATCGAAGGTTTTATTGTCGAGATAAGTGCTGTCACTGTTGTTTGGCATTGTTTTGCTCCCGGAATGGCTTTTCAGTATCGAAATTTGCCAAATTGCCGATCAAGGGCCTCAGGTCCGTGCGGCATGGCGGCGCTCGACGATGGCGACGCTGGTCGGAATGTCGATGAGCAAATCCGGGCGCACGCGCAACAGGCTGTCAATGACCCACTGATTGGCCTCGGCGGTGAATTCCCGGGCCGCCAGTGGCGCTTCGCTGCAAGCTTCGACGAACAGCGCGATGGCTGCCGAACGGCTGATGCCGAATTCGCAATGAACCAGCACTTGATAGTGCTCGCTGGTGGCTTGCAACTGTTCGACAAATTCATTGATCTGGCGTGCCATGCGATGGTCGAACAAGCCGGGGAAGGGGGCCGGCAGGTATTCGTCGGCCGGTAGCGCATCAAAAAAGGACAAGCGCAGAATCGGCCCGAAGCAGGGCGAGAGGCGGGCTGGCGGGCTGCCGGGGTCGGTGATCGAAATCACCGCAATGCCGGGCGCGCCAGACATTGACTCGGCGTGCTCGCGGGAAGTGAAGGAAACCTGGTTGATGCTCATTCCATGAATACCGGATCGGAAAAGACCAGGGTGCCGTCCTTGCGCATCATCAGGTTGTCAGCCTTGATCAGGTCGGGCAGGGCGCCGTAGTCGTTGGAAAAGCCCTCCAGTGCCTGCAGCGAGGCCTGGACAGCGTCACTCCAGCCCATCGGTGTGACCGTCAGGTGGTGCAGGGCAATGCGGCCCATATCGTGAGCCAGATTGCGCCACATCAGGCAGGCGTCGAAATAGGAGCTGGAGAGTTTGGTCGCCACTTCTGCCGCTTCACCGGAGCCGGGCAGCGGATAGAGGCGCTCGACCTCGACGACATGAAAAGGAAAGCCGCGACTGGAGCGGCCAACCGTGCCGTGATCGGCGTAAACAATCGGGAAATGCCGGCCGGTCGGACGATCATCGGCGGTGTAGTAGGCGTAATCAGTGGGCGAAGACAAGACCTTGAACACCCGCTCCTGACCATCGACCGTGTCGGCTTCCAGGACGATGGTGCTTTCGCCCCGGCCGATTTCCTGGCGGCCACGCAGTAGAGGGTGATCCGGGATCGGATCGGGGAGTAGTCCGTCAACATCGGCCATGCAGGTCTCCAAAAGCGTTTCGGGAAAAGGGCGCGTGGCCCCTCCCCGAAAATTAGCCCTTTTCTGCGGTCGACCGCAAGAATCAGGCGTTTTTGCCTCAGGCGACGATATGGGAGCCGCCGTCGACGTAAATCGTCTGGCCGGTCATGCCGGAAGAGCCTGAGGTGCACAGGAAGGCGGTCAGCGCGCCGACTTCGTCGATGGTCACGGTACGGCCGAGCGGCGCCTTGACGGCATCGGCTTCGAGTAGCTTGTTGAAATCGGCGATGCCGGACGCGGCGCGGGTCATGATCGGGCCGGGCGAGACGGCGAAGACGCGGATGCCCTTGGGGCCGAGGTCATAGGCCATGTAACGGACGGCGGATTCGAGCGCCGCCTTGATGATGCCCATCACGCCGTAATTGCGCACGACGCGCTCGGCGCCGAGGTAGGACATGGTGATCAGCGAGCCGCCGTGGGCCATCAGCGGCTCCAGGGCCTTGGCCATGCGCAGGAAGCTGTGGCAGGAAACGTTCATCGCCGAGTCAAAGCCGGCTTCGGTGGTGTCGATGACACGGCCGTGCAGGTCGTCGGCGTTACAGAAGGCCATGGAATGCACGGCGAAGTCGATTTCGCCGAATTCCTTGCCGCATTCTTCAATGACGTTTTCCAGGCTGCCCGGCTCGGAAACATCAAGCTTGAGAAAAAGCTTGGCCCCCAGCGCCTCAGCCAGCGGCTGGGTGTACTTGGCGGTCTTGTCGTTTTGATAGGTGATGGCGATCTCGCCACCCAGGGCGCGAATGGCCTTGGCCACGGCAAAGGCAATCGACTTGTCGTTGGCGACGCCGGTGATCAGGCCTTTTTTGCCGGCCAGCGGCAGCAGGGCGGTGGCTGCGGGAGCCGGGACGAGGGGGGTGTTCATGCTGTAGTTCCTTGAGTGGATTATCGTCATGCACCGCATCAAATATTAGCCAAATAGCCCGTATGGCAAGGAAAAATCGATGCTGTGCTGCAGCAACATTCTGGCACGGGAAGATTACGCTGGGGTGAACCGGACGATTCGGATATTTGATCCAGAGCAAGAAAGACGCAGTAATCAGTGCTAGGCTCTTTGCTGTCATAGCCTGTTTTAGGGAGAGTGTCGTGGCACTGACCGAAATGCATGCCGAAGCCGTGGCCGGGGTCGTCGACCGGGTGGTGGCGCGTTACCGGCGCGACCCGAGTTGTATGGTGCAAATCCTGCGCGAAGTCCAGGAAGCCTGCGACTGGATTTCACCGGAAGCCATCGATCGCCTGCAGCTGACGCTGGGCGTTCCACGGACCAAGATCGAGGGCGTTGCCGGTTTTTACTCTTTTTTCTACACCCAGCCGCGTGGCAAGTACCGGGTGCTGTTTTCCGACAACATCACCGACTGCATGCTCGGCAATCGCGACTTGCGCGACCAGCTGTGCAACAGCCTGTGGATCGAGCCCGGCAAGGTCTCGGAAGATGGCCTGGTCAGCGTCGCGATGACCTCCTGCACCGGCTTGTGCGACCAGGGGCCGGCGCTGCTGGTGAATAATTACGCGATTGGTGGCCTGACCACGGAGCGCATAGACCGGGTTGCCGAACTGATCCGCGAACGGGTGCCGATGAGCGCCTGGCCTCCAGAGTTTTTCCGCATTGAAGACAATATTCGCCGTAGCGACGTGCTGCTCAGTAGCGATCTGGAACCCGGTTCGGCGCTGCTCGCAGCGCGGGCGCGCGCACCTGACGAAGGTTTGCTGGCGTCGAACATGCGCTCCTGGCGCGAGGGGCTGCCTAGCGGCATCGGCGGGCCGGTGGCGGTCCTTGACGAAATCAAGCGTGCCAACCTGCGCGGTCGCGGTGGCGCCGGATTTACCACCGGCCTGAAGTGGGAGGCCTGCCGCAACGCGCAACTTAAGGCGGGCGCGCAGCGCATCGTTGTCTGCAATGCCGACGAGGGCGAACCGGGCACCTTCAAGGATCGCGTGCTGTTGTCGAAATTTCCCGATCTTGTCTTCGAAGGCATGACCGTCGCTGCTTACGCCGTCGGCGCAACCCGGGGCTTCATCTATCTGCGTGGTGAATACCGTTACCTGCTCGACCACCTGAATGCCGTGCTGAGCAATCGTCGGCGCGAAAAACTGCTGGGCGAAAACATCCTGGGTATTCCCGGCGCGGATTTCGACATCGAGATCCATCTCGGGGCGGGTGCCTATGTCTGCGGCGAGGAATCGGCGCTGATCGAATCGCTCGAAGGCAAGCGCGGCACGCCGCGCAATCGTCCGCCTTTCCCGGTGACCAACGGTTATCTCGACCAGCCAACCATCGTCAATAACGTCGAAACTTTCGCTGCGGCAGCGCTGATCGCGCTCAAGGGCGGCGACTGGTATGCCGGCATCGGCACCAGGCATTCGGCAGGCACCAAGCTGCTGTCGGTTTCCGGCGATTGTCTGCGGCCTGGTATCTACGAGTACCCCTTTGGGATCAGTATTCGCCAGGTGCTGGAAGACTGCGGCGCCGAAGATGTGCAGGCGGTGCAGGTCAGCGGCCCCTCGGGCATCTGCATCGGTCCGGATGAGTTCGACCGCATCATCGGCTTCGAGGACATCCCGACGGCCGGGGCCTTCACCATTTTCAACAACAGTCGCGACATGTTCGAAGTGGCGCGCAATTACGTGCATTTCTTCCAGCACGAAAGCTGCGGCTTCTGTACCCCCTGCCGTGTCGGTACGTCCTTGTTGAAGAACCTGATGGACAAATTGCACAAGGGCGCCGGTTCGCCATACGACCTGGCCGAAATCGAGAAACTCAACCAGTTGCTGCAATCGATGAGCCACTGCGGTCTGGGGCACACGGCCTGCAATCCGGTCCTCGATACCATCGCCAAGTTCCGTCCGGCTTACGAAAAGCGCATGATGCAGAAGGATTTCACCCCGGCTTTCGATCTTGACCGGGCGCTGGCAGCAGCCCGCCAGATGACCGGGCGCGACGATGCTGCCGCACACCTGACGACCCATAACGGAGGTGCCGCATGAGCCAGACCCTCACTCTCGACGGCAAGAGCATTCCTTTCAATGACGGCGAGACCATCATTCAGGCGGCGACCCGCGCCGGCGTGTTCATCCCACACCTGTGCTACCACCCGGAATTCAAGCCGCACGGCTCGTGCAAGCTGTGCACGGTCAAGGTCAATGGCCGGCAGACGGCTTCCTGCACCATGCGCGCAGCGGTCGGCATGGTCGTTGAAAGCGATACCGAGGAAATCAATGCCGAGCGCCGGGCGCTGACGCAGATGCTCTTCGTTGAGGGCAATCACTTCTGCCCATCGTGCGAAAAGAGCGGTCAGTGCCAGTTGCAGGCCACGGCCTACCATCTGGGCATGATGAGCCCGCATTACGACCACTTTTTCCCCAATCGTGCGGTCGACGCCTCCCATCCCGACTTTTTGCTCGACTTCAACCGCTGCATCCTCTGTTCGCTGTGCGTGCGCGCCAGCCGCGATGTCGATGGCAAGAACGTTTTCGCGCTGTCAGGGCGGGGCATCGATACCCACCTGATCGTCAATGCCCGCTCGGGCAAACTCGCCGATACCAACTTCGCCGAGGCCGACAAGGCCGCGCAGGTTTGCCCGGTTGGCGTCATCCTGCCCAAGCGCCGTGGTTTTGCCGTACCCATTGGCGAGCGCAAGTACGACAAGCAGCCGATTGATGAAATCGTCGCGGAGGGTAAGTGAAATGAGCGAAAAGAAGAAGCTCAAGGTCGCGACAACGTCCTTGGCTGGCTGTTTTGGCTGCCACATGTCCTTTCTTGATATCGACGAGCGCCTGTTCACGCTGCTCGAACACATCGAATTTGACCGTTCGCCGCTGACCGACATCAAGCATGTCAGCCCGGATTGCGATATCGGCATCATCGAGGGCGGTTTGTGCAATGCCGAGAATGTGCATGTGCTGCGCGAGTTTCGCCAGAACTGCAAGATCCTCATCGCCATCGGCGCCTGTGCGATCAACGGCGGCTTGCCAGCGCAGCGCAATCATCTGTCGCTGGCGGCGATTCTCGAAGAGGTTTATCACACCAGCCCCGGGCTGACCAATGGCATGATTCCCAATGATCCGGAGCTGCCCTTGCCACTTGATCAGGTGCATCCGATCCATGAGGTGGTCAAGATTGATTACTTCATTCCTGGCTGCCCGCCTTCCGCCGATGCGATCTGGAAAGTGCTGACCGATCTGCTGGCCGGGCGCGAGCCGGAACTGGGCCACGGCCTGATGCATTACGATTGATTGGGGTAAAAAATGACTTACAACCTGGAAACCGCCCAAAACCCGGAAAAGCTGCGCCGCGTTGCCATCGATCCGGTATCGCGCGTCGAAGGGCATGGCAAGGTGACGATCCTGCTCGACGAGCAGAACCGGGTGCATCAGGTGCGCCTGCACATCGTCGAGTTTCGTGGCTTCGAAAAATTCATCCAGGGCCGGCCGTACTGGGAAGTGCCGGTCATGGTCCAGCGCCTGTGCGGCATTTGTCCGGTGTCGCATCATCTGGCGGCGTCGAAGGCGCTCGACCACATCGTCGGCGCGAAGAAACTGACGCCGGCGGCCGAGAAGCTGCGCCGCCTGATGCATTACGGGCAGATGCTGCAGTCGCATGCGCTGCACTTTTTCCATCTCTGTTCGCCGGACCTGCTGTTCGGTTTCGACAGCGATGTGACCAAGCGCAATATCGTCGGCGTGGCCATGGCGCACCCGGAAACCGCCAAGCGCGGTGTACTGCTGCGCCGATTCGGCCAGGAAGTCATCCGCGTCACCGCCGGCAAGCGCGTGCATGGCACGGGGGCGGTGCCGGGCGGCGTCAACAAGTCCCTGACCATCGCCGAGCGCGACGAGCTGCTCAAGGACATCTACCACATCATCCAGTGGTCGCGCGAAGCGGTGCAGTTGATCCAGCAGGTGCATACCCAGGCGCCGGCGCTGTACAACAGCTTCGGCATCTTCCGTTCCAATTTCATGTCCCTGGTCGGCAACGGTGGCGACCTCGATTTCTACCACGGCACGCTGCGCGCCCGCGACGACAACGGCACGCCGATCTTTGATCACGTCGATTACCAGAACTACCAGCAGGTCATCGAGGAAGAAGTGCGGCCGTGGAGCTACATGAAGTTTCCCTTCTTCAAGGCGCTGGGCAAGGAACATGGCTGGTACAAGGTCGGGCCGCTGGCGCGCGTGCAGAATTGCGACCAGATCTCGACGCCCTTCGCCGAGCATGCCCGGCGCGAATTCATCGACTACGCCGGTGGCTCGCCGATGCATGCGCCGCTGGCCTATCACTGGACGCGCATGATCGAGATGCTGCACGCCGCCGAAGTGATCAAGGAGTTGCTGCACGATCCGGATCTGCTGTCCGATGATCTGATGGTTCAGGGCGAGCGGCAGATGGAAGGCGTTGGCGTCATCGAAGCACCGCGTGGCACGCTCTTCCATCATTACCAGGTCGACGAAAACGATATCGTGACCATGGCTAACCTGATTGTCTCGACGACCAACAACAACCAGGCGATGAATGAAGCCATCCGTCAGGTTGCCCGCCGCTACCTGCACGGCAAGGAAGTCACCGAGGGGCTGCTGAATCACATCGAAGTCGCGATTCGCGCTTTCGATCCCTGTCTCTCCTGCGCGACGCACGCCCTGGGCAAGATGCCGCTGGAAGTGGAACTGCTCGACGCCGAAGGCGCCTTGCTGCATCGCCTGAGCCAATCATGACCGCACCGGTGGTGATTTTCGCCATCGGCAACCCCAGTCGTGGCGACGATGCCATCGGCCCGGAAATCTGCGGTCGACTGCAAAAATGGCTCGAAAATGCAGGCATGGCCGATCAGTTCGAGCTGATTGAAGATTTTCAACTGCAGATCGAGCATGCCCTGGATCTACAAGGACGGGCGCTGGCGCTGTTCATCGACGCCGGCATGAACACCCCGGCACCGTTCATTTTTAGCCGAATTCACCCGTCGACCGCAGTAGCGCACACCACCCACGCCCTGGCGCCGGAAGCGGTGTTACAGGTCTATCATCAGACCGAAGGCAAGGCACCGCCGCCAGCGTTTGTCCTGTGCGTGCGCGGTGATGCGTTTGAGCTTGGGCATCCACTCTCGTTGTCTGCCCAGCAAAACTCCGAGGCGGCTTTCCTGTTCTCGAAAAAGCTTATTAGCATGGCCACCCTGGGTGCCTGGCTGACTTTGCTTGACGAACAGCGGACTGGCTAGCAAGGCTTCCGCGTTTGCGTCAGATGAAGATTGAGAAATCCACGACCAGGCTTTCGCTTTCAGTTCCCGGCGCTACTTCACATGGTCAAAGCCCCCTGCCTTAAGGTAACATCATGAATGGCTGGTTTCATATATGGCAGGACAGGCTCATGTTGGCTCATGAAACTATTACGTATGTGAAGATGCATCATGAACCTTGTTTATCTGCGTGCATGATTTTTCCATAGGCTTGAAGCCGATTTTCTGCTTTTGATCTGCTTTTTTTGAATGGTTTTTGTTTGCCAGCTTGTTGTGCCTGGTTATGGATTCTATGGGTTTTATGAATTAATGCTGGCGGGGAAAAGATTGTTGGGGAATTTGTGAGTGTTTTTTTGCCAAGCTTGATTATTCCGGTGTCGTGTGCTGCTGTTCGTTTTAGATTTCAAGCGCTTGCTGATATTTGTAAGGCAGATGCTGCAGCCAATCCTTACCGGATTTGTCAAAGATGACCCATCTCAAGTTATCTTGCATGGTCCTGTATTAGACAGCTCTGCGCCTTGGTTCTGACTGGTAAAAAATCAGGTATTTTTAAATCAGGTATTTTTCTCATCAGTGATGCTACTGGTCGAGATTCTATTTTTATTAATTGCTTCCGGTCATTGGTTCGCTGCGGATTGATGGCATGTTTAAACTAATTTGTTGGAACCTCTTTAAATGCTAAAGCCTTTGTGGATTGCCGGCATGCCCGGAGCCTTGTTCGATAAAGTTACGAATTTTTGTAGTAAAAACTCGGAAGCACTTACGGAAAAGATCTCTCAGGTGCAGCATCGGCTCTCCCGACAGCTTCAGGACCGGACGCCTGTTGAATCATCCGGGTCGATTGATCTTGCCGGAGAAATCGCCGGAATCTTGCCGGAAGCGGCGGGGGGCAGGAAGAAAGCTGACACCAAATTCTTTTGCGCCGATGCTTCCTTGGTCTGGACTTATGAAAGTTGGGATGGTTGTCTCGCTGGCAGCTATCTGCTTTTTTATCAAAGTCCGCTCTCTGTCCTGAAAAGCATTCAAGGGAAGAGTGATTTACCTGATTTGGGAACGACTCTTCGTCAGGCGATGGAGAACTGGCTGGCTTATCACCAAAAGTTCCTCGATATTTATCATGCTCACCCCAAAAAAGCCTTGCTGCTTCGCCTTGATGACACAACGGAAGAATCCGCTGCCGCATTACGCAAAAAACTGGAGGGATCCAAGTCTTTTGCCAAGGGAATATTGCCGGAGGCATTTTTCGCTTGCCTCCTGAATGAAGCAAACGATTTCGGACAGGATGCTGCAGCCGACGAAGAGTTTCTGCTGACAGCGCTAGCTCAGGCCTATCCTGAGTGTCACCAATTATTCCTGAACTTGGAGGCTGCAGCGCTTCCTGTCGGTATCAGGAAAAAAGAGCTCGCCGAGCTGGACTTGAAAACTCTTTCCCTGAAGGCTCTCGAGCAGCAATTGGTCTCCCTGCAGCTGGTGGAAAAAAATAAAATTGCGGCGCAGCAGTTGCGTATTTCGGAAGAGCGACACGAGGCGGTATTGGCCGATCAACTGAAAACGCAAAAAATGTCCAAGGTCCAACAGACCGAACACAAAAAAATAATCGCTGATATGGAAGCTCTGGCAAAAGAAAAAGAGCGATGTCTGATTGATAAGCAGGCACAGCTTGATCTGGTGAACAAGCGGGAGCAGCAAATTATTGATGTGCAAGCTGAGTTGGAATTGGCTCTATTGCAGTTGCATCAATTGCAGGAGTCGTTGGAGGTTCAGGCGCTGCTACAGAAAGATAATGCAATAAAATTGGCGGCTGCTGAAAAGGACAATAAACATTTGCTTGCCAACCATGATGCGCAGGCTGTATCACTGAAAAAACATGAAGATCGAGTAATTGAATTGCAAAATGAATCCGAACTGATGCTTTTGCAATTACATCAGGTCCAGGAGGAGTGTGAGACGCAGTTCTTGTTGCAAAAAACGCTGGCTGGCAAATTGGAACTGTGTGAGAAAGAAAAAAACCTTCTGTTGCTCGATCAGAAGAGGCTATCTGATTCCCTGGCTAATGCAGAGGCAAAAATTGTCGAGCTGATAAATAAAAAGAAATCCATGCAGGCGCAACTGCATGAAGCCCAGAAGGGCCACGAGAACCATCTCTTGACACAGAAGGCGCTTGCTGAAAAACAGGCTGCGCTCGAAAAGGAGAAGAATATTCTGCTGGCGGAAAAAGAAACACAAATTTCGGAATTGAGAAGCGACAGCGAATTGATGCTGTTGCAATTGCATCAGGTTCAGGAGGAGTTGGAGCTTTATTTCCTTGAATGTGAACGAGTAAGAGGTTTGTTGGAGAGCTATCGGAAAAGTGAGCGAGAAACTCGGCAATTGATTAGCAAGCTGCTAAAGCCCCATTTGACTGGACGAGGCTGATTCTATCAACTGGTTTTTCACTGGATTGTTTTAATTTAATTAAGTCTATTGGTGTTTATTGGTGAATTATGGAAAATAATTTAAAGAAGCAGATTATTGCAGCTCGGGAATTTCTGAAGAAAGGAAAAGTTGCAGAGGCCGAGACTTTGGCTCTGGAGTTACAGGAAGCCAGCCCTGATGTTCTCGAGTTGTCGATTCTTTTGGGTGATATCTATACCCAGAAAAAAGATCCTGATACGGCTGAGGATTTTTATCGGAAGGCCCTCAAGCTTGATTCAAAAGCCCTCTGGGCCTTGATGGGCTTGGCCGATATCTGTCGTTTGCGAGGTCTGTATCGGGAAGCAATCGACGCTTATTCATCTGCCTTGCTGATCAAGCCCAACCTCTCGTGGGCTCATATTTGCCTCGGTGATGCTTTTGTCAGCCTCAAGGAATGGGATTCTGCTTTTGCAAATTATCTGGCGGCTGACAATCTTAATGACAAGCCGCTTCTGGCAAAGCTTGGCTTGGGTACAGCGGCATTGGGTATGAACGACTTTGCTTCTGCTCAGGAGTATTTCAAGCTGGCCATTGGCGTGAATAAACGCCATCTCAATGCTCATCTTGGTCTGGCGCAAAGTTATATTGGCGCAGAGCAGTGGCAGGATGCTCAAGCTGCACTTGAGGTCGCCAAGCAAATTTCTCCGGATGATGAGTCCATCGAGAAAATATCCCGGGAAATCACGCGGGGTATTAACCGTGGACGCTCTGCTGAAATCCAGAAAGCTGCTGATCTGGCTTATCAAAAGGGTGATTTTGTACAAGCTCGGGAGCTTTATCAGCAGTTGCTCGAATTATTCCCCGATGCTGTTCACCCGCTCTGTCGACTGGCCACGATGGCGCTCGTGGACAAGAACAGCGATCTGGCATTTAATCTTTTTCAGCAGGCTTCCCTGTGCCAGCCATCTTATCCCTGGGGTCATGTCGGGCTTGGTGACTGTCATGCGGCTCTTCAGCGCTGGTCTGATGCGATCGAGTGCTATGAGAATGCCCTGCAACTGAAGCCAAACAATGAATATATTGCTGGTCTCATTGCTGCCGCCAAGGAGCAATTGGCCCTCCGCCTGCAGGCTTTACCGGACTTGATAAAGCGCGCCGATGGCGAATTCTCCCGTCGTGATTTCGCGGCTGCAGAGGAGGCGTATTGCGAGGCGCTACAAATTTCGCCGGGCTTGATCCATCCGCTTTGTCGTTTGGGGGAAATTTTCCTGCTGCAAAACGAGGCCGCGTCGGCGCTTGATTATTACCGCCAGGCCGTGGCGATTGACCGTAATTATGTCTGGGCTCAGGTTGGGCTGGGGCAGGCATCAGTCGCCTTGGGTGAGTTTTCACAGGCAAAATCGGCGTTGCGTCATGCACTGTCGTTGCGTGCGGACGTGGCATTCATCGAGCAGGAGTTTAAAAAGGCGATTGCTGGAGAACTTCTGCAGGAGGCGGCCAAGGCTCTTGGACAAGGGGCTTTTGACGAGGTTTATCGGGAAATGGCTGCCGCCCTGGTTTACGACCCGGAAAGCCCCCTGGCTTATACCTTGCTCCAGCAGTTGAAGGCACGGCAGGCGGGTAGCGGGGAGGGCGAGTTCAGCGAGCATGAGCTGGAACTGGAAATTCATCGGATCTACCTCAAGGGGCTGGAGCAGCACCTGCAGCGTTTTGGGTGCGCGATTCCGCCTGTTGCCCAAGAAATAAGCTGATATTTTGAGTCCTTGTTGCAAAGAAAATCCCCGAAAGCCGACATGATCGTTCGTAGTGCAGCCGAGCTATTTCGGCGTGGTGATATCGCTGGTGCTTATGCTTATTACCAGCTGGCTGCACAGCGTTATGGGGAACGGGGTTTTTCCTACAACCTGCAGCAATGTCGTCGCCTGCTTGCCCAGCCTGGACGACTGAGCAGTGAAGCAATTCGCTTGTCACCGCCCAGGCTGTCGATTTTGCTGTCCGCGCCTGACAACCTCAGCGACTGGCCCTTCGCTCACCTTGACTTGCGCACTGCGACCTGCGATGTGTCGATGTTTTGTTGTACCCCTGATGGTTTGCGGCCGATACACGACAAGGCTTGGTTCGATACAGCGGCCGATAGGCTGGTCGTACCGGAAAAGGCCTTGCGCTTTCCGCCATGTGACCATCTATTGACCGTGGCGCCCGGCAGGGCTTTCATGCCTGCCGATATCGATAGCTATTTGGCTTTCGTGCAGGGGAGGTGTTCAGAGAATATTTCGCCATTTCGCCAACTTGAAATGCCGAAATTACCCATTGTCGCGGGACGGGTGTCGGTGATCATCCCGACCTACAAGCGCCCGGACAATCTGGGCAATGCCCTCGAATCGGTAGCTTGCCAGGATTTTCTGGACAAGGAAATCATCGTGGTCGACGATAACGGCGAGGGTTCGCCGTTTCGCGAAGAAACGGCAGCGATTGTCGCGACTATCCGGAAAAAATATCCGCAGGTGTCGATCAATTTCCTGGCCCACGCGCGTAATCGCAATGGCGCAGCGGCAAGAAACAGCGGATTGTTGCAAGCGACTGGAGAATACATCGCGTTTCTCGATGATGATGACGTTTACCTGCCAGGACGCTTGCGCGAGAGCATCGCTGTTCTACGTGATTCCCCGGCATCTTGCGGAGCGGTCTACTGCGGCTATCTGGGCTGGAATTCTTCGTACAATGACCAGCGTCGCTACCGGGGCGGGGATCTGAGTCTTGAGATATTGTTGCTCGATTACGAAAAGCATTATCTGCATACCAACACCATGACTTACCGGCGAGCGGCAGTTCTGGCCCTGGGGGGCTTTGACGAGACTTATCGGCGGCACCAGGATCTTGAGTTCAATCTGCGCTTTTTCTCCCGTTATACGACGACAGTTCTGGAGAAAATTCTGGTGCAGTTAACGCCGCGACCATCGGCGGTCAGCAACAAATCGGCCAGCCACGATTTGCTGGCGCTGAAATTCAAGTTCCTGACGCGTTTTGCACCGGTAATCAACCGTTTTCAGCCTGAACTGATCTCGCAGATTTATTTGAAACACCTGGGAGAAATGGCCAGGAATTTTCAAAGCGGCGTATAAAAAGCGAGCCTGGCGGAATTGGTTTTCCGCCAGGCTCGCTTTCGGTTTGCTGCACTCGCTGCCGCTATTTCAGGGGGCTTCGATCCGGGCCAGTTCGACCATTTTGCCTTCCGGCGTACGCAGGATCAGCTGACAAGCCTGCTTGCCGCAGATGATGCCGGACGCAACAAAGCGGGCAGATTTTCCATGGGGATTGGCCGGAAACTCGGCGGCAATCTTGGGTGATGGCAGGCTCCAGTCAGCGATGCTTTCCCCGCCAGCATGAGTGACCAGCAGTGTATGGGACGGGCTGGCGCCAGCTGGCAGGAGCGCAACCCCTTCCAGGACGATGCTTCCCGCCTGAACATCACTGCGTGCGGGCCAGATCTGCAGCTTCTGCAATTCTTTCACCGGGGTGGCAGGCATGATGATTTCCACCCCTGATGTCGCGCCAACTTCAAAGTCACCCAGCGTATTCAGTGCCTGGGAGAGGTGCTCGTAATCGACAAAGCGCGTGTAATGATTGCGTGTACCCTGTTCCCCGCCAGTCAGCACCTTCTCGGCAAAAGCCAGATCCTGCTGGCTGTCGCTGGCGAGTTTGAGTGCCTGGAGTGTGCTTAATACCTGTCGTTGAGCTTCACTCATGCTGGGGTTGAGGTACAGGTCTTCAAAGGCCAGCACGAGTGGTTGCTGGTTTTCCTTGCGCAAAAGATTGTAGATGCGCAGCATTTCCGTCCGGCAATGCGACTCGTGGGCAAGCAGTTTCTGGACAGGGATGCCTTGCTGGAATATTTCCTCATCGATCTGGCCGTCCTTGAGATGCTCTTTACCCCACACGCCTGACTGGCTGGCAAAGTGCAGGCTCATCAGGCGGTCCAGGGAATTGCGGCGATAAAGGAAAACATGGCGGTAGCCCTGGGCGATAGCAGCTTTGGCCAGGGCAGTATTGATTTCTTCAGGAATGATTTCCAGGCAATGCTTCATGACCACACGACGCTGGCAAATTTCCTCGACGGCTGCCTGCATGGCAGAAGGGTCGCGATTTTCCAGCCAGTCGTTCGTTACCTTGCCAAATTGCCGCTCGGGATTGAATGGCTCATGCTGGGATTTTTCAAAGCTTGAGCGGTCAAACAAGGCGCTACTTAGATTCGTGCCGCCTGTACGGCGAAAAGTCCAAATGATGAATGGTGCTGCTTCTGACATTGCGTATTCCATTTGTTGGTTTCTGCGCGCGAGTTTGCCATTCCCGGGGGCGGGCTGTCCACCTTTGAGACAATCCGGATGAATTGCTTGTCGCCAGCATCTATTGCAGTTTTATCGAATTTTGCAAAGACTGCCCGTTTTTACTGCGTAATTCAACGATAGGGAGAGAATAATGTGTCATTTGCTTGCGGGAGTGTGGCTCCATTCGATGATTTTGTGTCTGTCGGCATGTGTTGCGTATGATGGTCATCGTTTGCTAGCGGGGGGGGCCAGTGTCAACGAGGTGATCGCCGAAATGGGTCCGCCGGCAATGCGTTGGCAGGATGCCGATGGCAGCGAGCAACTGGCTTATCCGCGCGGGCCGATGGGCGTGCATACCTACATGGTTTATCTGGCGCCGGACAAGCGCCTGGCGCGTATCGAGAATGCCCTCGTCAGCGAACGCTTTGCGCAGGTGCGGCCGGGCGAGCATGACCAGAACGCCATCCTGCGCTTGTTTGGTCCGCCGAATCCAGTCTGGACGGTTTATTACGAGGCACGTGATGAACTGGCCTGGCAATGGTTGATTTGCGATGACTGGAACAGGCTCGCACGATTTTCGGTGCTGTTTGATGGTAAAAGTAGTCTGGTGCGCAGTACCCTGCAGGTACCGGAATGGCGCGGTCGGGATGGGGTGGCGCCGTGGTGTAGCCACTGATCAACTGCTTGTCGTCCGGGCGGGTCGAACTGCTGGATGACCTTGCTCGGTTCGGTTTGTTTCGCTGCCGCCCTGGTCCGTTTCCGGGGTGCCGTGACGCAGACGTAGCTCTGACAAGGCGCCGCCGGGCGGTATACTCCTGCATCCTTTAGTCGAAAGCATTTCATGGCAGCACAAAACGACACCGCCAGCATGGCGCTTTTCTGCGATTTCGAAAACATTGCGCTCGGCGTGCGCGATGCCCAGTACGACAAATTCGACATTCGCCCGGTCCTCGAACGCTTGCTGGCCAAGGGCAGCATCATCGTCAAGAAGGCTTATTGCGATTGGGATCGCTACAAGACCTTCAAGGCAGCCATGCACGAAGCCAATTTCGAGCTGATCGAAATTCCCCACGTCCGCCAGTCGGGCAAGAATTCGGCTGACATCCGAATGGTCGTCGATGCGCTGGACCTCTGCTACACCAAGGCTCACGTCGATACTTTCGTGATTATTTCCGGCGATTCCGACTTTTCGCCGCTGGTCTCCAAATTGCGCGAAAACGCCAAGAAGGTCATTGGCGTTGGCGTCAAGCAAAGCTGCTCGGATTTGCTGGTCACCAATTGCGATGAATTCATCTATTACGACGACCTGGTGCGCGACCGCGAAAGCGAGCGCACGGTGCAGCGTCGCGAGCGCGAGAAGCGTTCGCCAGAAGACGAAGCCAAGCGCCGCGAGAAGCAGGAAGAGCGCAAGCGCAAGGCGATAGACATCGTTTCGGCGACCTTCGTCGATCTGATTGCCGACCGTGGCGATGGCGAACGGATCTGGGCTTCGGTGCTCAAGGAAGTGGTCAAGCGGCGCAACCCCGGCTTTAACGAAAATTACTACGGCTTCCGTTCCTTCGGTTATCTGCTTGAAGAAGCCGCCAATCGTGGCTTGCTGGGGTTCGGCCGCGACGAAAAGGGCGCCTACGTCTTCCGTGCTTCGCTGCGTCAGGGCATGGCCGACAACGAAATGCTGCCGCTCGAAGCCGCGCCTGATGTCGTCAGCAA
This sequence comes from Azonexus sp., assembly GCA_030824535.1. GTDB lineage: Bacteria > Pseudomonadota > Gammaproteobacteria > Burkholderiales > Rhodocyclaceae > Azonexus. The sequence continues at coordinate 334 of JAVBXO010000022.1, read as the reverse complement.
TAATGAGCCGCTTGCGGTCGACGCTGTGCAGCCGCCGGAAATGCCTGCTCCGGAAAGCACACCCGAGGCAGGCAGCAAGGGCAATGGCCGTCGACGCAATACGCGGGGGCGGCGACGGGCGGGCGACGATACTGCCGGCAAGACCGGGCAGTCGCCGGAGGCTGTGGCAAGGCCTGAGCTGGAAACCCCTGCGCTTGCGCTGGAAGAGAAGCTCCTGGTCACGGCGCAGCCCGAGCTGGCGGTCGAAGCGCCGCTTGCGGAAGTGACGCAGCCGATTATCGTCGAGCTGAACTCAGCAACGGCGGAAGCCGTTGAGTCCAGCGCAACACTGGAA